>CAYRRA010000107.1:0-15252 GCA_964426355.1 uncultured Anaerolineaceae bacterium
TTTGTATTTGGTAAAATAGCCAAAAACGAGAATTTTGCCGACCGTGAACAGGAAACAGACCGGCTGGTAAAGAACTTTGACTCCCTGATCAACACCATAATAATCTCACCACGACGCTGGGGAAAAAGCTCACTTGTTGAGAAAGCTGCTTCAATTGCAGGTGCGAACGGGTATAACCTTCGCATTTGCAGGATAGATCTCTTCAGCGTAAGAAACGAGGAGCAGTTCTATGAGCTCCTTGCAATGGCAGTTCTGAAATCGGCTTCTTCAAAGTGGCAGGAATCAGTAGATGCTGCCAAACGCTTCCTTGTACGGCTTGTCCCCAGGATAGTACTGAGCGCTGATCTTACAAATGAGTTCTCATTGAATTTTGATTGGAAGGAATTAAAAAGTGATCCCCGGGAGGTGCTCGATCTGGCTGAGAAAGTAGCTTCAGAGAAAGGTATCAGGCTGGTGATTTGCATAGATGAATTCCAGAATATATCAGGATTTGACGACCCGTTATTTTTTCAGAAACGACTGCGGTCGCACTGGCAGGAGCATCAGAATGTATCATATTGTCTTTATGGCAGTAAACGGCATATGCTTCTCGATGTCTTTACCAATCCGTCAATGCCGTTCTATAAGTTCGGAGATCTGATTTTTCTCGAGAAAATTGATACTGGGTCATGGATTGATTTCATATCTGAAAGATTTTCCGCAACCGGAAAGACAATTTCAGGCGCCCAGGCAGAACAGATAGCCAGGCTTGCCGATAACCATCCCTATTATGTCCAGCAGCTGTCACAGCAGGTCTGGTTGCGGACCGAAAAGGAGTGTGATGATATAATAGTGGGGGAGGCCCATCAGTCTCTGATTGAACAGCTAAGCCTCCTCTTTGCATCTATAACCGAGACACTTAGCAACAGCCAGATCAACTTCCTGAAGGCTGTTTTGGCAGGCGAGACAGCATTATCATCAGCTGAGGTTATCGAAAAGTATCGTCTTATGTCTTCTTCGAACGTAACAAGAGCCAGAAATGCGCTTATCGAAAAGGAAATTCTTGACAATAACGCAGGTATCCTCTCTTTTCAGGATCCGATGTACCGATCCTGGCTGAAAACAACCCTATTTGGCCCTTATCCATCCACCCTTCACCGTCTGCCCTGAACCGAGCGCAGCGAGCTCACGACCGAAGGGAGTAACCCCGCAACCTGCAAACCCATACCTCAAACCCCATACCTCACACCCCACACCCCTCACCCCACACCCCACACCCCACACCCCACACCCCTCACCCCACACCTCATACCAATGACCCCCACTCCCACCAAAATCCTCTCCGCCAGCGACATTCGCACCCTCATGACATTGGATGAAGCCATCGACGTCATCGCCAAAGCCTTCGAAGACCTATCCCGCGGCCTCTACGTCATGCCCCTCAGAACCGTCAATGACATCGGCCCCGGCGAAATCGCCTCATTCTACAAACCCTGCTGGCTCCCCTCACAACACACCCTCAGCGTAAAACTCCTCAGCCAGCTTAAAACCGCCCACCCAAAGCACATCCCCACCATCCGCGGCCTGGTAATCCTCACCGACACAGAAACCAACAGCATCAAAGCCATCATCGACGGCGCAACCCTCACGGCTATCCGCACCGGTGCCGCATCGGGAGCGGCAACGAGGCTCCTCGCCCGCGAAGATTCCAGGGTTCTTGCTCTCTTTGGCGGGGGAACACAAGGCTATACTCAGTTCGAAGCCGTCTGCAGCGTAAGAGAGATCACAGAGGCATATGTCTTTGACACAGACCGCGAAAGCGCCGAACGCCTCGCGCATCACTTCAACAATAAATTCCCCTGCAATATCACCGTCGCCGACGATCTCTCGTTCCTGCCCCGTGCCGATATCATCTGCACCGCCACACCATCCGGCAAACCTCTCTTCACAACTGATTCGCTGAAACCCGGAGTCCATATCAACGCCGTCGGATCATACAATCCTCAGATGCAGGAACTGCCCGACGACCTGTTCAAAAGCGCATTGCTGTATGTCGATCATGAGGAGTCATGCTTCAGCGAAAGCGGTGATATTATCAATCCCCTGAAGAAGGGCACGCTGAATATGGATAACTACCGTGGAGAGATCGGCAGCCTGTTGGTCGGACAGACTATCGGCCGCACTACCCCCGATGAGATCACCCTCTTCAAGTCTGTCGGCATAGCCGTGCAGGATCATGCCATTGCTGAGTATGCATACGCCAAAGCCGTAGAGCGTAACTCTGGAAACGATTTTGTATTTTAGAAACATGAACACCCCTGTCAGTATCTTCAACGATGTGCTTGGTCCGGTTATGCTGGGACCATCAAGCTCGCACACAGCAGCCGCTTATCGCATCAGCTCACTCGCCTCGAAGCTGGCGGGTGAAGAAATCCGCTCTTTCGTAGTCGATTTCAGTACCGACGGATCACTGGCCACTACTTACCACGGACAGGGATCGGATATCGGAATCGCCGGCGGCATACTCGGGTGTGAAATGGAGTCAGACAGTATCATCGATTCTATCCGCCTGGTCAGGGAGATGGGTATCGACCTGCAGTTCCTTATAACCGACTATGAAAACGATCACCCGAATACCTCCAAAATAACAGTTACATCTATCTCCGGAGAAACAACCGATATAGTGGCTGTCTCCACCGGCGGTGGAATGATCCATCTCCGCAAACTGAACGGCTTCACGGTAAATCTCTTCGGCGGATACTACGAGTATTTCTTATACACCAACAAACTTCCCGAAAGCGACATCGCGGCAACCCGCGAATCTCTTCTCTCAAAATTCCCCGGCTGCAATATTGAACTCGTTGATATCGCCTCAGCAGGCGGCTCTTTTCTCATCAATGTAAAAGCTTCAAAAGCCATCGGGAGCAATCTCGTCGGCCAGATGGCTGCTGCCTTAAATGCACACAAAACACAGTCTGCCGGGCCCGTCGTACCGGTACTGTCGCGGGCTGACTGTCTTGTCCCTTTCACAAGTGCATCTGAGTTGATCAAAATCCTGCCGGGTGCGCAGACCCGGCTCTGGGAGATGGCTCTCATGTATGAGTCGCAGCGCGGAAATATCAGCAGGGATGAGGTGTGGGATCTGGCCTCGGGTATTCTTAAGGTTATGCGTGCCTCTCTGGTAACCGGACTGGCAGGTACTTCATACAGCGACAGGATTCTCGGAAGGCAGAGCCATCTTATCGACCAGGCTGTTGAAAACCGGAAGATACTTGACTCGCCCCTGGTAAATACCATTATCCGCAATACAGCCGCTGTGATGGAGTCGAAAAGTGCTTACCATCCGATTGTGGCTGCTCCAACGGCAGGTTCCTGCGCTGTCGTTCCGGCGACTCTGCTCGGTTGTGCCGATTTATATGGTTTCACCGAAGAGGAGACCATCAAGGCACTGCTGGCTGCCGGAATGATCGGTGTCTTCATCGCTACCCGCAGTACCTTCTCGGCCGAGGTTGCAGGATGCCAGGCCGAATGTGGCTCTGCAAGCGCCATGGCCGCTGCCGGAGTGGTACAGTTACTTGGTGGAAACGCTCAGGAAGCTGTCAATGCAGCCTCTTTTGCCCTGCAGAACCTGCTCGGACTGGTATGCGATCCGGTTGCCAACAGGGTAGAGGTGCCCTGCCTCGGCAAGAACATCGCCGGAGCCATGAATGCCATTACCTCTGCCAATGCCATCATGGCAGGATTCGCTACCCTTATCCCCCTCGACGAGGTTATCGACGCGATGGACAGCATCGGCCATGCACTCTGCGACGAACTCTGCTGCACCGGCAAAGGCGGCCTCTCCATCACCCCCACCGCAAAACAAATCGAAAAAAACCTTCGCTCTACGCCCTGCGCTTATACCTTCTCGACTTAAACCTTCTTTTTAACTTCGGTGCGGTCGTATTTACAGCATCCGGGAAGTGCGTTGTATACTTCATCTTTAGCTTTGTGCATGGGTGTATCGTGCCCGACCTTTGCAATGGCCAACTGCACTTTATGCACCGATGTTTTTGATTCATCGAAAGAAACCACAAGTATCTTGGTTTCCTGATTCCAGTCGGCTGTTGTAACGCCTTCAACTGATTTTGCAGCTTTTTCGATGCGGGTTTCGCACATACCGCAGTTGCCTTTTACTTCAAACTTTTCGGTTTTTGCCTGTGCAAATACTAATGATGTTCCTAAAAGAAACATGCTTGCTAAACTTAGAACTCTTGTCTTCATGTTATTACAAATTAAATGATTAAAGAATGCTTATTTAATTTCTTTGGTAACTGCTCCGCAGGTAAGCATGGAACTTCCAAAATATGGGTTCCTGATTTCCTTTTCTAAACTCAGCCAATCTGCCCCTTTATTGCTATCGGCCATAGGGCAATGCTGCACATAAATGGCTTTTTCAAGGGGTGTGAATGTGTTTGTCATTTCAATCATAATTGCTGAAACCGGCTGAAAAGCCTTTCGTAATTGTTCTATGTCAGAAAAATGCTCAACGTGCTCCAGACTTCTTCTCAGGCCTCCCTGATAATCCATCCATGCATTGTGGGCATCACCCTTAAAAAGGCTCATATTGATTTTATCCAAAACTGACTTCATGTTTGTTGCCGGGTTTTGAGCTTCAGCAAAATTATCATTTACCAGAGCGTCTTTCCATTTCAGGTAGGCAGCATATAAAGGTTGTAAAGCTTCTCTGACTTTTATATCAACGGGCAAAGATTGTGATACTTCTGGTAGTGCCTTTTTCACCTCCTCATTCGTTGATGTGTTTTCACCCATATCCATTCCATCGTGATCATGTCCGGTCATTACCTTTCCGCCTTCCGGGTTCATCATGCTTGGTTTGCCTGCCAACTGTGCGGCGGCATCGATACTGAATGTGCCGTTAACGGCTATTTCCTCCCCTTCCATTAATCCGCTCTCTACCACGAAACTTTCGCCGAGTGCCGGACCCAGGGTAACTTCGCGCATGATGAAACTGACTCCCTGTTCGGAACTTAACTTTACATAAACCACTGAGCGTTTACCTGTCCACATCACAGCAGTTTTGGGTACAACCAGGGCAATGGATTTATTGGCCATTCTTGATTCTGCCGTTCCTGAGGCAAACATTTCAGGTTTCAGTTTACCATTGGCATTGCTGTACTCTATCCTTGCTTTTGCCACCCGTGTTTTTGGGTCAATTACCGGATCTAGCCAGCTTATGCTTCCTGTAAATGTTTCTCCGGGTAAAGAAGCGATGGAAAAGTTTACTTTGTCTCCTTTTTTTATCCAGGTCATATCTGATTCATACACATCAAACAATACCCAGACCCTGGAAAGGTCAGAAATTTCGTAGATGGTTTCCCCTCTGCCAACATAGTCTCCCGGATTGATCTTTTTGGAGGTTACATACCCTGAAATATCAGATTGTATGGGAAATTCCTCCACTGTTTTTCCTGAAGTAAGGATTTCATCAATTTGCCTTTCAGAAAGTTTCCAGTTTTTCAGCTTTTCTTTGGCAGCGGCAAATAATTGGGGCTGCGAACCGGCTATCTTCTGTGCCTCAAACAATTCTTCCTGTGCCGTAACCAACTCAGGTGAATATACATAGGCAATGGTTTGTCCCTTGTTCACATATTCGCCTGTGAAGTTCACCAGCAGTTTTTCTATCCGGCCCGGAATATGCGATGATTGCGAATAAACCAGACGTTCGTCGGCCTGCACTTTCCCGTTTAAGCGAACTTGTTTTACCGGGTTCATCTTCCCCACAAGGGCTGTACTCACACTGGCTAACTGCATGGCTGTTGGCGACATGCTAATGGCATTGGGTTCAATTACATCGTTCTGGTTATCCTCCAACGGGATTAAATCCATGCCGCAAATGGGGCAGTCGCCCGGCTCGTTTTGACGAATTTGCGGGTGCATGGAGCAGGTCCAGACAGTCTCACTGTTTATTTCAGTTTTAACGTGTTCGTGGTCATCGTGCGTATTGCTCTTATTTCCGCCAAATATGAGCCATCCAGCCAGCAATCCAACAACAAGTGTTGCTGTGGCAATTATTATGGTTTTCTTATCTATTGTCTTCATTTTAATATTGTTTTGATGTTAAGTAGTTGATTTTCTCGACAGCCAGATGGTATTGGGTTAAAGCTGTTGAGCTCATTTTCTGGTATTTTAATAATTGTTGCTGCATACGTAAAACTTCTTCGAACTCCCTGCCTGAATTACCATAGGAAGTGAAAAGCAGGTTTAACGATTGCTGCGTGGTCTGTATTTGCTGTTCATAAAGTGAAAGCAGTTGAGATTGCTGCTGAACCTGAAACCATGCCGATTCATATTCGGAAAAGAGTGTGTTCGCCACTTCCTGTTTTTGAAACATGTAGCTTTCCTGCATCAATTGGGCTTCTTTTACCGAGGCTTTGTACTTCGCCCTGAATATGGGAATACTAATACTTACCATCGGCATGAGTACATTTTTACCGTTATCGGGCATTGACACATCTGTGCGTTCACCCACCAAAACATAATCCAATCCCGCACCCAATTTTGGCAATCCCTGTTTTTGGGCAGCAAGCTCTGCAGCTTCGACCGATTGAAATTTAAAATCAAGTGCTTTTAATTTTGGATTGTTTGCAATCAGTGAATCTTTCCTGAAATTATACGCCAGGGTATCTGCTCTTAAAGAATTGCTGATAGTTACCGGTTCGTCATCTGTGCGGTTTAATAGTCTATTGAAACCGGTTAGCAGGGGCTTTTCCTTTTCCTTAAGAATATTCAGATTGGTTTGGGCTTCTTTCAGCAAAATATCCACGCGCAGAACATCAACCATGCTTCCCGTTCCATTTTTAAACTTCTGGTTGGCTATGGTTATATATGATTCCAAAATGCTGATGTTTTCCTGTTCAATGCGTATCCAATCCTTTAATTCGTAGACCGGATAATAAGCAGAAGCCACCTGTAAAAAGAGTTTGTTACGGGCATCAATAAAACTTTGAAACTTTGCTTCTGCCATTAATGCCGCTGCATCTCCCTGTGCTTTTAGCGTACCAAACCACGGAAACATCTGCGTTAATGAAAACCTTGCCTTTTGGGGCCCGACACGGGTTTCCACCGGAGAGATAAAGTACCCGAAAGAAAAAGTCGGGTCGGGCAAGGTACTCATTTGTGGAATTTTTTGCAGGGCTGCTTCATATTCTTTATACATTGCCTGTAAGCCCGGATTGTTTTCGGCAGCAATTTTATAATATTCTTCCAGCGTTTGGGCAAAGCCCGCCAGGCTGTAAAATACCAATGCCAATACTATGACTATATATTTTCTCATGATTACAATTTCTTAAGTTTATACTCTTCACGCATGCTATAGAGCGTAGGTACAATATAGTATGTAATGGCCGCCACAATCATACCGCCAAAAGCCGGAATGGCCATTGGCACCATAATGTCGGCACCACGACCTGTTGAAGTAAGCACCGGCAAAAGTGCAATGATGGTAGTGGTGGTGGTCATAACGGCAGGTCTTATTCTCCGCTCACCGGCTTCGACAACAGCGGCCCTGATCTCCTTAATCGTTTTGGTACGGTTCCGTTCGAAGCTTTGGTCAAGATAGGTTCCCATTAAAACGCCGTCGTCAGTGGCCAGACCAAAAAGGGCAATAAACCCAACCCATACAGCCACACTCAAATTGACGGTATTCATCTGGAAAAGGTCCCTTATGTTTGTTCCAAAAACCGAAAAATCGGCAAACCAGCCCTGTCCATAGAGCCAAAGCATAATAAAGCCACCGCTGAAAGCCATGGCAACACCGGTAAATATCATGAGCGATGTTGTAACCGATTTGAATTGAAAGTAGAGTATCAGGAAGATGATTATAAATACCAGTGGAAGAATAATGCTCAGGCGCTTTTCGGCCCGAACCTGATTCTCATAACTTCCTGAAAATTTGTAGCTCACTCCTGCCGGGACAATCAATTCACCTGCATCAATTTTTTGCTGAATCATTTCCTGGGCATCATTAACCACGTCGACCTCGGCGTAACCTGCTTTTTTATCGAAAAGCACGTAACCCACTAAAAAAGTATTTTCACTTTTAATGGTCTGGGGGCCACGTATGTATTCTATATCTACCACATGACTAAGCGGAACCTGAACCCCTGTTGGTGTTGGAATCAGAATATTCCCAAGCGATTCGGGGTCGTCGCGCAACTCACGCGGATACCGGACCCGTATGGGAAAGCGTTCACGTCCTTCCACCGTAGATGAAATTTTCATCCCACCGATGGCTGTTTCAATGGTCTGCTGCACATCTTCCACATTCAATCCGTAGCGCGAAATTTCATCCCTTTTGATGTTCAGGTGCATATAGGGTTTCCCAACAATACGGTCGGCAAAAGCAGCTTCGGCTTTAACCGATGGGACCTCTTTTAAAATACCTTCCAGCCTTAACCCAAAGTCTTCAATGGTTTTAAGGTCGGGGCCGTACACTTTGATACCCATGGGAGCCCTCATCCCGGTTTGCAACATGACCAGTCGCGTTTCGATGGGTTGAAGTTTCGGGGCAGATGTAACACCAGGTATTTTTGTTACTGCAACGATTTCTGCCCAAATGTCATCGGACGATTTTATGTGTTCGCGCCAGTTTCTGAAATAGTTACCCTTCTCATCCGGTATCAGTTCATCTGACGTAATGTTTTTAGCCAGCAATTCTTCATTATCATATGCTTCTCCATTCTTCAAAACAAAGTGCCCGGGTTTATCGGTTTTAAAGCGCATACGGTGTCCTTTATGGTCGAGAGCATATTCGGGTTTGTAGTTGATAATATTTTCGAACATGGAAACCGGAGCTGGGTCAAGCGCAGATTCTGCACGGCCCAGTTTTCCAACCGTAAGCTCTACTTCAGGGATATTGGTTAACAACATATCCAGCTGGCCAACCACCTTTCGGTTGTAATCAACCCCGGAGTGTGGCATTGAGGTTGGCATAAGCAGAAAACTTCCTTCATCGAGAGAGGGCATAAACTCTTTTCCTGTTCCGGGAAATGTGTGGGCCAATCCTGACCAGACAGCAGTTGTCCGGATGTTCCAGCCAATTTTATCAGTACCCTTGGCTACAAAACCGAAAACGCTTGTAAACCCAAGCCAGATATTCACAGCGAGCAGCATCAAAATGACAGGAATCAATAAAAACTTGATTTTATTATTTAAGATCCAGATCAGAATTCTTTTATAGGAAAACTGTAAAAGCGTAAAAGCCCCCAAAATAGATCCAACCAGAAGCGATACAAAGATGAAGTTGAGCGCTACGCTTTTCCCTGCCCCGAGTGGTAACCAGTATTTTGCCAGAAGCCATATCACGCCGAAAATCGCCAATACCAATTCAAAATTATCCGGTACTTTCCTGAAAAATGGATTTTTAAACAGGCCTCTGTCAGCAATAAGGGGTTTAAGAAATGGTATACTGCCAAATAATACCAGTAATGCTCCGGCCCATATATTACCTCCAATAAGCCCGGCAACCCCGGCCACAACGAGAAAAATATTGACCCATATATTGCTGCGGGAATTTTTAATCTTGAGGCCGAAAAACCAGTGTGCCAGGGTGGGTAGTATGATCAGTGCTACAATGAGCGCCGCAACCAAAGCAAATGTTTTGGTAAAGGCCAGCGGCACGAAAAGTTTGCCCTCGGCAGCCTGCATGGTAAACACGGGAATAAAACTCACCATGGTGGTCGAAACAGCAGTAAGAATGGCCGAACTAACTTCGGTTGAACCATTGTAAATAGTGGTAATTAATTTTTGCCCGGGCGG
Organism: uncultured Anaerolineaceae bacterium; assembly: GCA_964426355.1. Taxonomy (GTDB): domain Bacteria; phylum Chloroflexota; class Anaerolineae; order Anaerolineales; family Anaerolineaceae; genus JAJFTV01. The sequence goes on from CAYRRA010000107.1 coordinate 9,799, forward strand.
GGCCTCGTCCATGTGTTTGACGATATTCTCTGAGAGAATGATGCCCAGATCGACCATGGTTCCAATAGCAATAGCAATACCCGATAGAGCTACAATGTTGGCATCAACTCCAAAATACCTCATGGCAATAAATACCATGAGCACGGCAATGGGTAACAAACTTGAAATAAGGAATGATGCCCTAAGGTTATAAATCATTACTATAATTACCAGAATAGTGATCAGAATCTGGAGCGAAAGTGCTTCTTCCAGTGTTCCAAGGGTTTCGTAAATTAATGTGGAGCGATCGTAGAAAGGTACAATGGTCAATTGGCTTTCAGTACCATCGGCAAGTGTTTTTTTAGGCAGTCCGGGTGAGATTTCATCAATTTTATCTTTTAGATTGTTGATTACCTGCAAGGGGTTCGCACCATAGCGTGCCACAACAACCCCGCCTACCACTTCGGCGCCGTCTTTATCGAGAACCCCCCTTCGTGAAGCCGGCCCCAACGTAACCACACCAATGTCTTTAATCCTTATGGGAACGTTATCCTGCACGGCAACTACTGCCATTTCAATGTCTTCGGTCTTTTTCACATAGCCCAGTCCGCGCACAAGGTACTCAGCCTGGTTAATCTCAATGGTCTTGGCTCCCACATCCCGGTTCGATTTCTGTACAGCCGTCATCACCATGTACAGTGGTATGTTGTAAGCTTTCAACGCATCGGGATTCACGTCGATCTGGTATTCCTGCACATAGCCCCCAATGGATGCTACTTCCGAAACTCCTTCTGTGGCATTTAGTCCATATTTTACATAAAAGTCCTGAACAGTTCGTATCTCGTGCAAATCCCATCCCCCGGTGGGGTTTCCGTCCTTATCACGCCCCTCCAGGGTGTACCAGTAAACCTGTCCCAATGCAGTTGCATCAGGTCCCAAAGAGGGCTGAACCCCCTCGGGTAAAAGACCGGAAGGCAACGAGCTGAGTTTTTCTAAAATTCTGGAACGAGACCAATAAAATTCGATATCTTCATTAAAGATGATGTAGATGCTGGAAAAACCAAAGATAGACGAGCTGCGAATGGTTTTTACACCGGGAATACCCATAAGGTAAGTGGTTAAGGGATAGGATATCTGGTCTTCAATATCCTGTGGCGAACGACCATTCCAGGGAGTAAACACTATCTGCTGGTTTTCGCCAATATCCGGTATTGCATCCACGGGCACAGGATCTGATGGCAAAACACCAATCTGCCAGCCGAAAGGAGCGGTAACGATTCCCCATCCAACCAAACCGGTGAGAACAAGTACTGTTACCAGCTTGTTCTCTAAAAAATACTTAATTATCTTATTGAGCATGATGCTTAGATTTTAATTTGAATAATAATTATACATTGGTGCAATTCACCAAAAATCACACTACAATTTGCAGCATGATCCAGATCGTAACTATTAAAATCAAATCAGAAAAGTCTGCAAAAGCACCTGTATGTCTTTTTCAATGGGGGGCGAATGATATTGCCTAAAAGAGAGATGGGTTGTCTTTGGAAATAAATCAGGGTTCAATGTGGAATAAACAGGTGCAACGGCAAAATCAATATTAAAAGCTATCTGAGTTGCATCCTTAAAAATATCTTCCGGTGGTTGAATGGTTTGATACTCTGTTTCGCAACAGGGATTGTTGTCAAAACTGGCCTGACTTTTATTAGAATTTCCAGAATCATCACAAGATTCTTCAATATCCATCATGTCACAAGCCAGATGTAATTCACCTAATACAATTTTGGATTCAACAGCTTCGCCACCGCAAAAATGCATTCCTATGGTCAGGTGTGAATGACCTGCCAGGAGGATAAATGAAAACAATATGGAGAAAATCTGTTTCACCATAAGATTAAACACACAAAAAGTGAAATTGTTTTAAATCGCATTGGTTTTGTTGTGAGTTTACTAATTTAAAAGATTACAGGTCGTTGTAGAACTGAAGCTTGGCATCGGTCCAATGTCCACCTTTTCGCTCATGTAACCAGCTCCTGACCTTCGGTACGGGCCTCCGCTTCGCTCCGCCTGCGCTAATTACCCTTTTCGTCCATAACTCTGTTTGACCGCAGGGAAATCATCAACGCATATCTGAAATCCCCCGTACCCTTCATAAATCACCCCATTCTTTCATCGAGGATGGGATACTTCTCATAGAATCTAAGTAATTCGATTGTTTCACCGCGCATCCCTTTTCTGGCAAAACTTTTCAGCTGCTGATCGGTCAACTCCCCTGTCCCTTGCATTATTATTCTGTCATCAACAGCTTCAAGCCTCTTAATGCAATCCCTCATATACTCAGAAAAGGGTTTGTTCATTCTCTTTTCTATGATCTCCTTGTTCACCGGGAAACTATTCTTTAGGAGGAACCAGGTGTCAAAGATATCCCTGCCGGCCAGGGACGGACGGTCAAGCAGGGAACAGAGTTTATGAGCAAACATATCGGCAGTTACCATTACCCGGATACTGATTCCGAGAAGATTTTTGATCTCATACCTGTCATTGAAGTCCCTGTTTGAAATCTCTACCTTCAGCTTCCTTTCGCCTTGCCCATAGCTTAATACAACGACCGGACCATAAAATTTTATTGCCTCATCGAATATTTCACCCTGTTTCAGAATTATCTCCTTTACCCTTTGAAAAACCTTGGCTTCCCTCTTCTTGTCTGTCAGGTTGAAGTCAAGATCGACGGAAAACCTCGGTAATCCGTAGAAGAACATCAGGGCCGTTCCTCCCTTAAAACCCAGAGAGTTGGCCAAAACAAGGTCAGAGTAGATATCTTTCAATATCTGAACCATTAAAAACCTGTGCCTGTTGATGTCAGTCATTTTTCATAATTTTTTCAACCCTGCGGGTAAGAGCCTTTGATTCATAAATTGGGAGGATTTTTAACACCTGGCTCCTGTCAAGTATATCAATTCTGTCGAAATAAAACTGGCTTTCAAGGTAGAGCAAATCAAGAAATGCCCGCTCAGGAGAGGCGATATTGATTATACCACCCATTTGAGACAGACCTGTAGTATTGACTAAAATGGTGTCTTTTAACTTTCTGTAAGACAGTTGTATGTTGTCGACGCTAATTGTCCTGCTCAGGTAGCTTACCGATGTGATCACGGAGTCATACTGGAAAATTATACCCTCTTTCTGTAACACATATTGAAGCGAAATGTAAGAGGGGGTGAAAATGGTATTTGCCAGCTCTTCTTTTCTGAATGCCGGCTTGGTGTAAATACCCTTGCGCGGATTGCCGAGCTTGCCGGTACGGACAAAATAGTTAAGGCTCTTGTTCAGACTTTGAAAATCTTCTTCACCTGTAAGCATGGCTATATCAATCAGCCTGAACACGGTTCTGCTGTCAGGATAGATCGCCGGTAAAATGCCAATTCTGTTGCTTCGTGAACCAATCATACTAATAAATGGCATGTACAGTTCACAAAAATACAAAAAACCAAACAGAAATCAAAATGCTTGATGTCAATTGCCCTTCAACCCCTGCTCCCAGTCAGCCCCTATTGACCAGTAGGGCGATAACCAAAGCATATCTGAAATCTTAAATCGTTAATCTTCAATCGTTAATCTTCAATCGTATATCCACTGCCCTGCGCCCCTCACGCCTTTACCAGATCCTGCGGCTCCATCAGTAGAAATTCCTGCCATGGAATCCCTGCGTCACCGACGATAATTGCTTTAGATTCAGGGTATATGTGTCTGAACCGGTCAATGCACCGCTTCCTGGTGCCTGCTCCCGATTTGATTTCAAGGGCGACAATTTGGTTTCTGTTTTGCACAATAAAGTCTACCTCATCGTTGCCTTCCCGCCAGTACCATACACTGCAGTCATTCTCCCTGCACCTGTTAACCAGGTGGGACCCGATGGCCGATTCCACCACTCTTCCCCATACTTCCGGCCTGTTTCTTATCTGTTCGAGGCTATCCTGAAAGGAAGATGAAAGCAGTGCCGTGTTCCTTACCATCAGTTTCGGACTAGAGAGCTTCTGCCTGGCGGTACTGCCTGAGTATTTCTCAAGTCCGGTCAGCAACCCTGCCGTATCAAGCAGATTAAGATATCCGGCCAGGGTCACTGTATTTCCTGCGTCCTGCAACTGACCCAGCATCTTGTTGTATGAGAGTATCTGGCCTGAGTAGGAACACCCCAGATTGAACAGCTGTTTCAGTAAAACAGGCTTGTCGATGCGGGTCATCAAAAGAATGTCTTTGGCTATCGTTGGCTCTATGAGGGAATCTCTCACATACTGTTTCCACCGTTGTTCATCATTTACAATGGGAGCCGACCCGGGATAGCCTCCGAACCAGGCATATTGCTCGGCCGACCATCCGAATGCCTCACTCATTTCTGCAAGGCTCCAGTGGTTAAGCAGGGTAATCTCATATCGCCCGGCAAGTGATTCGGCAAGTCCTTTTGATATCAGCAGGTTTAATGATCCTGATATAATTACCTTCACATCTGCTCCTTCGAAAGTATCCTCATCCCACAATTTCTTCACCGTGGTACTCCAGTCCGGAATCCTCTGAATCTCATCAATAGCCATAATGTGAGCAGCACCTTTTTGCCGCGACAATATCCTGGCAGCCTCCCAATGTCTTTCTATCCAGTTGCTGCCCGAACCTTCATATGCATCGGCCGAAACATAATTGCTAGAAATAGTGGTATTTGCAAGCAGTTGCCGTATGATAGTTGTTTTGCCCACCTGCCTCGGACCGGTAATTACCTGAATAAAACATCTCTTTTCAGCAAGCCGCGATTCAAGTTTTCTGTAGTGAGGCCTTTTATACTCTTTCATATTTTACTCAATATACTGAGCAAAATTACTCAATACAACTATCAAAAGCAATCAATATGGTAAGAAAATGCCCTTCACTCCCCGCGCCCCGCGCCCTGAACCGAGCGCAGCGAGCTCGCGACCGAACGGGAGCAACCCTGCCCACTGAGCTCTGATCTCTGCGTTTATCCCTGCTCGTTGTATAAAAACATCAATATTGGTTAAGGCATTAACCATTTTATTGCTATTTTCGATTCATGCATCAACCACTTAACACCATGATGCAGGTCTTCTATATGAGGCGTTCTTCCTGTGAATAATGGCAACAAATCAAGTAAAATGACACCTGTTTTCTTTGCAGATCAGATTGAGTTCAGAAAGTGGCTGGAAGAAAACCACAAGACTGAAACAGAATTACTGGTAGGGTACTACAAAGTATCAACCGGACGACCATCGATGACCTGGTCACAATCTGTAGACCAGGCTCTCTGTTTTGGCTGGATTGATGGGATACGTAGATCAATCGATGCGGAATCATACTGCATCCGCTTTACTCCCCGAAAACCGACCAGTATCTGGAGTAATATCAATATTAAAAAGGTAGAAGAGCTCACACAGAAAGGACTGATGACAGAAGCAGGACTTGAAGCTTATA
>CAYRRA010000108.1:0-15239 GCA_964426355.1 uncultured Anaerolineaceae bacterium
CAAGAAAATCGGCGAGATGATTGCCGCCGGCAATACACCCGATCTCTTCAAAAAATACGGCTCGACTATCGAAGAAATCTTTTCCGACCTGCCCGATCTGCGCGCGCTCTACGGCAAGCAGGCGAACAAGTTCTCACCCGGCGCCATCGGCGTATTCTCCTATCTCAACAAAATTGCCCTGGGTATCCGGCATTTTGCAGCACTCAACCGAAAATTCAACTGTTCGCTTTTGAACAAGAGCGATCTGATTGCCCTGACCGCCGACGCAAAAGCTCTTTTGCGCGGTCAATGGTTCGACGGCAGGTAATGATCTGCTCCCACCCATCAACATCTCAGGAGGCTGTCTGAAAAGGCAGCCTCTTATTTTAAGCATCCAATTTTACAGCGGGATGGAATGCTTCATCCGCCGAAGGATCAATTCCTAAAGCTGTACAACAGCCCCCCCGCGGAGCTGCACATCTACGGTGTTTGGTAAATCGAGCCGGATTGATCCGGCGCTGTTCGTTAGCTGTGGGATTGATCCCACAGCGTGGAAGAGAGAATCCTCTCACCCGCCGGAGGATAAATCCCTCCGGCTGCAAAACAGCGCCGCGCTGGTCAACCGCATCCAATCGCCACTATTCTTTATAGGTTCTTTTCAGCATCGCTTTCGAAGCTTGCAAGTATAATTACCAGAGAATACATACGATACCATCGGAGAGAACCCCATATGTCAACTGCTGCTGCTCAAAGCCACTCTGCGATCCCCTTTCCTGCCTATAAAGGCACCGACAAATACATGTTTATCAGCTATGCGCACCTGGATTCTCGTAACGTTTTTCCCATCATCCTCAAGTTCAACCAGCAGGGCTACAACGTCTGGTATGACGAGGGCATCGAACCCGGTATCGAATGGCCCGAAGAGATTGGCAATGCCCTCAGCAAAAGCAGCCTCTTCGTGGTTTTCATCACCCCCAATTCGGTAAAGTCAGAGAACGTGCGCAACGAGATTAATTTCGCGCTCTCCAGAAAGCTGCCCTTTATCGCCATCCACCTCTCAGAGACCACCCTCACGCCGGGCTTGCAGCTTCAGATTGGCTCCAAACAGGCGATCCTGCGTTACCTGATGGACGAAGATTCCTTCATCCGCAAATATCGCTATTCGTTTGACACCGTGCTCGATGTTGGACAGAAAGCCGATGCCACACCCCCGGCGCCACCCGTTTTAACACAGGTGCAGGAACAGCCCTCAACAGCTACGCGGGTTTCGATGCCGCCGGCAACACCATCATCGGTAACTCCGTCGACGGTGACGGTGCCGCAGGCACAACAGCCAAAACCAGCCGCAGGAGCGATTCAGTTCAAGTGCGACATCATCCGCCGGGTTGCCTGCGCCGAACTCGGTCTGCCCGATGACAGGCAGTTGGAACAAAAACACACGCTGGCGGTTTCAAAACTGGCTTTCTTTGCAGACTCCATCGATGCGAACAACCTGGCGATTAAAAAGTACAAAGATCACCTCATGATCCACAAAAGAAGCGGGATGCCTGTGGTAACGTATGACCGCGGCAGCATCAACGACCTTTCCGATTTCAGCCACTTCCGTAACCTGAAAGACCTCAGCATCCCCTTTCAGCAATTCAACGACCTCTCGCCCCTGGCGGACCTCCCGTTGAAAATCCTGGATCTATCCTGCAACACGCTCAACGATCTCACACCCATTGGCAGGCTGGAACAACTGACCAACCTGAAACTGGATTATTCTTCCTGGCAAAATCTACAGCCATTGGCAAATTTGCACGAGCTGCTCTACCTTTCGATGTTTGGCGTATCGTACCCATGCTTTCAGGAACTCTGCACCATCGACCTGAATAAACTGACCCATCTCATCCTTACCGAGAGCAAGCTCGAAAGCCTCTTCGGGATATCCCGCTTTCAAGCCATTGATTTTCTCGAGATTCAATTCTGCACCATTTTTGAGTTTGACGACCTGGCAAACCTGCCTGGCTTGAAATTCCTCTCAATGAGAGGGACGAAGTGCTTCGATTATTCCTTCTTAAAAGGAATGCCCAACCTGGTCTCGCTCAGCGTGGACGAAGACCAACAACCCGCCATATTGGATTTATTCGGAGAAAAACCGCCGTTTCTGAAATAGCCTAAAACAAGCCACTCTGTGAAGTTCAGGTCACCAAAGCCTTTTTCAGTTTCGCCAGTGCAGTCTGTACAACAACATGCGCCTTAACATCATCGGGTGGATGGAGTTCGCCTCTTCTGAATTTCTCAACAACATCTTCATCGAGAAATCCATCATCGTCATCCTCATACACATCCCTGCTGCTCACTTCATATTTAAGGGCATCGTAGAGTTCACCCTGGGCATTGGGATACACAACCGATACGGTGAATAGATACTTCCAATCATCATCTCTCGGCTCGCTCCCCCCACTCACAAAATATCGCTCGCTTTGATAATCCAGGTCTGGGGTATAGATTCTTTCCAAAAACTCGTGAGCCTGCGGGTTCCCGGTTTCACCAAGCGCCTCAATCGCTTTCAACGAGGCATCCAGGTGATAATGCTCCGGGGCTGGGGTATATTCGTAAGGTATCTGCACGGTTTTCCGGCTCCACCAATGCGGTTTTACCTCTCGGTAACGAATTTCGGTGGGATGTCGTAATCGAACGCCACAATTGGCGATGTTCATCAGTTCAGTAATTGGTTCAGGATTCATCATTTCTCCAGGGTTTTCGTCAAGCAACATTTCTACAATGAGGATGGATACACCAAACGAAACTTCATTTGTCCTACCAAAAGCTATTTTGAACAGGTAGCGGTGAGGACCGGGTCATTTGGATCCAGCTCAATCGGAATCTCTACCGAGTTTTCCACCTTTAGCTGGATATAGAGAACAACGCTGGAGGCGTTTGGAGCGAAATCGGTTACGATGCTGGCAGTTCCATAATCCGACGTTTCCTGGGTCACTTCAAATGTGTTCCCCAGATTATCCGTTAGCGATGACCCGCTAAAATCCCAATTGAAACCATACTTGGGGTCATCCTGGAAATACAGAAAATGAACGAATACATAATCCCGACCGGTGGAATCCTTATGACCCACACAGAAATCCTTAATGTAAACTGAATAGATCCCATTGCTGCCATTGTAGGGGTATTGGGTTTTGATTTGTTCCATAGCAGCTTCGGTAGAACTTTGCTCAGCCAACATTTCTGCCGTGGCGGTTGCGCGTGCAGAAGGCGAAAGCTCCGTAATATAAAAGATGAGGGAGCATAAAAAACAAAAAATCCCTGCAAGGATTACCGTCCCGATCAAGATTTTCTTGTTTCGGGCTCGTTTTTTTTCAATCGCAGCCTTTTCTTTCAGTAAACCCTTCGCCTGCTCCGCTTCAAGCCTGTTCTTCTCTTCTTCGATGTTGGCGCCGCAGTTGATACAGAAGATGGAGCTCGTCACGTTCACCGTGCCACATTTTGGACAGGTGATTGTAAACTTCATGCCACATTCAGCACAAAACAGCGCATCTTTTGCGTTTGCAGCCCCGCATTGTGGGCATAGTATGGCATCGGTGGAATGTTGTTCGGGTTCAAAAAGGTTGATTGTCCCGCAAAACGGACAGGTGTATTTTCCGCCCCGGTTTGACACATTCAGCGGACCGCCGCAAGAATTACATTTATGTGTGATAACTTTTGTCATGGATACTCCCCAATAATATTTCACAAAGATGACGATTTATTACGACGAATAACAGGATTATATACCTCAAAAGGATAAACCGCAGGGTCATTTTGTTACGAAAATCCATACAGGTAGAGAACCGTTTATATAAATGCCCCCTGCCACGGAAGGATCGTAGCGAGCAGCTATGCGGCTGCCAGGCTGGTTGGCAAAACTGCCCCCGCTTCGCGAATGAATATTTCCGAATGAGACGTCAAGTCATCAACATGATCCCCCATCAGAATACGGAAACCCAGAAGAAACCTGAATTGCTTTTTTCGTGTTCTACTCATTATTGGGAGTTGTCATAAAAATTACCAGACAACATTTTATACACCTCTTGACAAATATGGCTAAGTCAATATAATCATCTTGTATACAAGATGTACCTATGTTGTACCCAGGATAATTCTCACAAATAAGGTGATACCCATTTCATGAATGTTAACCCATCCTTGCAGAACAAAAGCCGTCCTCAAACCGCCCGCCCCCGCGCCGCTGATGAAGTCTACAATACGCTAAAGGACGAGATTCTCTCCGGCATCATTTCCTCTGGCGAGATGCTCTCCGAAAACGAAATCGCACGCCGCTTCGGGGTCAGCCGCACGCCGGTGCGCGAGGCGCTCAACCAGTTGGCTTGTGAAAGGCTGGTTCAGGTCATGCCGCAGCGCGGTCACCTGGTGCGGACAGTCTCCTTCTCCGAGGTGATGGAAGCCTTTCGTATGCGCGAACTGCTGGAAGTAGAAGCTGCCGGGGAAGCCGCCCGTTTTATCACCGATGAAGAGATTGAATACCTGAGAAGGATCATGACCGATCCCGAGGATCTCGTGACCGCCAACTTCAGGTTCCACACCGCCATCGGGCGCATCAGCCGTAACCGCCTGCTGGCTGAATCCATCGAAGAGATCCTGATGCTGATGCAGCGCATGATGGTCAATCACCCGAATATCCTCGACCCCAACCCTGAACTCAAGGTGGTGGATGCGCTCGCAACCCGCGACCCGGAAACCGCGCGAGAAGCCATGAGCGCTCATATTCACGAAGCACGCGACAGCTTGATCCATAACCTGAAGAGGTAATCAAATCTCAAATCGACTCAACAAGGAACCCACCTGTGACCCCCATCACCAGTTACGAGTCACGATTTACCATTCACCATTCACTTAACCTTACGAGGACCCCATGACAAACGAAACCCCAAAAATCACCATCCAGGAATGCACAGAAGAAGTAAAACTCATGGCGCGGCGCGCTGCCTTGCTGCATTATTATTTCTCCGAAGCCATCATCCAGGAATTAGGCGAAGAAAAAGGCAAGGCGCTGATCAAAAAAGCCATCTGGGCTTACGGCGAGCACTGCGGCAGCACCGTGCGCGAAGGCGTGCAGGCTATGGGGCTGCCGCTCACCGACGAGAACTACGGAAAAGTGCGTGACCTGCCGAAATACGGCTGGGAGACCGGCATGATCGAAACACCGGAAGGCGAAATACGCCCCATCGCCACTTTATGCCCTCTGGCAACTACCTTCCAGGAGCTCGGTCTGCGCGGGGTAGACCTCGGCAGGTTGTACTGCTATGTCGACCAGGCAAAATACGAAGCCTACAACCCGGAGGTGAATTTCATTCACGCCAAAAACGTGCTCGACGGCGATGAATACTGCGAGTTCCTCATTGAACCTAAGAACAAAGAGAGCTGAGATGACCCATCCCGATCCAATCAAAACGATTGAAACCGATGTGCTGGTGGTGGGCGGCGGCGGGGCGGGTTTCCGCGCCGCCATCGGTGCTCGTGAGAAAGACGCACGCGTGCTGTTGGTCAGCAAAGGTCCGCTGGCGCGCTCCGGTGCAAGCCCCATGGCGGGCGCCGACCTGACCTGCCACGGGCAGGGCATGCGCCGCGCCGGCTTCTTCGGCGAACCCAACGACAGCGAAGAGAAATTTATCAACGATATCGTCCACCACGGCAACTTTCTCAACGATCAACGCCTGACCGAGTTGTATGTCAAGACCGGACCGGATCGCATGATCGAGATGATTGAGTGGGGCATGCGCCCTGAATTTACCGATGAACGTGCGGTCTTCACCCCTGGAACGCATATCATGGATGCGCTTTCCCGCCAGGCGCGCAAGTTGGGTGTGGCGTTTCTGGAAGATGTGGCTGTGCTGGACCTGATCGTCACGGACGGGCGTATCAGCGGAGCGCTCGGACTGGATATCAAACGCGGTGAGTTGATCCGCTTCCACTGCAAGGCAGTGGTGCAGGCTGGCGGCGGCTGGCACAAGGCGTATACACCCGTAACCGGCTCGCGCGAGCTCACCGGTGACAGCATCGCCATGTCATATCGCGCCGGAGCGGAGTGCACCGACATGGAATTCGTTACCTTCTGCTGTAACGTGATCTACCATCCCCCTTACGCCAGCGGAACCATCATGCTTTATGTGATCAGCTATATGTACGGCGGCATCATCGAGAACAGTGCAGGCGAGCGCATCTTCGACAAATACGACCCGTGGATGGTGGCGTATGCCAACCGCACCGAATGGAACAAGTGCTTCATCTCACATATCAGCGCAAAGGAAATCAAAGCCGGTAAAGCCTCACCGCATGGCGGCGTATATTACCGGGTGGGCGATGAACCGTTTGAAACCTTTGAAGCGCGAGTGATGCACAGTTACCCCAACTGGACCTTCAAGGGCAACGATATGTCCTTTGTGGGAAGGCAGATGAAATCCGGCGAGGGTGTTGAAGTCGGTCCTGGTGCGGAGTACTTCGAGGGCGGTATTGCTGTTAACGAACGCTATGAAGCCAGCATTCCCGGTCTGTATGCGGCGGGCGAATGTGCCAGCAGCGTCTTCGGCGCCAACCGCGTAGCCGCAGCCACCATGGAAATGCTCACCACCGGCGCGATTGCTGGTCGGTCAGCAGGTGAATACTCCATACAAAATGAGCAGCTCCAACCAGACGAAAGCCAGTTTGGGGCATTGGTGGAGAAAGTCACCCAACCGCTGGGGCGGCGCGAAGGCGTGCTCCCCGTTGAACTGCGTTTGCGCATTCAGCAGAACGCCCAAAAACTCGTCAGCCCGGTGCGCAATGAAACTGAACTGAAGACCTTCCTGTCGTTGATCGACAAAGTAAAAACGGAGGAAATCCCCGCGTTGTACACTCCATCCACCAATCCCGCCTACAACAAAGCCTGGATCGAAGCGTTGGAGATTGAAAACATGGTCACCGTGCTGGAACTTTCTGCCCGTGCGGCATTGGAACGCACGGAGAGCCGCGGCGTCCATTACCGGGAGGATTATCCCAACGTGGACAACGACAACTGGCTGAAAGAAATTGTGCTCAAGCTGGATGATGGCAAAATAGACGTAAGCACCCGCCCGGTCAACACCTCGCTCATGTCGCCGCCAACCGGCGTAACCCCTTACCTGGACTTCATCAAAAAGATGATGGAAGGTCACTCGGACACGGGGGGGCATCACTAAAAACAAGAGATTTGAGAACAGGGATTTGAGAATGGTATCTGAATGTAAGCAAAAGAAAAGACGCAACCATCCAGCGGGTAATCAATGTCTTGACCCGCAGATTAGGTTCCCTATGAAAGCAGATGACTGTTCTCAGTTCTCTATTCTCAACTCTCACCTTTCTAAGTTACAGGACATCCCATGAACACAAAAACCATAAAAGTCACGGTCACCCGCTATGATCCCCAAAAAGATGCCAAGCCCTACCTGCAGAGCTTTGATGTGCCGGTGGTTGAGGGAATGGCGGTTTTACAGGCATTGGATTACATCTACCAGAACCTCGACCCCACCCTCTCTTATTACGATCACGGTGTTTGTGCCCAAGGTCTTTGCAAACGCTGCACCGCGCTGGTCAACGGCAAACCGGAGTTGATTTGCCAGTATCAGGTGGTTGATGATGTCATTGTTGAGCCGCGTCCCAAATTTAAGATCATCAAAGACCTGGTGGTCGATAAAGAAAGGAAGTCATAAATGGCAGACCTAATCGGCATCCCCCCACAAGAGTTCAACCAGCGTAAAGAGAAGACGTTGGAATCAATGAAAGAAGCAGGGCTTGAATCACTGATCGCCATTTCCAGCTTCCAGGAGCGCGAGGGCAATGTTGGCTACCTGTGCAACCATCGCAATCATTTTCCCAACGTGATGAGCCACAGCGGTTTGGGGCATGCTGCCTATGTGCTCTTCGCCAATGGCGGCGGGTTCCTGGTCACCCCACAGGGTTACCGCCAGGATAGAGTGTACAACGTGAATGCCGGTTTCACCGATCGCGACCTGGTCACTGGCATCCTCAACGTCTTCAAGACACAAGGGATTCAAGAGGGCAGGGCAGGCATCGCGGGGATGGATGTACTGCCGGCGGAATACTATCTAAGGCTGGGGAAAGCGCTGCCCGGTATTGCCCTGGAAACTGCCAGTGGCATCATCGAAAACCAGCGCCTTATCAAAAGCCCGAATGAGATTGAGCTACTCAAGGAAGCAGCACGCATCGCCGGGATTGGGTTGAAAGCCGGCATGGCAGCGGTCAAGCCGGGTGACTCCCAGCAGGATGTAGAACTCGCGGCGCGCAAAGCTGCATTGGATGCCGGTGCCGACTTTGTTCCACGCGTGCATATTTCCTCCGGTAAACAAATCGAGGCACTCACCGGGTACATGACCGGCAAACAGGTGTTGGAGGAAGGCGACTTTGTCTTCCTGGACTTGATCGGCTGGTATGCCGGTTATGGCTGGGACAATTCGCGCGTGGCTGTGGTGGGCAAGGCTTCGCCTGAGCAGAAAGCCTACCTGGATTCGATGCTGGATGCCGCCGACTGGATGATCGAGGTGATGAAACCTGGCAAGCAGATGGAATTTGTCTACACCGAGGCACGCGGACGGAGCATTGTCCCCAGGGCGCATGGCATCGGGTTGGAAATCAGCGAGAACCCCTGGATCAACCCAAGCCAGTACTTCACCCTGCAGCCGGGTATGACGCTCTGTGTAGAGCCCCTCCTCGTTACACCGGAATATGGCGGTATGTACGCCAAAGAAACCATCCTGATCACCGAAACCGGCTGCGAGGTGCTCAGCTCATTTGAGCGCGTCTTCTGGTAGCCAAAATTGCTCGCGTGTGGTTCAAAAGGGGCTGACCGAAATGGTCAGCCCCTTTTTTTTGCTGTCTGCATATGTTCATGCTTCTGACCTGCGGGCAAATATGATAACTTTTTTGCGCTATTTATGCAGTGGATTTGGCAGTTAATTTAATGGGCTATTTGTGCTTGACATCAATCAAAATTTCGCTACAATGGATATGTCATCGATGACACCAATCATTTACCTGCATCAACAATATATCCTCGTTACATATACACACTCTGCCTGGTTGTGGAATAAAGAGGCAATAATCTGTGAAACCATGGAGAAAACATTCATGTATCTGCACCTCATCCCAATTCCGGTCAATATCATTTTGATTGTGATCTACCTCATCGCTCGCAACCGTGGGGATTTAAAACGCACGGCGCTCATCCAACCTCTGACCACATTCCTGTCTATGGCGGTCGCAGGCTTGAGTTTATTGAATGCACAAACAACCCCATCCTATACCATCTGGATACTCATCGGCATGGGACTGTGTTTTGTTGCGGATATTTTCAATATCGACATGAACAACGACAAAATTTTCATCGCCGGTATTATCTTTTTCATCGTGGCATACCTTGAATATGCGGTTGTTTTTACGGTATTCAACCGCGGGTTCCATCTTCATGATATCCCGATCGGCATCCTCTTCCTGTTGATCTACGTCCTGCTTATGCGTCTTTACTGGAAAAAACTGGGTAAGTTCAGATTACCCGTGATAATTTACGGCATTTTCCAGCCTTTCATGGTTACCCGCGCGATTTCTACCCTCCTGGGTGCTGAATTTCCCTTGGCTGCTGCCATTCTGGTCACAATTGGAAGCCTGCTCCTCTTTTTGGGTGATGTAGAGTATGGCGTTCATCGTTTCTACAAGCCCGGCAAATTCACCATTGGACCGGTCTGTTACGCTGGTGGGCAGCTTCTGGTTGCGTTAAGCTGCGCCTATTTCATCCATTAGTCAGGAGTCCGAAATGAACAAAAAACTCTCTTTGAAGTCCAAGCTCGGTTTTGGCGCAGGAGAATTCAGCAGCAGCATTTTTTTCACCGTAACTTCCTTTTGGTTGATGAACTTTCTCACCGATGAAGTGCGTCTCAGTGCAGGAATTGCCGGAACAGCCTTGCTGGTCGGCAAGATTTGGGATGCAATCATTGACCCGTTGATTGGATCCATTTCTGACCATACAAAGTCGCGCTGGGGGCGCCGCAGACCCTATCTGCTTTTCTTTGCTATTCCGTTCGGTGCAGCCTTCGTGCTGATGTTCCGCAACCCTGGCATTGACGGTCAGACCGGCAAGTTCATCTGGGCAATGCTCACCTATGTGTTTTTCTGCACGGTTTATTCTTTCACCAACATCCCTTACAACGCACTGCTGCCTGAATTGACCAGCGATTACAACGAACGTACCAACATATCAGGGTACAAAATGACTTTCGCTGTGGTTGGCACCCTGCTGGGTGCAGGTGCAGCCATGCCATTGATGGCACTGTTCTCGGGGCGCACAGCCGGATTTGTGGGCATGTCGGCTATCTTCGGCTTTCTGGCTTCCTTATCGCTGCTTGTCACCTTTTTCAGCGTTAAGGAACCACCCGTGATCGAAGCGAAGCTCAGCAGAAACGTGTTCATGTCTCTGAAAGACGTGTTTTCAAACCGACCTTACCTGCTAATCCTCACCACGTGGTTTCTCAACTCCACAGCAGTCGCGATCATGCAAACTATGCTGATCTATTTTTATAAATACCTCATTCTGAATGAAGATTCGGTGACATTAGCCATGATCGCTTTGTTGATTGCCAGCATGTTGACCATTCCATTATGGGTCTGGTTGTGCAAAAAGATGGGCAAAAAACAGGCATATTTTACGGGAATGACCCTGACCCTGACCGCTGTGCTGGTTTTTGCCTTTTTTGCAGACAGGCTGGGCACGGTTCCCGCTTTGGTGCTGATGGCGCTGGCAGGGGTCGGTTTTGCCTCTCACTATGTAGGACCCTGGGCGATTGTCCCGGACACGATTGAGCACGGGTATGCTGAAACCGGGCGGCGCAGTGAGGGGGTCTACTACAGCGTATGGACCTTTGTGATCGCTCTTGGCGGCGCTCTGGCAGGTTTTCTCGTCGGGCAGGGGTTGGATATCTTCGGGTATATCCCCGATGCAGTGCAAAGCGCCAGGTCTGTCCTGGGTATTCGCTTGCTGATCGGCGTTCTACCCGGTATATTTATTGTAATCGCCAACATCGTACTGGCAATTTATCCCTTGACCAAAAAGCATTATGAACAGATCCTTGAAAAGATTAAGAAGATGGAATCAGACAGCGTTTCATAAGGAGGAGTTATGAAGATCAATATCATCGGTTCCGGTATCGCAGGTCTAACCGCAGCGCTGACCCTTGCCAGGAACGGTCACCAGGTGGAGGTCTTTGAGCAATTCCACCGCATTGGCGGCGTCACAGGTGGCATGGAAGCCGAGGGTTTTGAATGGGATTACGGGCAGCTAGTGGTCGAAGCCTTTGGAAAAGAGGAGTATATCGGCGCTATCCTGGATGAGCTTGGCGTGCTCGATAAGCTCACCCTGGTACACGATGAACGTGAATACGCCTTCCCGGATTTCACCATCCGGGTGCCTGAAGAATATGGCGGCTTTCAATGGCGCATGGATTTTTTGAAAGAACAGTTCCCGGATGAAGCAGCAGGTCTGGATGCCTATTGGAAAGATTATGTGCGGTTCACGCGTCTTGTTACCCTGGGCGGACGCATAGAGAAAGAAGGTTTGGGTACAAAGATCGCCTTTTACCTGACTTTGCTGCATTTCCTGCCAAAGATGAAATGGAGTGCAGAAAAACTGCTGGCGCATTACTTCAAATCGGAGAAACTTAAGTGCGTGTTCATGTCCATCCTGGCAGACTTTTTTACACCACCATCCCAATTCCCAGGGTTAGGTATCTTCACCCTCAATGGCGAAATTACTTTTGAAAAACGCATGCCCGTGCAGCTCGCCAGGAATGCCGTGATGACGCGTTTCTATTCCATCATCGGCGGCATGAAGATGCTGATGACAGCCATGGCTGAAGCCATTGAAGCCCACGGTGGGAAAATTCACACGAACTGCGCTATTAAACAGATCGTGGTGAAAGAGGGCAAAGCCAGCGGAGTGGTCGACCAAAACGGGAAGGTCTATGACTGCGATGAGGTGGTTGCGTCAGGCGGCGCAAAAGAAACTTTCACCCAACTACTTCCCGCAGGTGTCTTGCCGGGTGGCTTTGCCGAAAAAGTGTTATCCGTCCCACTGATGGATTCGGTATTTATGCTCCAACTCGGCGTAGACTATGACCCCTCTGATGTGCTGCACACCGTCTGTACCTACTTCTACGGCTCCTACGATATCGAAGGAGAGGTAAAGCGCGCAAAATCTGGAAACTATCATGAAGGCGAAGCCGGGTTAGTGGTGCACTTCCCCAGCCTGCGCTCGCCGGGAATGGCTCCTGAAGGGATGCATACCCTCTCAATATACACCATCTGCCCGGATCAACTGGCTGCAGGAGACTGGGAAAGCGAAAAAGAAAGATATGCCGATAAACTGCTGGAATATGCAGAGAAAAAAATGCCAGGTCTGCGCCAGCACATTGTGGTCAAGCGCATCATCAGCCCGGTGGAATTGCGCAAACTAACCTTTCTTGACCATCATGCTTTTGGCGGTTTGGCTCCTGTAATGAATGCCTGGAAGATTCCCCACAAGACGCCTGTTGAGGGTTTATGGTTTATCGGCGCACAAAGCGAGAGCGGCGGGGGTGTGAATAACATTCTTCCGAGTGCTTATAAAACAGCTATAAAGATCATGGGAAGGTAGTCTTCATCACTTTGTACTTGACATCCGTTTTTATCTTGCTATAATAAATATGTCATCGATGACACATGGAATAGTTTTCTGATCAAAAATGCCCAAGAAACCCACCTTGAAAGATGTTGCCAGCGAAGCCGGAGTCTCAACCGCTACGGTTGCTCGCGTGCTACACGGGCGCGGTTTTGTATCAAAAGACTCTCGTAAATCCGTCGAGGATGCCATTAAAAAAACCGGATACCGATTGAACGTTCTCGCACAAAGCCTGCGCCAGCAGCGAACAAAAACAATCGGGCATTTGCTCACCAGCATTTCCCCCAACCCTTTCTTTGCCGGGGTGGAATTGGGGGTGGAGAATGAAGCCATTCGCAATGGGTACAGTGTCTTAATTTGGAACGTTTTTGAAGATCCCCAACGTGAGGCATTGGGCGTTGAGACCTTCGTTCAAAGGCAGGTCGATGCGATCATCTTTACCACGCCCATTGAACCCCAAAACGTCCAAACTGCGCTTTCAGCACAAATCCCGGTTGTCCAGGTGGAACGCCCCACGCATGTCCCATCGCACAAAGTGCTGGTTGATAACTACGCCGGCGCTGTTTCAGCAGTTGAACATTTAATCAAACTGGGACACAGCCGGATCGGCTACATTGGCGGTGACCCGAGAAATTACCTCACCGATTCATCCGTTGACAAGCAGCGCCTGACTGGCTACCGGGATGCCTTGCTCCAGGCTTCCATTCAACCTTCAGATAATTGGTATGCCTCAGGCAAATATTATTCCGTTGAAGATGGCTATCAATTGATGAAAAACTTCCTGGAGAAAGGGGAAATAACAGCCATCATGGCGGCTTGCGATATTCTGGCGGCGGGGGCTTTGCAAGCCATATATGAACACAACCTGCGGGTACCCGAGGATATTTCGGTGGTCGGTTTTGATGATACCTACGCCCCCTACCTGTCGCCCCCTCTCACCACAGTGAGGCAACCCATGTTTGAAATCGGGCAGATGGCTGCTCGTATTGCCATTGAAGCACAGAACCTCGAACACGAACCCCAACCCGGGGTGTTCCGGGTGGAGCGTTTGTCTACCCAATTAACGGTTCGTTCATCCACCAGCAGTCCGAAAGTTTAATTTTTTTTATTAGATATGTCATCGATGACACATATTCGTTAGCGGGTTGTTTTCCTGCAGAAAAATGACCCTACGGAAAGGAGAAGCAAAGCTAGCAAAATTCTCTTGTCAGTCGAGTACAAATTTGTTTCAACGCATAAGTCAACCAAAACGTTCCCTAACTATTGAAATCAGGAGGAATAATGAAAGGGTCGATTTACATTCTTTTCGTTCTTGCGCTTGTGCTGAGTCTTCTAGGCTGTCAGCCAGCCACAACTCCGCCAGTAGAACCGGCGGTCGAGGAACCCCCAGCTCAGGAAGCCGAAAGTGAAGCTCCAACCGAGACCATCACCCTTCGAATCTGGGATACCTTTACCGAAGAAGGGCAGAGCGCTGGTATGGATAAGATGATCGCGAAATTCCAGGAGACGCATCCCAACATTGAATTCCAACGCGACGCGCAAACCATTGACCATCTCCGTCCGGTCATTCAAACTGCTCTTGGCGCAGAAAATGGTCCCGATATCATCTATTACGACACCGGTCCCGGTTATGCCGGTGTTCTGGCAGGTGCGGGGTTATTGCTGCCGCTCGATAAAGCCTACTCAGAAAAAGGATGGACGGACAGAATCTACGACTGGACGAAAGACCGCGTCACCTTTGATGGCAAGACCTACGGCATTGGGAATGAACTTGAGTTTATCGGGGTTTATTACAATAAGAGCATCTTTGCCGAATTAGGCGTTTCTGAACCGGAAACCTATGAGGAGTTTATCGAGATTTGCGACAAAGCCAAAGCCGCCGGTTATACACCCATTTCATTTGCCGATGGTCCGAAGTGGCCCGCCTTTCATCAATTCAGCATCATGGCAAACAACATTGCTGGAAAAGAAAAACTGGATGATGTCTTGTTTAGCGATGGAACCTGGAATGATCCTGACTTTGTCAAAGCCATCCAGACTTTTTTTGTCGACATGAACCAGGCTGGCTACTTTCTTACCGATACCACTGCCATATCGTATGAAGATGGCAACGCGGTCTTCTATGCCGGGCAGGCTGCCATGGATATCACCGGAACCTGGCTAATCAGCGAAATGACCAATAACGCGACGGATTTTGAGGTTGGTTTCTTCTTCTTCCCATCCATCGAAGGAAACCCCGTGCTACCACCAGGGGGAATGGGTTCGGGGTATTTCGTCAACGCAAAAACCCAATACCCTGCGGAAGCCATTGCATTTCTCGACTTTATGTTCTCGGAAGAAGGCGGAAAGATTTGGCTGGAAGACCTTTCGATCATCCCGTCCATCCCGGTTCAGACCGCAGACTTGAACCTGGATCCGTTAATGAAATTTGCTGTGACCGCTGTCACAAACGTACCCCTTGAGTACAACATCGATGTGCTGGCTGGGGATAATCTCAATACCTTGCAAGGAGACGGTTACCAGGCAG
>CAYRRA010000109.1:0-12857 GCA_964426355.1 uncultured Anaerolineaceae bacterium
AGAAGTGTATGAGCTGCACCCCTTTGAAAAAATGAAGCGGTTACATAAAATTATAAAAGATATAAGAAGAGAAAAATCCACGGGAGGGTATAATAACGGGATGGAAACGAATATAAACCATCTCCAGGATGTGTATCATGAAGTGCGCTCTCAACTGGTGGGGCGGAACAAGCTGATCGACGCCATCCTCCCGCCGATTGTCTTTATGACGGCGAATTACTTTTACGGCTTGCTGCCAGCGCTGTGGATTGCGTTGGGGGCAGCCGTTGTACTGGCGTTGCTGCGCATGTTGCGCGGCGACCCATTGAAATTTGCACTGGGTGGGCTGGGGGCGGTGCTGGCAGCCGCGCTGCTCGCCTGGTATGTGGCACGCGCCGAGGGCTTTTTCTTGCCCAGTATCCTGGTCAATGCCGTATTGCTTTTAGCCACCGTTATCAGCCTGGTTGTGCGCAACCCCATCATGGCTTTGTTGAGCCGCGCCACGCATCGTTACCCCCCAGGCTGGTACCTGCATCCCAGGGTGATGCCGGCGTATTTGGAGGTCAGCCTGGTTTGGGCGGCGCTGTTGAGCGTTCGCCTGGTAACGCAGATCTATTTGTATCAGAACCACATGGTTAACGAGTTGGGCGCGTTTCAAATCATCACCGGCAACCCCGCCACGGTCCTGCTGCTGGCTTTGAGCTATCTCTACGGCGTCTGGCGTCTAAAGATGTTGAACGGTCCGAGCGTGGAAGAGTTTGTGCACGGCGTGCAGCCGCCCTGGCAGGGGCAGAAGCGCGGCTTTTAGGCTTATCTCGATTCCCCCGGTCGGCTGAGGATGACCAGGAAGGGTCCAATCAACGGCACCAGCGCCACCAAACCCCAAAAGACGTATCCCATCAGGGGGAGCTGCCGTTTACTCAGGTAGATGATAGCCAGGAGCGCCATCGCCAGGGCAAGGATGGCGAGCATTGCAAACAGCCAGGTGCGGTCGGTCATATTGGATGGTCTCCTCAAGAGATGTTCATGCTTGATTGTATAAAACAGTTCGGAAAATATCAAGGTCAAACCTGCCATGTTTGCAGCGTAAGAATGACAAGGAGCCGATGATGAAAGTGGAAGAATACAACCGCGCCGCCTGGGACCGTGAGGTCGAGCACGGCAACACCTGGACGATCCCCGTAAGTTCCGAGGAAGTGGCAGCCGCCCGCCGCGGCGATTGGCGCATCGTGCTGACGCCCACCATCCCCGTTCCGGCAAGCTGGTTCCCGCAGCCGCTGCAAGGCAAAGATGTGCTCTGCCTGGCATCCGGCGGCGGGCAGCAGGGACCCATCCTGGCAGCCGCCGGCGCCAGCGTAACGGTCTTCGACAATTCGCCGCGCCAGCTTGAGCGCGACCGCATGGCAGCGGAGCGCGACGGTTTGCAAATCCGCACGCTGCTGGGCGATATGGCAGACCTGTCGGTCTTCGCCAATGACAGCTTCGATCTGATCGTGCACCCTGTCTCGAACTGTTTTGTGCCCGCGGTGCGCCCGGTCTGGCGGGAAGCCTTTCGCGTGCTGCGCCCGGGCGGAGCCCTGCTGGCAGGGTTCAACAACCCGGTCATTTACCTGTTTGACTACGAGCGCTACGAAAAGGGCGAATTTGTGGTCCGCCACGCGCTGCCCTATTCGGACCGGGAACGGCTCAGCCCGCAGGAATACAAGGCTTACCTGGAAAGCGGCGACCCGTTGGAGTTCGGTCACACGCTGCAAGACCAGGTCGGCGGGCAGATCGACGCCGGTTTCCTGATTGCCGGGTTCTACGAGGATATCTCGCCGGGTGAGCTGCTGGCGGATTATATGCCGCAGTTCATTGTCACGCGCGCCGTCAAGCCGCTCTCGGCTGTTTAAGAGGGGTGAGCATCTCTAAAATAAGGTACAATAGCGGCAGCATTAATAAAGGTATGGTGGTCATTTGAAAGATTTGCAGGAATTTGAACTGGTTTTCCCATGCGAGTATCCCGTGCGCGTGATTGGCGAAGACGTAGATGGCTTTGAAGAATTCGTCATCCAGGCGGTTTCCCGGCATGTGCCCGACCTGGAGCGCGATTCGTTCTCGTCTCGTAAAAGCCGGGAAAATCGATATCTTTCCGTATCGGTCACGTTCATCGCCGAGAGCCGCGCCCAGGTCACTGCGCTGTACCAGGAACTGGGCGCAGACCCGCGCGTTAAGGTCGCTCTGTAACGAACGGTAGCGAGGGATCGCTGATATTATTGTTCCGTCACAAATAAAACCAGCACAACCGACCTGTTTGACAGAATACCTGGGTGTAAAATTTGAGGATGGAAATTCAAAAACGATTGAAGGTATTGTACATCGCTGCACGGCATGACCCGCACGATCATCATGCGGGCAGCGGCATGGATTATGACCTGTATCACGCCTTGCTGCGCAACGGAGCCGATGTGCAGGTTGCCGGTCCTTTTCCTTATTTCGAGACACTGCCGGAGCGCGTCTTTCGCAAAGTACATTCACTCCTCTTCCGGCTGCGCCCGCCCAAGTATGCTCCCTCCTATCTTAATTCTGCCGCCCGAACGGCTGAGCAAGTCATCCGGGATTTTCATCCGGATGTGGTCTTCTCAAAGTACGCTGCCATCCTTTGCCGCGTCAAGACCGATCTGCCTGTGGTAACTCTCGCGGATACCACGCTGCTCGGCAGCCAGACCGGGTGGAAGATTTTCACGCCGGCTGCGTTCAGGCTGCAAAACCAGTGGGAGCAAAAAGCCTACGATATGGCGCAGCAGATTATCCTGTACAGCCAGTGGTCTGCGGATATGCTGGCGGAGCATTACGGGCAGGACAGGCGCAAAATCCATGTACTGCCCATCCCGGCATCCATCCCGGAAAGCGTCGTACCGAAGACGATTGACCCGCCATCGCTTTCCCCGCTCAAGGTTTTGCTGGTGGGCAGGGAATACCGGCGCAAAGGCATCGATATTGCCATTGATGCAGTGAACCGACTGAACGAAGAGGGTGTTCCAGCGCAATTGCGCATCGTGGGGTTGAACGGTGAAAGCCAGGCGCATGTGCGTTTCATGGGATTGTATAACAAAACCATCCCAGAGCAGCTAGAGAGCTACGCAGCCAATTACCGCTGGGCGAACTTTCTTATTCATCCGGCGCGTTTCGAGGCAGCGGGTATCGTCCCGTCGGAAGCGGCAGCTTTTGGCGTGCCCACCATTACCAATGCCGCCGGCGGGCTGGCAACTACGGTTGCAGATGGGGTCTCGGGGGTTGTTTTGCCGAAACACAGCCCGGCAGAAGCCTATGTGCAGGTGTTCAAACGCTTCTTGAACGATCCGCAGGCATACCGGCAGTTATGCGAGAGTACCCGTAAACGATATGAAGACGAATTGAACTGGGAAGTTGCCGGGCGGAAGATTTACCAGGTGGTTTGCTCGGCTGCCAGGTAATCGGGTTTCAACCCTTTCCCGGTGAGCATAAACCGGCTGGTTTTTCTTGCTTTACAAAGGGTTGTGCGGCTGATACAATTCATTCGATTATTGAATGAAAGTATTGTGTTTGTATCCTCGATTTTCGTTTTTCCCACAGTGTTTGTTATCAACCGATGCAAATCTTTGAGCGAGCCTTTGGGTACGTTTCGGCGAACAAAAACCCGCGATGAGCGGCTCTCTATGAAAGTTATTGTGAAAAAATGAGTGAACAACTGAACCCACAAAGTGAAACCAATGAACAAACCAGCGAGATGTTGGATGAAGCAACCCTTTCAGACCTGACGCCCGCGCAGCGAGAGGCGCTGCAGCGCGCTGGTTGGTCAGAATTGATGCCCGTGCAAGCCAGGGTGATTCCCTACCTGCGCGCCGGTAAAGATGTGTTGGCGCAAGCTCAAACCGGCAGCGGAAAGACCGGCGCATTCATCCTGCCCATCCTGGAGCGGATCGATTTTAAAAAGCCGCACTGCCAGGTGTTGATCCTTGCACCTACGCGCGAGCTGGCACAGCAGGTAGCCGCCGACGCGCGCCTGTTGGCTGGCGACAGCGGCTTGCGCACCGCTGCTGTGTACGGCGGAACCAGCTACAAACCGCAGCTCGAGGCGTTTAAACAGGGCGCACACCTGGTGGTGGGCACACCCGGACGCATCCTCGATCACCTCATCCACCGCAACCTCTCGTTGGACAAGCTGAAGATGCTGGTCTTCGATGAGGCTGACCGCCTGATGTCGATGGGCTTTTTCCCGGATATGGCGCGCATCAGCGAGTTTTTACCAGAGAACCATGTGCAAAGCTGCATGTTCTCGGCAACTTTTCCCATCCAGGTGATGGGGCTTTCGCGCCGCTTTTTGCATCAGCCGGAACTGCTCAGCCTGAGCCAGGAGCACGTGCACGTGGTGGAGACCAACCATGCCTGTTACCTGGTGCCAGGGATGGACAAAGACCGTTCTCTGGTGCGCATCATCGAATTTGAGAATCCTCACCAGGCAATCATCTTCTGCAATACAAAAGACCGCGTGTTTTATGTGACCAGCGTTTTGCAGCGTTTTGGATACAACGCCGATCAACTCAGCTCGGACCTCTCGCAAAACGTGCGCGAGCAAGTGCTGACGCGCCTGCGCGATGGACGGCTGCGTTTTTTGGTGGCAACCGATGTGGCTGCGCGCGGGATTGATATTCCGGCGCTCTCGCATGTCATTCAGTATGAACCCTCCGAAGACCTGGAGGCGTATATCCATCGAGCCGGGCGCACCGGGCGTGCCGGGGCAGCCGGCACAGCCATACTGCTGATCAACCTGAATGAACGCAAGTACCTTACGCGCATTGCTGCGCATTACAACATCCGTTTTGAGGAGCGCGCACTGCCGAAGGACGCTGATGTGGAAACGCTTGTGGGTCAGCGGTTGGTAGCACAATTGGAGGCGCGGCTACGCGAGCGTGATAAGTTGTTGGTGGAGCGCATGCAGCGCTTTTTACCGTTGGCGAAAGAACTGGTTGCGGAGGAGGAAGGGCTGTCTGTGCTGGCAATGCTGCTGGATGATGTCTATCACGAGTGGATGCACAACCCGCCCGACATGGAGCCGGTAGGCACCGCCGCTCGTTCTGCCAGTTCAGCAAAGAAACCGCAGTCCTCACGGCGGGGCGGCAGGCGACGCTCTGGCAGGCGCACAGGCGGAGGGGAGCGGAAGAAAACCCCTAACGTGTGATGCCAATCTTTTATGACCTTGATCGGTGCGTTTTTCGGAAAAAGATTGAGCCTACACGGGTAGAATAAAAAGAAAGAACCTGAGGATCACTCCTCAGGTTCTTTTGGTTCAGTCAAAAAAAGATTAACCTTTGATGGTAACGTTGCTGGCTTGTTTGCCCTTGGGACCGTTTTCGATGGTGAATTCTACGGTTTGACCTTCGACGAGATTACGATAGCCATCTGCCTGGATAGCGGAGAAATGCACGAAGACATCCTCGCCGCCTTCACGTTCGATGAAACCATAACCCTTGCTGCCGTTGAACCATTTGACTGTACCGATGGTACGTTCAGACATTTTTTGTCTCCTTAAAAAGAAAATAATTTGTCACGTGCTCGAAACGTTCCATCGGAGTCTGCAAAATAAAACGACACCGTTGCAATACCAGGCGTCGCAGTTGTATTTACTTCCTACATGAACTTTCTGGTGCACTACGTCACATAGGATATCACAGAAGATACCAGCCGTCAAGAATTTTCACAATTCCGTCGCCGGGTAATTTAGGGATTTTTTACAACACAAATCTGCTTGCATTATTTTTATGAATCTGGCAGTGGCAAACTTGTATTTCTCCCCGTCCTGCACTAGAATAAAGGCAGGTGGATCCAATGGCGCATCAGGAGGGTCAGGCATGTTCAAGATGGATTATCTTGCGGATACAGGTGATATTGCAGGTTTGATTGCCGTGCTGCGCCATGCTGGCGCAGCGCCATTCCGGCGGGCACAAGCCGCACAAGTTTTGGGGTCGATGGACGATACGCGCCTGGCGGAGCTTCTGATCTGCTCGCACCTGGCTGACCCCGACAGCGGTGTGCGGGTTGCCGCGCTCGAGGCGCTGAAAAACGTAACCGGCGCTGAAACGCAGCTCGCGCTTTCTTCATATTACGTTGCCCCCGGTGAGCTGGATGAATGGCTGGTGGAAGCCGCCAATGAAGCGGAAGTGATGGCACTGCTTTGGGAGCGCCAGGATTTCACCGCTGAATTCCTCCAGGAGAGCCATTCATCGCTGCGCTTGCCCGATAATCCTGCTTCACTGGTTCAAGTGTTACGTAATCCGGCTAAATCGGCGCAGGTGCGCGCTCGTGCTGCCCGGATGTTGGGTCAACTTCATGCAGTAGATGAGACAGAGATGCTTGTGCGCGCCTTACAGGAAGACCCGGATGAGTGTGTGCGTGCCGCCGCAAAGGACGCACTGCATGAACTGCATGGGGAGAATAGCGGGCTGGTGGTTAAGTCCTATCATAGCGCACAACCGTATGCAGATGCCTGGCTGCGCGAGAGCACCGGACTGGGAGAAGGGCAGTTTGATGAAGAGGAGGAGGATACCCTCTTAATCCCGAACAGTGACGGTGAACGCAGCGGGAATCCACTGAGTGAGATTGACTTTGGCGGTCTGATTTCCATTCTCAAGAGCAATGCACCCACTGCATTACGCATCAAAGCCGTTCGCCTGCTGCAATACAACCAGGATGCGCGCGCGGTGGAATGGCTGCTGCTCACTGCACTGTCAGACGACGACCCGCAGGTCAGTGAGGCTGCCCGGCAAATCCTTGGGGAGATGTTTCCAGAAGAAGCACAGCAAATGTTGCAGGATTTTCGCGCTGCTTACCAGTTGGAAGAAGAGGAATGGGGGGGAGAGATAGGGGGTGACGAGGAAGATGTGCAAACCCGCAGCCAGAGGCTGTTGGAGAACCAGCCTCCTTCGATTCAAACAGAGAAAAACGCCTTACCCGGCGTCATCACTTTTTTGCTGCTCGTGCTGGCTGCCACGGTTTTGGTCTATTATTTTACGCGCTGATCCGGGCTGCGCGAATTTTTGGTTGATTAGCCTTCCAACTGAAAACGTTCAATCAAGTCATGCAGCTCTTGTGAAAGTTCGACGACGGATGTAGAAGATTTGAAAATTTCGTCGAACTGGCTGCTGATATCGGTTAACGTTGCGGTTACTTCTTCAACCGAAGCCGCGTTGGTCTCGGAAATGGCTGAGATGGTGTTGATGGATTGCGAGACCTCCAGGGATGAAGCCGAAATCTGCTCTGCGGATGCTGCGTTGGTTTCTGCGACCTGCGAGACGGAATCCATTGCCTCTACCACCTTGTCAGAAGCAGCGTTCATGATGGCTGCTGTTGAAGCGGTATGCCCGGCGCGCGTGGCAGCCGTATCTGCTGCTTTAAGAATTTTTTCAAGCATCGCGGCTGAGGTTTCTGCTCTCTCTGTGCCTTTCTTGACCTCTTCCTGGCTTTCCTTCATGGCTGCAATCGATTCGGCGATGGTTTGCTGAATGGTCTCAATCAGGGAAGCGATCTCGCGCGTGGATGCCCCTGCTCGTTCTGCAAGTTTCCGCACTTCATCGGCGACCACCCCAAACCCTTTGCCATGTTCACCTGCACGTGCGGCTTCGATGGCTGCGTTCAATGCAAGCAGATTTGTCTGTGAGGAAATGTCTTCGATCTTTTCGACGATGTCTCCGATTTGGTCTGAGCTTTTGCCCATTTGCAATACTTTCTCTGCTGAAAACTCCACTTTTTGCTGTATGGCGCGCATTCCCTGAACGGTCTCCTGAACGGTTTCTGCACCTTCGCTGGCGGTTTGTGCTGCCAGGCTGGCTTCCTGGCGCACTGTTTGGGCGTTATTGCTCACTTTGTGAATGGCATTGGTCAGCTCACTGGTCTGCTCGGATGCCAGCGTAACCGCCTGTAATTGTTCCTGTGTGCCGCTGGAGATGGTCTCAATGGCGCGGCTGACCTGTTCTGAAGCATAAGCGGTTTGATTGGCAACTTCATTTTGCTTTGCCATTTCGATTGAAATTTGCTGCATACTGCTCATGATTTGCGCGGTTCCCTGTGTGGAGTGCGCGACCGCACTTTCAAGGTTGTTCGAGTTCTCCTCCAGGGTAGAAACGCTCTTTGATACCTGGCTGATGATCGTCTTGAGTTGCTCGGTCATTTTTGCAAAAGCATTCCCAAGCCTGTCTTGTTCGGATTTTGATGGATGTACCATTGTCAAGTTTCCGGCTGCAACTTTGTCCATTTGATCCGCCAGCATCTGAAGCTGCTCTCGCATCCGATTCAATGCGCTTCCTAAAATACCCAGTTCATCCAGGCTGGTGATATGAATCTCATAGTCCAGGTCGCCTTCATCAGCGATGGCGTTGGTCAGGTCAAGCATTTGGGTGATCGGTGCGACAATTGAACGCGTATAAATCCAGGAGATGAAACCAGAGAGGAACATGCTGATACCCCCCATGAGAATCATCGTGCGCGCAATCGAATCCACCATGCTTGCTGAAGCTGCCTGGTCATCAGCATCGGGCAAAATTGACGTAAGATTGAATAATGTGACAGAAACGACCAGGATGATGGCAATGATGACGATGCTGGTCATGACGAACATGTTTTTTGCCCCAAGAGAAAAGGAGCGATACATACGGATGATGCGGAAAAGAAAAAACACAGACAATACAAGGGCAATGATAACAACTTCATTGAACCGTACAACGGCATCGGTACGGAAGAAGAAATCGCTTGCTGTAACCACCGCACCAGCGGTAATTGCCAGTAAGACGCCTTTTTCGCTGGTTTGCCGGTCCATGATTTGACCGGCGATCAAGATTAATACCAGGGTGACGACTGGACCAATGATCCAACTGTTACCAGGATCGATGACAATGGTGCCCTGCAGCATACCGTAGAGAGCGAGTTGGATGATGAAAGCGGCGCGGTTGTATACACCACGTTTGAGGAGCGAATGTGCGACGAACAGGACCACCAGCGCGGCTGCGCCAAAGAAGGTCAGACTCATGGAAAGAATTGGTTTTCCAGAAACGTATTGATAAATACCGTATACCATGAGTAAGACAACGGCGCCCATGACCGAAAAAAGTGTACGCAAAGCGCCAGAAAGTTTTTTCTGGGCAAGCGGGTCGGATATTGTGAGTTCGGTTTGCGGCATATTCCATCCTTGAAAAATGATCAGGTATGGATGGATACATCCACCCCTTTTTATTATGCTACATTTTTAGGAAACAGGTATAAAGTTGGAATAAATTATTACTTAACTTGACGTTCCAGGTCTTTAATGTTATTATATACCTATGTTAATAATAACCTATTTTGATATCCGTTGCTGTGCTTTAGCTCTGGACATCACCCGTATAACGCGCTTTGTTTGGATGGTGGATACCTGTTAGCGAAGTAAGTTGTTTCATAGGGCAAGCAGAGCGCGGCATAAAAGCTGCGCTCTTTTTTTACGGCGATCGCGATAGGAAAAAGGAGCAAGAAGATGTACACAAAACAAACAGGGCGTTTCGATATTTTTGTGGGATGGGGAAAGACAGGGCAACCGGAAGATGTGGACCGGATCATGGTTGAACTGGCAACTGGAGCAGGCCTGGGGACCATCAAGCTGGCGGATTATGCCCTCAGCCTGGTGAGCACTCGCAGTGGTCGGGAGAGACTGTTGGAATACCTGTTCAAAGGTGTCCCCATTCAGCGCAATTATGCTGCGTTATACTTTAAAAGAAGAGGAATCTATACGGAGAGGATCGAGGAAGCGGTGCTTCAGGGTCTGGTGGATTCGGAGATGGTATATGCGCGCTAGCGGACAGTGTCATCTCACCAGAAAGATTACCGCCACGCCAACGATGGCGAGCAGTGTACCCAAAATGGCTCGCCAGCTTAATTTCTCTTTGTAAATCCACTTAGCGATGGGCAGCATGAAGATGGGCGCGGTGGAAATCAATGTGGAAGCCACGCCCACCTGCGTGGATTGTAAAGCCACGAATTGCATCCAGATACCGCCAAAGGGTCCAATCAGGCTGCCGATCATAACGAAGCGCATGGCGTGTGGATTTCTAAAAGCATTCTGAAACATGTTGACGGTTTTACCGCTAATTAGCATTGGCAACCAGCTTGCCAGGAAGGCGAAAATCATGCGCATGGTAACGCCGGAAATGGTAGAGTAGTTATTCTCCAGACCTTTTTTCGACATGACCATGCCGATGGCGTACATCACCACTGCCGTCAGGCTGGCGAGCAGTCCCAGGATGTATTTGCGTTTGTCGCCACCGCTCGTCTTGCCGATTTCACCCCGCTCTAACACAACAATACCCACACCCGCCACAGCGAGGAGGATGCCGATGAGGGTGACAGGCTGCAGCGCCTCGTGAAGGAAAATCCAGGCAATCAATGCGCTGAGGATGGGCGAGAATGCTGTGATCAGCATTGCCACGCGCGTCCCGATCATGGTGTAAGCCTGGTACATCAGCCCGTCGCCGATTGCCAGCCCCAAGATGCCGGATGCGCCAAACCAGAACCACCGTTCGGGTTCAGCGTTGAGCGGGATGGGCGAGCCGTTGACAATGGTATTGGCGATCATGAAGAGAATGAGCCCGGTCAACAGGCGGATGCGGTTAACCGCACCCGCACCGATCCGGATGCTGCCTTCGCTGAACAGCGAGGCTGAGACCGCCCAAAACAGGGCACAAAGGATCCCGGCTATTTCACCCATGGGCTATCTGCCGTGTTGAGTACAGGAGAAGTTGGTAATATTGCTCATCAAAGCCAGGGATTATATACCAGCTTTAACGTTTGGATAAGGGTAAAACGGATGGATTTAACGCGAAGTTGGGATGATTTTTATGCCTGCATCGGTTTTATGTCAATCACTGTGGTATTCCGTTAAAACGTAATTGAACATCCGACCTTCATAGCGGATGAGGTGATGCGGCGTTTCTACAGCGTACCAACCCGTTTCCCCGTTTAAAAGCATTACTCGCCATGCGCTAAATTCGCCGGCAGGCGTTTGGATGTCCTCGGGACCGGATACCACTATTTTGCTCTCGCTCATCACGGGTCCGGTGTTTTTTTGTTCCTCACGCCAGGTCAACGGACTGAGTAACTGGATGGTATAAATACCGCTCTGGAATTTCATACCGGAAAGCCGCCAGGGTGATTCTTCCTCCACCAGGGCGTTCTGCGGGAAGACCAGCGTTTCACCCAGGGTATTAAACGAGTTGACGGTGATGCGCATTTGATCTTCGTAGGGTTCCACAGACCAGTTTTCTTTTCCGTTATCGAATTGATACTCTGAAGAAATCTGGAGCGGCAGCATATCTTCACCCCAGGTCACATCCACCTGTGAGACAACATCCTGGCTGGAATAGATACTGTTGCCGGTAGAATACTCGAAAGCCTCGTTGTTTTTGTCGCAGTGCATTACCGCCCCATCCTGAATTGGCTCAATGCGGCAGATGGCTTCACCGACCGGCACGTTGCCTTTGTGCTGGATTTCATACTGCAAAACAACGGGCTCAGCCCAGGGGGGTGTGGTCATTTGCAGCTCCCGGTTGAAATACGAAGCTGCCTCGAAACCGGCAACCACCAGGTAAATCACTGCCGCCATTAGAAGCGGCGCAAAGGCGCGCAGGCTGCGCCCGGCAGGGGTGAGGGTTTCCACCTGCCGAGGGTGGCTGATGCGCCGGATTAATAAGAGGCACACGATCGCCAGCACCAGCCCGATAGCGGCTGCCGGGATGGAAACCAGTTGAACCGGCACGCTCACCGAAAAGCTTGCTGCCAGGATGAGCAGGCTTGCCATCAGGTTATTTCCAAAGTGAATCAACATGGTGGCATACAGGCTGCCTGTGCGCCAAAAGACATACGATAGGGCAAATGAAATGGGGAGCAGGGCAGCCAATCCTTGCAGGCGCAGGTGGAAAAAGGCAAACAAGAGTGCCGGAAGGGTAACGGCAATCAGCGGATGGTAACGGCGTAAATACTCCGCTTGGATCACGCCGCGGAAAAGTATCTCTTCGCAGAATGGCGCAGCCAGGGCAAAGCCGATGAAAATCAGGATTGCCTGGAATGGGCTGATCGTATCTACCCCGCTGCCAGTCGTGATGCCGTAGCCGGTGATGTTGACCAGGATGGCATCAATCAGGCTGCCGAAGAGCCAGAGGCTGATACCCGTCAGCAGGCACAGCAGCGCCATCGATAAGCTGATATGTTTAAAACCCAGCTCAACCTTTTCCTCCGGTTTTCTACTGCGCCAGTAGAAAAATGCGGGAAGAAAGATTAAAAAGACCTCGGTAGCAATCAGCCCCCAGCCAAAATCCTTCGTTTGAATAAAACTGCCCAGGCTCACCACGAGCAGCATCGAAATCAGGTAAACCAGGTTAACCGCGCGGATGGATGTTCGAAACATAACCCTCTCCCTTTAACGGCTAAATTTTAACACCTTTTTGCCTGTTTACCCACCCGCCCCAATGTGGAACTTTATTGCAAAAATATGCAAAATGTGATTTTGTCACAGGGGGCGAGTAATTTCCAGTGAAAAATTGTGTACTAAAGCGGATAAATGTTGTCAAATTCATGTTGAGATTTGCTGTTCTCTTTTTTACCGGGTTGAATTAATGTAATTAACTGTTATAATATTCTGGACAGTATGAAAAATTGATACAGTTATTACAGGAGGTGTAGAACAGAAAAACGCAATAAAAAAGGATCAGGGGGGAAATTGTGGTGAGGGATTAATCAATACCAGGAGAAAGTCAGAATGAAAAGAAAATTTTATATATGGATGTGCCTGTTCATCATTGCTACACTCGTATTGGGTGCATGCAGCCCAAAAGCAACAGAAA
>CAYRRA010000109.1:12957-15004 GCA_964426355.1 uncultured Anaerolineaceae bacterium
CCACTGACCGCGCAGGATTTTGTCTGGACCTATCAGCGTGCAATTTTACCGGAAACAGCCTCACCTGCTGCGGCATCCATGCTGGGGGAGCTTACATCGGTCGAAGCTTTGGATGATTACACCTTGCGCATGACGCTGGCGAATGCATATTTTCCATTTTTGTTATCGCTCACATCGCCCGGTTATTTACAGCCACTGCCGCAGGCAGCAATGGAAGAAATGGGCGAGGAGGTATTTGCACGCAATCCGATTGGCACCGGACCCTATACGCTCAAAGAATGGTTGACAGGTGAGAGAGTTGTGCTGGAACGCAACCCTGAATATAACTGGGCGCCGGCTATCGGTGAAAATCCGGGGGCATTCTATATCGAAACCATCGAATATCGCGTGATCCCGGAGTATGCCACACAGATTGCGGGTTTGGAAGCCGGGGAGATCGATTATATGAGTGTAGAGACCAAAGACCTTAGCATATTTGCCAGCAACCCGGAATTTCAGATTTATGAACGCCCATTACAAGGAATTGCCCCCTACATAGCGTTCAATCTTGAAGTAGCGCCATATAATGATATCAATGTCCGTAAGGCTTTAAACCTGGCTTTGGATCGCCAGGTGATGATTGATGTATTGCTGTATGGGAACGGGGTCATCCAATACGGACCGATTTCTGAAAGTGTGATGGGGTACTGGTCTGGCGTGGAAGAGATTGGCTACGGGTATGATGTTGACCGGGCAGCAGCCTATATGGAGGAAGCCGGGTTTGTCCGTAATGCTGATGGAATGTGGGAAAAAGAATGTGAGGTTTTTACCATTCCCCTGGCGATGGTTACTACTGATGACCCAACCACTCGAGTGGCTCAATTGGTTCAGGAACAATATAAACATTTCGGCATCGAGGTTGAACTGACTGTGTTAGATTCAGGAATCTATGCTGATACGATGCTGGCTGGGGATTTTTCTGCCTGCTTCGCCAACTGGTATTACCCGGAAGCGGATTTGCTCTATTTTATCTTTCACTCATCAATGATCGGCGCGTTGAACGTGCACCGGCTGAATGACCCGGAGATCGACGACTTATTGGAGCGCACCCGCACCGAAACTGACCCACAGGTGCGTCAAGAGGTGGTCAATGAAGCGCAGCGGTGGCTGGTGGAGAATGCCGTGGTTGTCCCGCTTTATGCCGGGGTAGAGAATGCTGTGATGCGAGCCAAAGTGAAGGGGTTAATTTACTCCACCCAGTTTGGTTTTTATTATAATGATGCTTATATTGAAAGTGATACGCCATAAGTTCCTTCTCAGACGTATGAGATTTTCAACCGATTACAAAGAATAAATCACAAATTCATTGAAGATACCGGGGTGAGGTTTCTGCATCGGATGTGAAGAAACCTTACCCTGGTTGAAACGGAAAGATCCAAACCATGTTAGATGAATACATCCTGAACACCGCTGAACAGGTCAAAGCATTTGGAGATGTGCTTCGTTTGCGCATTTTGGATCTGTTGACCAATCAATCGATGACCGGCTCGCATATTGCCCGCCAATTGGGCATTCCGCGCCAGAAAGTGCATTATCACTTGAGAATCCTGAAAGATGCAGGGTTGATCGTTGTTCAAAAAGAAGGTTCTGTCAAAGGTTTGCGGGAATTGTATTATCGTTCCATCGCGCGCTCTTTTAGATTACCTGAAAAGACGACTGGTAATGAACAAAAACACCCGGTTGAGAATGCTATTGAACTTTTATCCATGACTTTCCTCCGCCAGCTTCAAATAGACCTGACGAACTATACAAAATCCATCAATGGTAAAGGTTTTTTCAGTACTCAGGAAACCTGTGATTTGACAGCGGAGCAAATTCGGGAAATTATGGAAGAATTGAGCCGAATTCGCGAACTTGTCAATCAATATAACTGGCAGAACCATGAGCAGCAATTGTACCCTTTGCAAACCATACGACTTACAATTTTCCATATTCCAATATCAGGTTCTGGCAACAAAGAGAATCAGGAAAATTGATTGGAAGAGTAATACTGACATTGCAGTCCTGT
>CAYRRA010000110.1:0-14992 GCA_964426355.1 uncultured Anaerolineaceae bacterium
TGCTTTCTAAAGACAACGTGAATTCGGAATCATGCTTTTTCCCCGCCTCCCGCCAATGTGAAATGTTGTTGAGAAAAATAGTGCAGCTTTGCCGCCTATTTTTCTCAACAACTTACCTTTAAGGGTGGTGGCTGGGATTCGATAAAGTTTTCCCGAATCGAGGTTAATGACAATAAGATCAGGCAAAGACCTCGTCCAGCCAGTCAAAGACAATCTGCGATGTCAGGCTGAGGTTTTCTGCTGTGCAGTGATGCCCGGCGCCCTCGTTGTGGGGGGCGATCACCAGCTTTTTCTGCGGGTTGGGCAGGGCATCCAGGCAGGTGTGCTGCTGGCGCTGTGCTTCCTTTGAGCCGGCGTATTCACCCTCGCCGATCAGAATCAGCATCGGGCACTCGATCAACGCCGGATCAACCTTGAAATCCTTGCTGGCAGGGATCACATCCAGCACCTTCTGGCAGCCGGACCGCCAGGCGATCATGTCCGCCAGCAGCCAGGAGAGCGGGTCGCGCTTTTTGAACAGCTCTCCGAACTGTAGAAACGAGGCTTTCCAGATGCGTTCCAGATCGTAGAGCACGCTGTTGGCGATGCAGGCTTTGATGCGCTTTTCGTAGGCGCAGGCGCGTGGCACGTAATACCCGCCGCCGCTGATGCCGGAGACTGCCAGGCATTCAGCGTCTACATCCGGGCGGCTCAACAGGTAATCGACCATGGCGCGGATGGGCACCTCGGTGTCTGCGCGGAAAAATTTCCCTTCCAGCGGCAGCCCGCCCTGCCCCGGTAGATCGAAGGTGGCGAAGTTATAGCCGCGTTTGAGTGCTGCCTGCGCGCTGTAGAAATAAAGGTCTTCCGTAAAGGTCTCGCCGCCGCCGATCATCAAGAGCGTCTTGCATGGGGTGGCAGAGTTTTTGGCTTTGATGAAATATCCCGGCAGAACCGTTCCCTCAAAGGGAATTTCAACGACCTCGATGGGTGGGTCGAACAGCGGGGCAGCTTCGCGGAAGAGAGCGCGCGCTTTCCGGTGTAATTTCGCCCAGGTCTCGGTTTCTTTACGCGGGCTGACCAGTGCGGTGGCAATGCGGTGATAATTGGAGGCGCGCAGCAGTGCCTCGCGCGCGCTGACGGTATGCCCGCCTGTCAGCGAAGTGCGTGCGCGCGCCTCCACACGCTCTGCCAGGGCAAGGATTTCATGCACGAATGTTTCCGGCTTTTTTTCGTTGACCTGTGAAGCGATGTGCAGCATTTCGCCAAATTCCACACCGCCGTGGGTTACCACGCCAAAAAAGAACCTGAAACCGAACTCCATGTCTTCGGTAGAGAAGAAAAAGCGTTTCCCATAAGTGCGATGCGCGTCAAACACGTCTCCCTGGTCGAAAGCGGTTTGGACTTCATCTTTTATGTTGGTCATCATACACTCCTTTTTTATTGAACACTATGTCATATATTGACACTCTGTCTAAAAATGATTATAATAATCTCACATTCAGAGTCAAGCAGGGAAAAAGACCAGTTTTAGCAGCATGTCAATTTTGTACAGGTGTTCAAAATGAATCAAAAGCCACTCACCCGTCATCAGCGCCGCCGTCTCCAAACACGCGCCCAACTTCAACAGGCTTTGCTGGAACTGGTGCTCGAAAAAGGATACGAAGCCGTATCTATCCAGGACGTTACCGACCGCGCCGATTTAGGGCGTGGCACGTTTTATGTGCATTACAAGGACAAAGAAGAACTGCTATGGTCACTGGTGGCTGACCGCATCCACCTGACCGAGCGCATGGCGGCTGCCGGTTACAGCGGCGTGCTTCCCCCCAAAGCCGAATATTACGGCTACTGCAACATTTTTGAGCACGTTGCCCAGAACAGCGACCTGTACCGTGTGATGCTGGGCAAGAAAGGGTGTGCCGAACTGACCGACCGCGTGCGCAGTTATATGGTATCGGAGACTATCAAGGATATGCAGCAAATGCCGCTCTACCAAGACATGGGGCAGCCAGCAGAGATAACGGCGCAAATCGTAATCGGTTCGATCATCAGCCTGGCGGTCTGGTGGCTGGAAAACCCAGACATCTATACACCCCGGCAGATGGGCGCCATGCTGTACGAGGCGCTGCACCACCAGCCACCGCCTGTGGAAGAGTAAAAACCTGCGCGTGCAACCTGAACGGAAGATGGATGATATGCGCGGTAAAAAGGGGTGTTCTGCAACCGGTTGAGGTAACCTTTTCAGATATGACTTGCAATGCCAGCCGGTCGTCCTGGGTGCGTTTATGCCCTTTGAAATTCACCTTAACGCGGATTTTTTTTGTAAAATTATTAATGGCAAATGACATGAGAAGTAAATCGCGATAAGTTTCTTTACAAACTTTCGAGTTTTTCTAGCGAATTACTCCAAATAATCGACTGTTTTTTTCACCACTTTGTAAAAAGACTTTCAGCCGATTACAGAGCAGCCATAAACCTTTAATCGAGCGAACCCTTTGCGCACACAGGAGCGATACCTCATGAGTTTACCCAACCCATTTCTTGAACTGGACCGTAAGATGGTTGGTGATATCTACACCAGCCCGGAATTGATGGACAACCTGCTTATGCTGTGTGACGATTTTGGCTCGCGCTTTGGCGGGACGAAAGGCGAGCGGCAGGCAGCCGAGTTTTTCAAGGCGAAGATGGAAAGTTATGGGCTTTCCAATGTTCGCCTGGAACCGGTGGACTATATCGGCTGGCGGCGTGGAGCAGCCCGGTTTGAAATCCTCGAACCGCTGTATAAAGAGCTTCCTTGCATCAGTTTACCGCACTCACCGGCAGGTGTGGTTGAAGCCCAACTGGTGGATATGGGCGACGGCGACCCGTTTGATTTCGAGCGGCGCAGCGAAGAGATCCCGGGCAGAATCCTGATGAACACCAGCGCGGTTAACACGGGTCAGGCGAAACGCTGGGTGCATCGCAGTGAAAAATACGGGCGCGCTGTGCTGGGGGGAGCAGCCGGATTTATTTTTGTCAATCATTATCCTGGGTTTGGCCCGGCAACAGGGGGTGTGGGGAATAACGGCTCTCCCGGATGGATCCCGGCAATTTCACTCGCCAGGGAGGATGGTGATTTTCTCCGCCGGTTGATGCAGCGTAAGGGAACGCTGCGCGTGCGCCTGACCACCACCGATGCCAATGAGCCGATGGTTTCATGGAATGTGGTCGGTGAGTTGCCCGGTAGTTTAAAGCCAGCGCCGGTGGTCATGCTGGGCTGTCATTATGACGGGCACGATATCTCACAGGGCGCGGGCGACCCGGCTTCTGGAGCTGTGGCGCTGCTTGAAGCGGCGCGGGTGCTGGCACAACATGCCGTCTTGGATGGCAAGAACCTGCCCTGTACCATCCGTTTTGCGCTGTGGGGGATTGAGGAAATCGGTTTGCTGGGGTCGCGTGCGTATGTCCAACAACACAAAACCGAACTTTCCTCCATGCGTTTTTACCTGAACATGGACGCAGCCGGCACGGCGATGCACACGCGCGATATCCTGCTCAACGAGTGGCAACTGCTGGAGCCTTTGTTCAGACGCTACAAAGAAGAGATGGCAGCCGATTTTCAGATCGGGCAGAGCCTGCATACCCATTCGGATCATTTTCCCTTTTTTATGGAGGGCGTGCCGACTGGCGGCATTGAGCCGCTGCGTCGCAGTATGGAGGGGCGCGGGTATGGGCATACGCGCCATGATACGGTGGACAAGATTAACCAGGCTGATCTGCGCGAGGCGGCGGCGCTGGCAGCGCGCATTGCTTTGCGCGTGGCAACGGAGCAAAACTGGACAGCCGTTCAGCGCAGCCCGGAAGACGTTCTGGCGCTGTTGGACAGCCCGGATTTTCGCACGGAGCGTATCTTTCGGAACCAGTTGGACGAATTTTACCGGACACAGAGCCGGTGAAGCCACCGGTGGTTAAGATAAGAGAATGTTAGCAAATGGCTTAAAAACTTGACAAATCAAGATTTCTGCGATATCCTCTAGCCCAATATGCACACATCTGCTGCTACAATCATTCGAGCTCGACGAAGCTGCACTTTCCTACCCGTCAGGAAGGTGAGTTTGTCGCGTTCCATGTAAGCAGACACGTATAGACTCAATTTGGTACACAAAAGCCTCCCTGACCGGGAGGCTTTTTTTGTTTTTATTCAAAAATCAAGGAGAAATGAATCATGCAAAAAACATCGATCAAAAAAGTAGTACTGGCTTATTCCGGCGGGTTGGATACATCCACCATCATCCCCTGGCTGAAAGAGAATTACGGCTGCGAGGTGGTCTGCTATACCGCTGATGTCGGGCAGGGCGAAGAGCTGGACGGGTTGGAAGAGCGCGCTCTCAAAACAGGCGCGAGCAAACTGATCATCGGCGATTTGCGCGAAGAACTGGTGAACGATTATATCCTCCCGCTGCTGCACTCCGGCGCGATCTATGAACAGCGCTATCTGCTGGGCACTTCCATTGCCCGCCCGGTGGTTGCAAAGCATCTGGTTGAGGTGGCTGAACAGGAAGGCGCGGATGCAATTGCCCACGGCTGCACCGGCAAAGGCAATGACCAGGTGCGTTTTGAGCTGGGTGTGATGGCGCTCAACCCATCCCTGAAAGTGATTGCCCCCTGGCGCGAATGGGACATCACCTCGCGCGAAGATGCGCTGGAGTACATGGAAAAACATAATGTTGAATTTTCCAAGAAGAAGAACCCCTCTCTTTACAGCCGCGACCAAAACCTCTGGCATCTCTCTCACGAAGGCGGTCCACTGGAAGACCTGGCGAATGCCCCGCAGGACGACCTGTATATGCTTTCGGTTACCCCCGAGCAGGCACCTGACCAGCCAGAGCAGGTCTCGCTTACATTTGAACAGGGCAACCCGGTTGCTTTGAACGGTCAACCGATGAGTGCTTTGCAAATTATCGAGCAGCTCAACATATTGGGCGGCAAGCACGCCATTGGACAGATCGACCTGGTGGAGAATCGGCTGGTAGGTATGAAATCGCGCGGGATTTACGAAACACCCGGCGGGACCATCCTCTGCTTTGCACACCGTGAACTGGAATCGATCACGCTCGACCGTCACACCGCACACGTAAAAGAGATGATGGCACTGCAATACGCCGACCTGGTTTACAACGGGCAGTGGTTTAGCCCGGTGCGCGAAGCCTTCGACGCTTTTTTTGCCAGCACGCAGAAGAACGTGACCGGTACGATCACGTTGAAGTTATATAAAGGTAACCTGATGGTCGTCAAGCGCGAGAGTCCCACCAGCCTCTACCGCCAGGATATTGCCACCTTTGGGCATTCATCCGTTTACGACCAAAAAGATGCTGCTGGATTTATCCGCCTGTTCGGGCTGCCTTCCGCTATCCACGCCAGGGTGAGCAAGAACAACGCCATCCCGGCGGAAATGCCCTGGGGTGAAAAAATGCCCGGTTTTGTACCCTCACAAACGCACGGAGAGGACTAAAAGATGAAACTGTGGCAGGGAAGATTGACCGGCAGTCTGCACCCGGCTGCGGAAGCCTTCAACCGGTCGTTGGGTTTTGACCACCGCTTGGCGGCAGTGGATGTGCGCGGCAGCATTGCCTGGGCGGATGCGTTGCAGCGCGCCGGTCTGCTGACGGATGATGAGGCGGCGCAGATCACCGGTGGGCTTGAGCAAATCAGCGCACAAATCTCAACCGGGAAGTTCGATTTCAACGGCAGCGATGAGGACATTCACAGCGCAGTGGAACGGGTCTTGACTGAACAAATTGGACCTGTGGCGGGAAAACTGCACACCGGGCGCAGCCGCAACGACCAGGTTGCGACTGATTTTCGGATGTGGGTGATGGATGCCATCCAGCGCATCGAGGGTTATCTGACCGAACTGCAAAGCGCTTTTTTGGAGCGCGCCGAACAGGATTGGGGCGTAATCTTGCCCGGTTACACCCATTTGCAGCAGGCACAACCCGTTTTATTGAGCCACTGGTGGTTATCGCATTTCTGGGCGTTTCAGCGGGACCGTCACCGCCTGCGCAACCTGTTTATTGAGACGCAGGTCTGCCCGTTGGGCTGTGGGGCTTTGGCTGGTACCGGCTTTGAGGAAATTGACCGCTTCCGCCTGACCGAAGAACTGGGTTTTCGCCAGCCTGCGCCTAACTCGCTGGATGCGGTTTCTGACCGGGATTTTGTGGCAGGATTTTTGTATAACTGCTCGATGATCGGTGTGCATGCCAGCCGCCTGGCAGAGATGTTAATCCTTTACTCGACGCGCGAGTTTGGCTATATGACGCTGGCGGATGATTTCTCCACGGGCTCCAGCCTGATGCCGCAAAAGAAAAACCCCGACCCGCTGGAACTGGTGCGCGGCAAAAGCGGCACGCTGACCGGAAAACTGGCTGGTTTTCTGGCAACCTTGAAAGCTCTGCCTTCTGCCTATGATAAAGATTTGCAGGAAGACAAACAGCCGGTATTTGAAGCCGCCGATACGGTGGAAAAACTCTTGGAAGTCTTGAGTGGTGTGGTCGTCAGCCTGGAGGTACACGCAGAAAAGATGTACCAGGCGATTGACCCTCAGGCATTAGCGACCGATATGGCAGATGCTCTGGTAGGTGTGGGTGTGCCCTTCCGGCAGGCATACAGCATGGTCGGGCAGGCAGTGCGCAAGGCAGAAGAGATGGGTTTACTGCTTTCGGAGCTGCCGCTGCATGAATGGCAGACCATTTTGCCAGCGATGGATCCGCGCCTGCTGCAATCATTGGATATTGAACTGTCGCTCTCGCGCCGCGCAGCCTGGGGCGGCACGGCTCCGCAGGCTGTCAAGGAGCAGTTGGAAATTGCCAAAGGTGTGCTGAGCGTAAAACTTTACGAATAACAGATCTCCTCTGTAGTCGGAAGCCTCCGCTTTTCTCAGCGGAGGCTTCTGCGTATGTACCCCCGGTAGCGCGCCTAACAGAATTGAAAGGTTGTTAAGCCAGGCTGGTTTTTCAAGGCGCTGTGGATGTAAGTAGCACGAAAAAAAATGTACAATGTTAACAATATATCAACGCCAAAGCCGATCATCACTGGTAATGACAAGAAGTGCCCTTTTCTTGGATATCTTTTGCAGGGAGAAAAATGGATTCAGGCGCTTTGCTGCGAAGGTGTTTGTTCGTTATTTTGATTGTATCACTTGGCTTTTACCTGGTGGGTTATACACCGGTGCCTGCCCGGCAAGTGATCCGCGTAGGCGTTTATGACAACCCACCTAAAATTTTCTTGAATGATAAAGGAAACGTTTCAGGTTTTTGGCATGATTTAGTCCGCTATATTGCCGAACAAGAGAATTGGGAAATTGAATGGGTGTATGGCAGTTGGGAAGAAAGCCTGAAACGCCTGGAAAAAAATGAGATCGACATGCTGCCGGATGTGGGCTGGACGGAAGAACGCAGCCAAACCTTTGCGTTTTCACCCGAAACGGTTGTGGTCAGCTGGGCGCGCTTGTATGTGCCCAGGGGTTCCTCCATTGAAACCATATTAGATCTTGAGGATAAAACAGTCGCGGGGCTGGCAGGCAGCTTGAACTTTGATGGTCCGGAAGGGTTAAAGGCGCTTGCTGCCAGTTTCAATGTTCAGTGCACGTTTATCGGTATGAACAGCTATCTTGAGGTCTTTCAAGCCCTGGCAAATAATGAGGTCGATGCCGGCATTGCCAACAAGGATTTTGGCAATTTAAACGAAGAAGA
The DNA here is from genome assembly GCA_964426355.1 of uncultured Anaerolineaceae bacterium. Lineage (GTDB taxonomy): Bacteria > Chloroflexota > Anaerolineae > Anaerolineales > Anaerolineaceae > JAJFTV01. The sequence continues at coordinate 7,710 of CAYRRA010000110.1, forward strand.
ATATGGTGTTGACCGCACACCGATCATCGTTCAACCGACCAGCCTCCGGTTTGCTTTTACAAAAGACGCAGAATTGACTCCTTACTTAATTGAGACCGTCGATTCATATCTAAAGGCAATGAAATCGGACCCCGATTCTGTCTATTACCAGGCGCTTGACCTCTACCTGGGAGAAAATTCAGAAAAGACAATCATCGAGATCATCCCCACCTGGGTCAATGTCTTTTTTTTGGGAGCGGGAAGCCTCATCCTTTTCTTGCTGGCAGTCAGCGTTACTGCCCGAAGGCAGGTACGACGACAGACTGCCGAGCTGCGTGCCAGCGAAAGGCATAATCGCGTCTTGTTGGAAAACAACCCGGATCAAATCTTTCTGTTAAATGCCACGGGTGTTATCCTGGATTACCACTCAGCTATAGAGAACTCTTCTTCTATCCTGTCAGAGGAGTTTCATGGGAAAACTGTTGCGGATATGCTGCCGCCCGATCTGGCAGAGTCTGTGCTGAGAAAAGTGGGCAAAGCCATCGAGACCGGTGAAATCCAAACGGACGAATATAAACTGACCTTGAAGGGTCAGGAAAGGGAATTTGAGGGACGTTTCAGCGCCAATGAAAAAGGTGAGGTCATTGTCATCCTGCGTGATATCACTGCCAAAAAACAGGCTGAGCGAGAACGCCAGGAGAGCGAAAGACGCTACCAGACTCTTGCCAGGGTCTCTCCTGTGGGTATTTTCCACACGGATAAAAATGGAGAGACCACTTACGTGAACCCAACCTGGTGCCAGATTACCGGTTTATCTTCAGAGGAAGCGCTTGGAAATGGTTGGTTGCGGGCAGTTCACCCAGAAGACCGTGACTCGCTTGCGACAAACTGGCAGGATGCTGCTTCATTTCAGAGAACCTCTCTTGCTGATTATCGGTTTGTGCACCCGGATGGGACGGTTGTTTGGGTGATTGGACAGGCTGTCCCCGAATACGATGCAAACAACCAGGTGGTTAGTTTTGTGGGGACTATCACCGATATTACTGAGCGTAAGAAAATGGAAGATCTGAAAGCGGCTGTGATCCGTGCCGAAAGCGCAGACCGGCTTAAGTCGGCGTTTCTTGCCACCATGTCCCACGAACTGCGTACCCCGCTGAATTCCATCATTGGTTTCACCGGCATTTTGCTGCAAAAGCTGGTCGGACCGCTGAACGATGAGCAGGAGAAACAGCTCACAATGGTGAAAGGCAGTGCTCATCACCTGCTTGAATTAATTAACGACGTGCTCGATATTTCCAAGATCGAAGCCGGTCAGATTGATGTACATAATGAAATGTTTGACATGCGTTCATCAATACTGAAAAGCCTGGAGAAGGTGACGCCGATGGCTGAGAGGAAGGGGCTGTCTATCACCTCCGAGATCGCCGATGAAGTTCAAATGATCTACAGCGATCGGCGGCGCGTGGAACAAATTTTGATCAACTTACTGAATAACGCTGTCAAATTTACAGAGCATGGCGGAGTCCATCTGAAATGTAATATTGAGAAAGGGCGGCTGGTAACGCACATTCACGATACCGGCATTGGGATTAAATCGGAAGACCTCCAGACCTTGTTTAAGCCATTTCAACAGATTGATACAGGGCTCACCCGCCAATACGAAGGCACCGGATTGGGGCTTTCTATTTGCAAGCGGCTGGTTGACTTGTTGGGAGGACAGATATCGGTTGAAAGCGAGTGGATGAAGGGCAGCACTTTTACCTTCACTTTACCTATGGAGAACAGCAAATCATGAAAGCCAGGATTCTTGTGATTGAAGACAACGAACAGAACATGTATCTGGTAACGTTTATTTTGGAAAAGCACGATTACCAGGTGATCCAGGCGAGCAACGGTCTGGATGGTATTGAACTGGCGCGCCAGCAGAGCCCTGATTTGATCTTGCTGGATATTCAGCTCCCTGTTATGGATGGATACGCAGTGGCTCGTGAACTGCGGAAAATTGAGGCTCTGTCCGAGAAACACATCATCGCGGTGACCTCGTATGCCATGCCGGGGGATCGCGAGCATGCCCTGGAGGCAGGTTGTTCGGGCTACATCGAAAAACCCATCAACCCAGAGACGTTTATTTCTCAGGTAGAAGACTATCTGAATTCCAGCGTGTCGAGAGATGAATGATGAAGAAATTATTGATTGTTGATGATAATGCTCAAAACCTGTATTTGTTGGAAGTTCTTTTAAAGACCAACGGCTTTGAGGTAGAGCAAGCTTCCAATGGGGTTGAAGCATTGGAACTGGCGCGTTCAAACCCACCGGATTTGATCATTTCCGATATCTTGATGCCGGATATGGACGGTTTCAGCCTGTGTCGTACCTGGAAAGCGGATGAACGTTTGAAGGAAATCCCTTTCATTTTTTATACTGCTACCTATACCGATTCCAGGGACGAAAAATTGGCTTTGAGCCTGGGTGCGGAACGTTTTTTGGTGAAACCGCTGGACTGGGATATATTTCTTTCCATCCTTCAAGAAATTTTCCAAAAATATGAAAGCGGAGCGCCAACCCTGCAGCCGGACATGATCGAGACGGATGATGAGTTTTACAGAGAATATAATGCTGCGCTCATCCGTAAGCTGGAAGATAAGATGATGCAATTGCAGCGTTCCAATCGGCGCCTGGCATCGCTGTATAAGGTAAGCTGTGAACTACACACCACAAAATCACCCGCTGAACTGCTCGATATTGCCCTGCAAGCTATCATCGAGACGGCGGGTTTACCTTATGCTAATTACTTTACCTATGATCCACATTCAAAGACGCTGTCCTTGTCTGCAACCATTGGTTTTTCTGATGAAACCCTGACGACGTACATCAGAGGGATAGATTTTAAGCTGGGAGACCGGCGTGGACTGGTTGGGTTTGTTGCACAAACTGGTCAACCTCTCAATATTTCAGACACTTCACAGGATCCGGATTGGATTGTTCTCGACTCCGAAATCAGATCGGTATTGTTTGCCCCCGTGCATTTTGAAAACAGGCTTCAAGGGGTGATCGGGTTATACAGTAAGGAGAAACAGGCTTTCACGGAAGAGGATATTCATGATATTACCGCTTTGGCAAACAACCTGGCGGTTGTTTTTGAAAACAGAAACAATCAGGAACAGGTAAAAAAGCAGCTTACACGTATTTCGGCATTACATAACATTGATCTTGCGATCAACAGCAGCATGGATTTGCATAATACCTTGCATGTCGTGCTGGATCATGTCAGAACTCAATTGAAGGCGGATGCAGCGGACATGCTGCTTTCACAAGCGAATGCGCCGATTTATGAGTTTACAGCCGGGCGTGGTTTTCTCACCCGTAATATTGAAAAGAACCATATCCGTATGGGACGCAGTCTTGACAAACAGGCTGCCATAGAACGGCGCATCATTCACGTAACAGAGTTGACCGATCAGATGGTTTCGCCGGCTTTTATGTCGATGTGGGTTTCAGAAGGGTTTCAAACCTATTTTGGAGCGCCATTGATTGCTAAGGGTAAAGTTGTCGGCGTGTTAGAAGTCTTTCAGCGTTCATTATTTGAACCGGATGATGAATGGTTTGATTATTTTGAAACATTGGCGAGCCAGGCAGCTATTGCCATTGATAACGCCCGGATGTTCAGCGATTTGCAACGTTCTAACATGGAATTGAGCATCGCGTATGACGCCACCATCAAAGGTTGGTCGCGGGCGATGGATTTGCGTGACCAGGAAACCGAGGGGCATACCCAGCGCGTGACTGAAATAACCGTCCGGTTGGCAGGATTGATGGGTATCAGCGAACAAATGATCCACATCCGCCGCGGAGCATTGCTGCACGATATTGGTAAATTAGGTGTGCCAGATTCTATCTTGCTAAAACCTGGAAAACTGACCGATGAGGAATGGGTGATCATGCGCAAGCACCCGCAGTTTGCCTATGAAATGCTGCTGCCGATCGATTACTTGAACCCTGCGCTGGACATCCCGTATTGCCATCATGAAAAATGGGATGGGACGGGTTATCCACGTGGTTTGAAGGGCGAACAGATCCCGCTGCCTGCGCGTGTGTTTGCAGTGGTGGATGTATGGGATGCCCTGCGATCAGATCGTACTTATCGGAAAGCCTGGCAAGAGGAAGAGGTAATGGCGTATATTCGCGAGCAGTCAGGAAAACATTTCGACCCGCATGTTGTCGAGAAGTTCTTTCAGCTATTAGATGAGTTAAAACGGCAACGGGGCGATTCAAACCACACCTTTTCTGTATGAGCCTGTCCTGGGGGTTGTGTCAAAAGTTGATCTTTTTAGAAATCGTCTCGAACGTTTTCTGTTCGGGCTGCAACTTGCTTTAAAGGTTGGTGAGTGGGATTCGATAGAGTTATCATAATTGTGGTGAAGACTAAATTTGCGACAATGTGCGATACTTGACCCTGCACTTAGAATATGGCATAATCTATCCAACTTTAGAATAGAAAAAGCTGTGATGGAAACGAGTAGACCTGTTTGCGCCTGGCAGCGAACCCGGGATCGTGTGAGCCGGGGCGGGCGGGCAGGTTGAAAATCCTTCCGGAGTTGCAAACTGAAAAAGGCTGAGGAACATTTCTAAAGCCTCCAATAAGGGCGCCGGGGTTCGTCCCTCGTTAGTAAAGACGCAGGATATGCTGGTTTTTCGTTTTTTCTGGTCGTTTCTGGTGAGCTGTCCGCCGAATGGCGGGAAGCGGGGTGGTACCGCGGAGTGTGATTTTTACGCCTTCGTCCCTGGTTGCGGGTGTTGTTAACCTGCAAGATGGGAAGAAGGTTTTTTTATTTGACCTGTTACACGGAGGTAAGATGGCGTTTACAAAAGTACCGAGTATGGTGGATTTTATTCAGCAGGAGCAGGATGTTATCCAGTTCTGGAAGGAAACAGATGCTTTCAATAAGCTGCGCGCGCTGCGCAAAGGCTGCCCGCCCTGGTCGTTTTTGGATGGTCCTATTACGGCTAACAACCCAATGGGGGTGCATCATGGCTGGGGTCGTACCTACAAAGACCTCTTTAACCGTTTTTGGGCGATGCGTGGGCATGAGCTGCGTTATCAGAACGGTTTCGACTGCCAGGGTCTGTGGGTGGAAGTAGAGGTAGAGAAAGCGCAAGGTTTCACCACCAAAAAAGATATTGAAGATTTCGGTCTGGACCGCTTTGTGCTCAACTGCAAAGAACGCGTGCTGCGTTTTGCGGCAGTGCAGACGGAGCAGTCGATGCGGCTGGGGTACTGGATGGATTGGAACGATCCCGCCACGCTGCGTATGCTGGCTGAAAAACTGGTGGAGGACCCCTCGCAGGTGCTCACGATTGAAGGACCGGAGGGTCCAGTGACCGATACGGTCGAGCAACTCGTGGGTCGCCTGGGATTGGCGGAGCTGGGGGGCTCGTACTTTACCTTTTCCAACGAAAACAACTACATGATCTGGAAGTTCCTCAAAATCTGTTGGGAACGCGGCTGGCTTTACCAGGGCGCTGATGTGATGCCCTGGTGCCCGCGCTGTGCCACCGGTATTAGCCAGCATGAGATTGTGACCGACGGTTATGCTGAGCTGACGCATCCCAGCGTGACGCTGCGCTTTCCGCTGCGTGGACGCACAAAAGAATCGCTGCTGGTCTGGACGACCACACCCTGGACGCTGACCAGCAACGTGGCTGCGGCAGTGGGTCCGCAATTGGACTACCTCAAGGTAAAGCAGGACGATGAGGTGTTTTACCTTTCTAAGGGTACGGCACACATGCTCAAAGGCGCATACGAGGTGTTGGGTGAGTTGAAGGGCATTGAGATGGAAGGCTGGACGTATGACGGACCTTTCGACAACCTGGAAGCCGCCCAGCTTCCGGGTGGGCGCACCCATCTGAAGGACCTCATCAAGAATATTCAACTGAGCGCTGCACAGGCGCACCAGGTCATCCTGTGGGATGAGGTCGGCGAGGCGGAAGGCACCGGCATCGTCCATATCGCACCTGGCTGTGGCGCGGAAGACTATCAATTGGGGCGCGAGCGCGCCTTCCCGCTGCTGGCTCCGCTGGATGAAGAGGGTCATTTTGTGGAGGGTTTTGGTTCCTTCACCGGAATGCACGTCTCCGAGGTGGCACCGCATGTCTTCGCCGCGCTGGAAGAAAAAGGATTGCTCTATAAAGTGGAGAATTATGCGCACCGTTACCCCACCTGCTGGCGCTGCAAGACCGAACTAGTCTTCCGCCTGGTGGATGAATGGTTCATTAGCATGGGCGAGCACTATGACAAGCCGCGCGAAGAACTGACCGCCGATGAAAAAGCGCGCAGCTTGCGTTATCAGATCATGGATGTGGTTGACCAGATTCGCTGGATCCCGGAATTTGGGCATGCCCGCGAACTGGACTGGCTGCGCAACATGCACGATTGGATGATTTCCAAAAAGCGATACTGGGGATTGGCGCTACCGATTTGGATGTGTGATGACTGTCATCATTATGAAGTGATCGGTGATGATGTGGAGTTGAAAGAGCGCGCAGTGGAAGGCTGGGATGAGTTTGCCGGTCACACACCGCACCGACCATTTATCGACAAGGTAAAAATCGCCTGCCCGAAATGCGGTGGTTTGATGAAGCGCGTGCCGGATGTGGGCAACCCCTGGCTGGATGCTGGTATCGTCAGCTTTAGCACAATGCGCTACCGCAGCGACCCCGACTACTGGCGCAAATGGTACCCGGCACAGTGGATCAGCGAGTCGTTCCCCGGTCAGTTCCGCAACTGGTTCTACAGTCTGCTGGCAATGGCAACCGTGATCGACAACAGCCCGCCATTCCTGCAGAATTTCGGGTATGCCTCTCTGCTGGCTGAAGATGGGCGTGAGATGCACAAAAGCTGGGGCAATGCCATCGAGTTCAACGAGGCTGCCAACCGGATGGGTGTGGATGTGATGCGCTGGATCTACTGCGCGCACAAACCAGAGAACAACCTGTTATTTGGATACAACCGCGCCGAAGAAGTGCGCCGCGGCTTCCTGATCCCGTTGTGGAACGTGTACAGTTTCTTTGCCACGTACGCCGGTATGGATGGATGGCTGCCCTCAACTGATGGGTTTGACCCGCAACATCCCGAAGGAAAGACGCCGCAGAGCGAGAACCCGTTGGATCGCTGGGTGCTGGCACGCCTCAACCAGGTTGTTGAACGTGTGACCGCAGCGTTAGAGGGTTCAGATGCTTTTACCGCTACGTTGATCATTGAGCCATTTATCGGCGACCTGACCAACTGGTACGTGCGCCGCAGCCGC
>CAYRRA010000111.1:0-9626 GCA_964426355.1 uncultured Anaerolineaceae bacterium
CTGTCCGCTCTCTGAGGAAATTTGCCGCACCCAAACCCCGCCGTTAACCATCCACCCCGTCGGGCACGGCTTCACTTGCCATATCATGCAAAGGAGGATCCCATGAACGATCCACAACAACCTATCCTCCAAGTGCAGGAACTGTACAAACATTTCCCGCTTCCCCAATCGCTCCTGCAATCAATACGCAGAAAACCGCAGCGCTTTGTTCATGCAGTAGATAACGTCAGCTTTGATGTTAAAAGGGGAGAAATCCTTGCATTGGTCGGTGAATCAGGCTCCGGGAAAACTACCGTGGGGATGAATGTACTCGGTCTGCAAATCCCCTCCAAAGGACGAATCCTTTTTGACGGTTATGATGTGACCGCCTGGGCGCAGGGTGAACTACAACCTTCCGGAACAGGCAATAACCTGGCAAACCTGAGCCGAAGAAAACAAATCCTTGAACTGCGCCGTCGTGCTCAGATGATTTTTCAAGACCCTTACGAATCGCTCAACCCCCGCCAGACAATCTTCAAAATCGTCGCTGAACCACTCGAAATCCACGGTTTATCACCCAGCCAGGCGGAAAAAGAACAGCGCGTGCGCAACGCCATGGAATCCTGCGGGCTGGCTCCAGCCGACCACTTTTGGAGCCGCTACCCCGATGGACTTTCCGGTGGACAGCGCCAGCGCGTGGTCATTGCAGGTGCCCTGGTTCTGGAGCCCGACTTGATCTTTGCTGATGAACCCGTTTCCATGTTGGATGTCTCAATCCGTGCTGAATTTCTCAGCCTGCTGCTGAGACTTCGCCAAGAAAAAGACATTACCATTCTCTATACCACCCACGATCTCGCCACTGCCGGTTTCTTCACCGACCGAATGGCAGTGATGTACCTGGGCAGGATCGTGGAGATTGGTCCTACACGGCAGGTGCTTTCTAACCCGCAACACCCCTATACCAAAGCATTGGTCTCCGTTGTGCCGGCGCCAAACCCGCGCCGGCGGCGTGAGCGCGTCATTCTGGAAGGCGAGGTACCCAACCCTATCAACGTTCCCAGTGGGTGTCGTTTCCACCCGCGTTGCCCATTCGCTGTTGAACAATGCAAATCCACTGACCCTGAATTTCATGATATCGCTCCTGGTCACCGGGCTGCCTGTCTGCTCATCCAGTAACCTTCAATTCATCCAGGAACACACCTCATCACAAGTAACAGCTTATGCACAAAACCGTAAAAATTAAGAGGTGAGATTTTTTCTCCCATCCCAAATCGAAAAAAAACCACGGATCCGGGTTTAGATCATCTCCAAAAAAACTGGAACAGGAAAACACTTCGCCCTCCAAACATCAGCAGGAGGGCGATTTTATATCGTTTTGCGGGGATATTACGATCCCTTCAAATGATGATCTTTGCGTTCCCGCAGCGGAATCTGGGCAAATTCACGCGCCAGGTCTATAAAACGCGTCACTGTTGCCTCAAAAACCGCCTCGCCAAATTCAGCCGTGGCTGCCGCCGCATCTCCGCAGATACCCTCCTCAGTAAAGCGCGACCAGATATCCTGCCAACTCAGCATAGAAGGTTCGGGGTAATCCCAATTGAAGTATTTCAATTTCAGTTGACCGATATCTCGTTTGGCTTTGTCCATCTGAACCCATTCCGGAAGCAGGTGCAGCATCACAGCCGTTTCGTATTCACCTGCATGTCCGATGCTACCCGGTCCGCCCTTGCGGTACTGGTCGATTACATCCTTGACCAGCGATGGGTCGATCGCTGCATTGACCGTTGTGCTTGCGCAAATCATACCTGTTTCAAGGACGCACTTTCGGGCAGCCAGGTCGGCAACTGGGTGGTTGGAGCCATGCCCATTGACAATCAAAATGTGGGTAAAACCATGACGGGCTACCGAAATCGCAGCCTGCGAAACATACGCCAGGCAGGTCTCCATATCAATCGAGATGGTTCCAGGAAAATCCATATGATGTTCATCCAACCCATAAGGAACCGCTGGCATCAACAGCAAATCACCCTCAGCGCGTTTTGCGGCTTCTTCCAAAATGCCCATCAAAATATCGTTATCAGTTGATATGGGAAGATGAGGTCCATGATCTTCTACGGTACCAAAGGGAAGTAAAACTACCGGTTGAGGTTTGCGTGCCAGCGCACTATTGATCTCATGCCAGGTCAGCCTGTCGTAACGCCACGGATACTTTTCTTTCATTTTCACTCCTCTCCTTTGTCAATGGTCGATTAGGTTATGCTTCTGAAGTTTTTCACGGGGTATGGGGACTACATCGCTTGCCCTACCCGGGCTAGGTGAACCAACAGGTACAGCGATTCTCCTGATGAGGAGAATCGCTATATGTATTTATTGGATATGATTATACTACTCACGCCTTACCGAGCATTGCAAGAAGAAACACTTTAAGAGAGAACTTCTGTCCCGAAAGCAGATTCTGAGCACGGAACAAACCGGCAACGCCGCGTATCACAAAATAAGCTGTCAAAACCAGCAAACCGAGGGCAACCAAAATTTGCCAAAAAGGTACTGTGGTTGCCGAAAGACGGGTCATCATGGCAACAGGCGAAGTCAGCGGGAACAGGCTCAGAATAGTCACCAATAAACTGTTCGGGCGATTGATCATCGACGAGATCAGCATCAACGGGATCAACAGAGGGATCAACACAACCATGGTTGCCTGCGAGGCTTCGCGCAGGTTGGGCACCAACGCGCCTGCCCCAGCCATGAAACTGGCAAAGACCGCATATCCGAGGATGAAGAAGAGCGCACCCCACAAAAGGATGCTGGCATCCAGATGGAACCCGGCTGGAACCGAGTTTCCACTGATCTTCAAAATCAATAACCCGGTGCTGCTCCAAACCATCGTTTGCAACAGCCCGACGAGACCCAATGCAATCATCTTCCCGGTCAACATTTCCATTGGAGAAATGGATGTCATTAGAACTTCCATCACCCGGTTCTCTTTTTCGCTGGTAATGCTGTTCAACATCAGGCTGGCTGATCCGAAGATCACCATGTAGAACAGGAATGTAACGATGTATGGAACAAAAAAGCTCATGGCATCGTTTGGATTGCGCTCTTCCTGCCCGGTTAGTGATACGCGCTCCAATTCAAATGGCACCTCAATCCGGTCAGCCAGTGATTGGTCCTGCCCGAGAAGGTTGTAATTGAGCACATATTCCATCACCTCAGAGCTATCCAGCCCTGAAAAAGGTCTATACTCTCTCTGGACATAGAGCAAACTGCCTGTCTCCAGATAATCTGCGGGGATCACATAATACCCAATGATATCGCCCTGCTGTAAAGCCTTTTCTGCTTCTGCCTCACTGCTAAACGGCAAAAGGATTTCTTCGTAATTACCAGGCAGAGCTTGTATCAAGCTGCTCTGATCGATATAACCATCAATCGTGGCTTCCTGTTCTGGCGCAAAAAATTGTGCAATCGAGTTGCCGCCTTGATCGCGGTTCATGTAATTTGTAAACAGAAACACACCAATCGATATCAACGGCAGCAAAAACAATGTAATCAAAAATGAACGCCTGCTGACAATGGTAATGAATTCGTGTTTTAGGATTGTCATTATATTTTTCATCGTCGTCTACCTTTTACTGCCAAATAACTCTTTCAATTTCAAACGCTTTCCGTAACGCAGCAAGCCCATTCTGAATGCGCGCCCAGCCAACCACATCGCCAGCAAAGCTGAGACAAACAAAAGCACCAGCGATAAAGCTACCTGCCACTCAGGAATATGGGCGAAGGCAGCCCGTAATGGCAGAGAAAGCGGCGAAGTAAACGGAACGATACTCAATATCGTGGAAAATACACCATCCGGGTTCATCATAATCTGCGAAGTAAACCAGTACGGTATAACCAACGGTAACGTGAAAATACCAGCCACCTGCTGGGCTTCACGTGCTTCGGTCGCTGTTGCACCTACCATCGCCATCAAAGCGGAAATCATCACAAACGCCAACAGCAAAGTGACCAAAGACAGCCAGAGGAACTGCGGGTCAAATTGAACCGCCTGAAGGAAAGGTATCCTGTCTTTCAATAAAACAAACGCCAGGATAGGGAACAACGCCCAGACCAGCATTTGGGTCAAACCCACGCTCAAGTTGCCGATAATTTTCCCCGCCATCAACTGCTGCGCCGATACAGAAGTGACTACAATTTCCATCGTCCGGTTTTCTTTTTCCTCAACAACGGCTTGCAACAAATAACCGCCGCTCATATTAATGACCAGGATGAAAATCACACCTGTTAAGATCGGCAACACCAGATTAAACCAGCGCGTTGAATCGATTTCGCGTTGATCAGTTGCTGAACGCACCAATATATCACTGCCCTCAATAATACGGATTGCGACGGGTTGTTCAACACCTATCAGCAGGTTCCTGCGCAATAAATTCTTCAGTGCCTCCTCCACATTCTCACCGGGTTCTTCAGAGGATACCTGCCGAACGATACCGGTTTGGGGATAATCCGGTCCGATTACATAAAACGCCTGGATCTCTTTGGCGCTCAACGCTGTACGCGCAGCGCCTTCGTCAGCAAACATGAGCAAAGTCGCACGCGAGAAGATATCCTCGCCTTGCTCCTGTTCCATACTGCTGGTTTCCTTTAACCACCCTGATGGGTCAACCACACCCGCCGGCTTTGAATCAACCTCGGAGAGGATTGAAATACCTGCAATTACTGCAATCGCCACCACCACCAGCGGAAGACTCAGCAAGGCAAAAATGAAACGTTTCCGCAGCACATGGCGTAAATATTCATGCACGCAAACAAGCCAAAACTTACCCATAGTTTTGCCCTTTCCCTTTGACCACCTCGATGAAAATTTCATCCAGCGTTGGCATTGCAATCTCAAACTGCTCCAACGTCAGCCCTGCACCGATCAGACTGTGCAGCACGTCTTGCGGTTGAGTACCGTCAGAAAGAGCAAGCCGTGCCCCGCCATTGTGCGGCTTGATTTCTTCAACACCGGGTAGTGATGCTGGTAGCGGTTGTAGAGTTCTCACTTCTACCTCCGGGCGGGCATACTGGCGGCGGATATCGTTAATATCACCATACAGCACGCTTTTCCCCTGGTCAATCAGAACCAGCCGGTCGCAAAGCGCTTCCACCTGATGCATCTGATGCGTACACATCACAATCGAGCGACCTTTTGAGCGTTCATCGTTGAGCAAATCCTTTACCATTTGCGTATTGACCGGGTCAAGCGCGCTGAAGGGCTCATCCACAATCACCAGTTCCGGTTTATGGATCAGGGTTGCGATCAGTTGCGCTTTTTGCTGCATACCCTTGCTTAATTCTTTCACCTTTTTCTTGCGATGCTCGCTCAATTCAAACCGCTCCAGGAAACCGTCGAGGCGGTGGTTGGCTTCTTCTTTAGAAAGTCCTTTCAGCGTTGCCAGGTAAACCAGGCACTTTTCCAATGTGATATCCTGGTAAAGACCGCGCTCTTCCGGCAGATACCCGATGCGGTTCTTCTTCTCTTCGGTCATCTCACCACCGAGGATCAAAATTTCTCCTGAGTCGGGTTTGAACAGGTCTAAAACCATGCGAATAGAAGTGGTTTTTCCTGCACCATTGGGTCCCAAAAGACCAAAAATCTCACCCGGTTCCACTTCGAAGGAAACGCCATCCACTGCTTTGGTGGTATTGAATGTTTTTGTTATGTTTCTCACTTCAATCGTTGCCATTTTTTCTTCCTCTATCTTTATATTGGTCTATACATCCGTAAAATAAAAAAATTACGTATTGTATGATTGTAACTATTGTACCAATTGTATTATTGTACTAATTGTATAAAAACACCCCGTCCTCGTCAAGACCCATCCGGTCGATTTAGTCAACCGACCATTCCAATTGTGACAAATATCATACCACGGATAGATAAGCCAGAACGGCAGGTTGGGTTGTAAACAAAAGCTTTCTCTCATAGATATCTACGTAAATCCCCCGCGGAGGTTGCGACTGATAATCATCATGATTAAAACAAAGGCGGAGGAACCTTGCACAGTTCCTCCGCTTGTGATAGGTCAAAAGCTTTTAGTTATCTACGCTTTTCGCCTCACCGCGGCGAATACCCAGCATCATGATAAATGCCACCAGCATGAAGATCGGGCTAAATACCATCAGCAGGTTGTAATTATTGCCACCCAACTGCACAATCCAGCCAAAAACATTCGGACCAATGATCGCAGCCAGGGTGGATGCAAAATAGTACAACCCGGTATAGGTGCCAATGCGCGCGTCTTCGGTCATATCTACCACCATTGGCAGTGAATTGATATTAATCAACGCCCAACCAATGCCAGCCACCATCAGCAAAGTGCTCACCAGACGAATATTACCAATCAAGGGTACGGTTGTAATAATCGTGGTCAGGTTCTCAACCGGGATGATGCCCAGTAAAACAATCATTGAACCCAACAAAAGAATACCGGTGAGGATCGTCGCCTTTCTGCCGATACGCGCCCCAATAAAACCGGAGGGAAGTGCAAAGATGAGGAAGAGCAGCGAGATAAAGGTCAGTTGAAATGCACTTTCGCTCTCACTCAAACCCAGGTGCTTGACGCCATACAATGTAAAGAAAGCATCAATGGCGTTATAACTGATAAACCAGAACAAAATTGCCAGCAGCACGCGCTTTGAACTGCTTTCCTTTTCCTGCCAAATCATCTTCAAACTTTCGATCAAACCGGGAGTCTTCTCCTTGGGCTCATCGATAAATTCCTTCGGTTCTTTCACAAAGAGAATGACCATCAGAGAAGACAGAATCACCAAAGCAGAACCCATCCAGAAAGGGAAAGCCTGGTTCATAGCAAATAGTTTTGAACCGATGAAGAAAGAAACCAATGCCCCAAGACCGCCCATAAAGTTGATGATGCCGTTTGCCTGTGAACGATACCGCGAGGGCGTCACATCGGGCATCAATGCGACAACCGGTGTGCGCCAGAAAGCCATACTCAACAAAAGAGTACTGGTGCAAACAACGAACAACGGCAAGATAGATGCCAGTGGAATAAAACCAAAGGCAATCGCCCCAATAGGTGCGCCCACCAAAATGAAAGGAATACGCCGACCCAATGGGGTGCGTAATCGGTCTGACCATGCGCCAACCGGAGGCTGAATGAACAGCCCGGCAAAGTTGTCCAACGTCATAAAGAAACCAATCCAGCCAGCCGAAAGACCAAACTTCCCGTCAAGGAAAAGCGGGACAAAAGCATTATAAATACTCCAAATGACGCTGACACCAAAGAAACCAAAACCCAGGATAAAAATCTTGCCGTAATTGAACTTTTTCATGTCTAAGCCCTCGATGAGTATTGAAGATTGGATAACCTCGTGTTACAAAAAAACCTATTCTTCAGCATGACTGAGTAAAAAAGGAGGTTTAATACGTATGGGTTGATCTCGCACAGTGGATCTCATTAGTTAATTTTAGCCTTTCTCTTCAAAAAAGGCACACAGAATACCACTATTAATTCCAGTATGAGCTGCGAAGCGTGGCAATTTGATTGAATAAGTTAAGAAAAGCACAGGTCTATTCGCCATCTTCTGCCAGGCTTTTCAGAAAACGATTGTCCTCATCGCTCAACTTGTCTTCCTTTAACATATCCGGGCGGCGCTGCAGAGTGCGCAGCAAAGCCTGCTGCCTGCGCCAGCGGGCAATCTCCGCATGGTTTCCTGAAAGCAACACTTCTGGCACCTGCCATCCGCGAAAAACAGCCGGTCGGGTATAATGCGGGTACTCCAACAAACCCATTGCGTGTGAATCATCCTGCGCACCATCCGGATCACCCAGTGCGCCGGGGATTAAGCGCGTCACAGCATCGATAACCATCAACGCTGGCAATTCGCCGCCCGTGACCACAAAATCACCGACTGAAATTTCGTGGCTGACCAGGTGAACCCGCACGCGTTCATCCACCCCTTCATACCGTCCGCACAGCAAGCCAATGTGCTCATAGCCTGCCAGTTCGGTGGCAATTCGCTGGTCAAAACGCCTTCCCTGCGGCGTCAGCAAGATCAGCGGGCACTGTGGCGGTGCACCCAATATATCTTCCACAGCAGCAAAGATGGGCTCCGGTTTCATCACCATCCCTCCACCACCAGCATAGGGTGTATCATCGGTTACGTGATGCTTATCCGTTGCCCAATCACGGATGTTATGAACGCCCACCTCGATCAAACCATTCTCTGCTGCCCGATGCAGGATACTGGCATTCAGATATGGAAAAATCACTTCAGGCAGTAAAGTAAAGACATCAAAACGCATCATCGTGCATAACCTCTGTCTGTTCTTCGCAATTTAAATCATCTCCGTCGAACTGCCTGTGCGGGTCAGCCGGATAATCCAATCGGCTTCTGATGGATATTTTTCAAGCAATATTTCGCGCTCGCACCCGTGATAATCGCTTTCATCAAATGCAGGCGCCATGCTGGTGCCCATCAACGCAAACCGCCCACCCGCCAACAGATGCGCGCCCTGGATCACGCCGCGTGGAATAATATGCTGAATCTTCTGCTTGTGCAGAATATCCTGTCCCAGGGTCACCCTGCTGCTCTCGCCATCAGGGTAGAGCAGCAGCATCCCCACCGGGTCCCCCAGGTAGAAATGGTAAATTTCATCGCTGGGCAACCAGTGCAATGCAGAGAAGCAATCGGGGTCATCTGTCAACAGAAAAAGTATTGTGCTACTCAGTGCGCGCGCCTTTTGTGACCGCCGCTGTGGAAACACCTCAGACGGTATCATTTCATCGCTGCAGTAGGTGCGCACAAACAAACCACCTTCCACTGGCAATGGTGCTAAGTCAAACCTTTTAATCAATGCTTCTATTTCCGGGCGATAGTGTTTCATATCCTGGTCTCTTTCAATAGGCTTGTACGGTCAACATACCACCGTCCACGCTCAAATTGGCACCGCTGATCCAGCGCGCAGCCGGTGAAGCTAAAAATAGACAGGCGTCCGCCACATCCTCCGGTATCCCCATTCGCCTCAACGGAACCACCTTCATCCAGCGGTCAACCCCTTCAGACCAGGCTGCTTCTATGCCCTCTCGCCAGATTAAACCGGGAGAGACGACATTCACACGTATGCCGTACTTCCCCAGCTCGTTGGCGGCGGTTCGGCTAAATTGATCCACGGCGGCTTTTGCAGCGCAGTAATGCGCGTGTAGAGGGGTTGGGTTCTGGGCTTCGATGGAGGAGATATTCACAATCGCACCACCATCGCCCTGCTTAATCATCTGGCGTGCTGCCGCCTGGGTGCAAAGGAATGTGCTGGTCAGGTTGGCATCCAATACTTTTTGCCATGCCTCCAGCGGTATCTCCAAAACCGGATGCACCGGATAGATACCTGCATTGTTCACCAGTACATCCAAGCGACCAAACCGGTCTACTGCACACTGAACGAACGCATCGGCGTCTGCTTGCCGGGTCAGGTCACCCTCAAAGAGCACTGCATTGGCTCGAAACCCATTGAGTTCCTCCAGCAATTGCCTTGCTGCTTCCTGGTTTTGGTAATAATGCAAGACCAGGTTGGCTCCCGCCTCGGCAAATCGATGGGCAAGACCTGAGCCAATGCCACCGCTGCTCCCTGTGATCGCAACGCATTT
>CAYRRA010000111.1:9636-14957 GCA_964426355.1 uncultured Anaerolineaceae bacterium
GGCGGGAATCCATGCCTCAAGCCGTGTCAAGTCATCAGTTGAAAAATCTAGCAAGGATGGAACAGAAAAAGTGTGCATGTGTCTTCCTATATGGCACATCAGCCGCAGTGTTGCATGATCCTCATTCTGGAAACCCGGAACAACATCACCAACACCCCGTCATTATAACAAGAAAGCATCTCTTGACGTTATTTTCATCATCATGTAAGATGAAAATATGTATTTAAAAGGTAGTCAATGGTCCATGTTGAAAAAGCGCAAGCGTACTAACCCCTGGCGCATCCTGTTTTTATTAGTACTGATCGGTGCAGTGGTATATGTCAACCAGGTGATTGTTCCTGCGACACCGCCGCTCTTTATCCCCACGCCTACTGCAACAAGATCACCGGAATCCTACGTCACAGATGCCGAAAACCTGCTGGCGGAAGGAAAAATCTCGCTGGCGATCGATGCCTATTCCGAAGCCATCCGAGCTGACCCAAAGAACGCATCCAATTACATTACCCTCTCACGTCTGCTGATCTATAACGCACGCTATGACGCTGCCATTGAAAACGCTGAAAACGCATTGCTGATTAACCCCAATAATTCAATGGCACACGCCCTGCGCGGCTGGGCGTTAGGTCTCCAGGGCGATTACCTGGACGGTGAAGGTGCACTGAATCGCGCCATCGAGTTGGATCCCAACAACTACAGCGCTTATGCCTATCTGGCAGAGGTGTTGGTATTACGCATCCAGAACGGACAAGATGACATTGGCACGCTGGACTCGGCGGTTGAAAATTCTCGCACAGCGATGCAATTACGTCCCAATGCACTCGAAACACGGCGCGCGCGCGGGATTGTGCTGGAACTCACCGGCAACTACGAAGAAGCTGCCACAGAGTTCGAAGCCGCTATCAGTATCAATCCCAATATTGCCGATTTGCATCTTGCATTAGGGCGTGTGTATAATTACCTGACTCTCTACAACAAAGCTGTAGAATCATTCAACCGCGCTAACGCGCTGAACCCCAAAGACCCGCTTCCGGATACCTACATCGCCCGTACATATCTAACTGTCGGAGAACTGGCAAAAGCCATCCAATATGCCGAGCAAGCCGTAAACGACGACCCTCTCAACCCTTACCGTTACGGTACTCTGGGCACCATGTTTTACCGCAACGGTCAATACGACAAAGCCGTTGATGCTTTCAGGCTCACGATACAAGGTGGGTATAATAGCAATGGCGAGATAGTTGAAGGTCTTCCGTTGGACTACGGGAGAATCTCGGAATACTATCAGTTGTTCGGTTTATCGCTTGCAAGAATGGCAAACTGTAATGATGCATTACAAATTGCAGAAATGCTCCTCAATGGAGTGCAGGATGATGAATATGCAACATACAATGCCAAAGCGATGATCGAAATCTGTAGAGAATTTTCTGTCAATCCTCCTACCGCCACACCCACGCCACTGGCACTCCCAACTTCCACACCGACAGTGCAACCGACACAGGCTGGAGAATGAACCTCACTGGTAAACAGCTCGAATTCCGAAAAGGTAGGGCTCGTTCCAACCCGACACGCGTGTTGATTCTTTTGATCTTATTGGTCATCAGCATGTTTGTCCTGCAAGCCCTCAACCAGAAGCAGATTGCATCCCCTTTTGAACCCACACCGATTCCCACCCGTGCATCAGCTTCTTATGTCCTTGAAGGTGAAACGCAGTTTCTGGCAGGCAACTTGAGCGAAGCTATCCGCATCTATGAACTTTCCACCGTTCTCGATCCCAGTAACTATCATCTCTGGTATGAACTGGCGCGCATCCGCACCTATTCATCCGCTTTACTTACGACAGATGCTGAACAGCATGAGCGCCTGCAAGAAGCGCTGGATGCTGCCGACCGCGCAGTTGAGCTGGCTCCTAACGACAGCACAGCACATGCGGTACGTGCATTTGTGCTCGACTGGCTGGCTCAGCCGGCGCTGGTGGGAGAGGAGCAGGCAAGCAATTTACGTACCTCTGCCGAACAAGAAGCCGTACAGGCGCTGCAACTGGACAACCAAAATTCACTCGCCCTGGCTTATTACGCTGAAATCCTGATTGACCAGCAAAAATGGCTACAAGCCGAACAATATGTCGAGCAGGCGGTGGAAAAAGACCCGGGCTTAATGGATGTACACCGCATACATGGATTTGTAAAAGAAACGCTGGCAGATTACACGGGCGCAATTGAGGCATACAAGAAAGCATTAGAAATCATGCCCAATTTTACTTACCTGCATATCCGTATTGGTCTAAATTACCGTGTCCTCGCCCAACGAGATAACACCATCACATCACCTTATTACCCCATCGCGTTGGAGTATTTTGAAAAAGCAGCCATCATCAACCAGCAGCTTTTAGTTGAAGACCCACTACCATACCTGGCGATTGGCAAGACATACAGCCAGCTAGGCGAATTTTTTGTTGCTGCCTTAAACATGCGCCGGGCAGTGCAAATTAACCCTTACAGTCCGGACGTGTACGGACAACTGGGTGTGGTGTATCACAAAGGCAGGAATTATGAAGGCGCAATCGAAGCTCTCAAATGCGCTGTACGCGGCTGCACCGCTGAAGAAAGCTGTGCCGTGAGGCTTTGCAATGAAGAAACGGATCCAGCTATCCCGATTGAAGGAATGCCACTCACCAGCAACACAGTAGTCTATTACTACACCTACGGCTCTGTCCTGGCTGCCATGCACCGCCCTTATAAGGATTACTGCACTGAAGCCGTGCAAGTGCTGGACCTGGTGCGCATTGGTTTCAACGACGATGCCATCGTCATGTCCATCATAGAACCCAGCCTTGATATCTGCGCATCCTTTGGTATTACCCCATAAACCCTTATTTCCATATCAGAATTTTATAAGAAGGTAATTTAAACTCTTGACTTATCGGAAAAAGATAGGTATCATTTAGTTTGATTTAGCACTCAAATAAATCGAGTGCTAAATAATCCGAAATTATCTTCACAAGGAGGTTTTAACCACATGAACCTAAAACCATTAGGGAATCGGGTTGTTGTTGAACCCATTGAACAAGAAGAGGTTACAATCGGCGGCATCGTCCTGCCAGAAACTGCAAAAGAAAAACCCCAAAAGGGTAAAGTCCTTGCAATTGGACCGGGTGATCGGGATGAAGATGGAAAGAGAATCCCCCTGGACGTCAAAGTGAATGATACCGTATTGTTTGCCAAATATTCAGGAACCGAGATCAAAGTTGACGGCAAGAAAATTTTGATCCTGCGCGAAAGCGACTTGCTGGCAATTGTTGAGTAATTACCACCCATCAAAAAAGATAAACCTTTTTAAGTTAGGAGTATTTAAATATGGCAGCAAAACAATTGGTTTTTTCCGAAGAAGCACGCCGAAAGTTAAAGAACGGCATTGATATTGTTGCAACCGCTGTGGCAACCACATTAGGACCCAAAGGTCGCAATGTAGCTATTGACCGCAAATTTGGTTCACCCACCATCACCCACGATGGCGTGACCGTTGCCAAAGAGATTGAGCTGGAAGACCCCTTTGAGAACATGGGCGCTCAACTTTTGAAAGAAGCAGCCACCAAAACAAATGATATCGCTGGCGATGGCACTACAACCTCCACCGTGTTGGCACACGCCATTGTTACCGAGGGTCTCAAAACCCTGTCTGCTGGCGCAAACCCCATGCTGCTCAAACGTGGCATCGAAGCAGCCACCAAACTCGTTTCCGATGGCATCAAAGACCAGTCCATCGAAATCACCACCAAAGAAGATATCGGTAATGTCGCATCTATCTCTGCCCAAGACCGCACCATCGGTGAGTTAATCGCCGAAGTGATGGACAAAGTGGGTAAAGATGGCGTCATCACCGTTGAAGAATCAAAAGGCTTGGAATTTGAACAGGAATATGTCGAAGGTATGCAGTTCGACCGCGGCTATATCTCGGCTTACTTCATCACTAACGCTGATACGATGGAAGCTGTTATTGAAGAGCCCTACCTGTTGATCCATGACAAGAAGATTTCTGCTGCAACCGATATCGTCCCCATTCTTGAAAAACTCGTGCAGATCGGCAAACGCGACCTGGTCATCATCGCAGAAGATATCGACGGCGAAGCCCTGGCAACCCTGGTGCTTAACAAACTGCGCGGTATGGTCAACGTTTTAGCCGTGAAAGCCCCTGGCTTTGGCGACCGCCGCAAAGCGATGCTGCAAGATATTGCCATCCTCACCGGTGCAACTGTGATTTCTGAAGAAACCGGTCAAAAACTGGATACCACCCGTGTGGAAGACCTCGGTCGCGCTGAGAAAATCGTTGCCGACAAAGATAACACCACCGTCATCGGCGGCAAAGGCGATGAACAGGCAATCAAAGGTCGCATCGAGCAGATCCGCGTTGAGATTGAGAAAACCACCAGCGATTACGATCGCGAAAAACTCCAGGAACGGCTTGCCAAGCTGTCCGGCGGTGTTGCTATCATCCGTGTTGGTGCAGCCACCGAGACCGAGTTGAAAGAAAAGAAACATCGCGTGGAAGATGCCCTTTCAGCAACCCGTGCAGCCGTTGAAGAAGGTATCGTACCCGGCGGTGGTGTGGCACTCATCAATGCGATGGAAGCCCTCAAAGACCTGAAGATGGAAAATGAAGACGAGCAGATTGGTGTAAACATCGTCTACAAAGCGCTCGAAGTTCCCATGCGCAAGATCACCGAGAATGCCGGAAAAGAAGGCTCCGTCATCATCGAGAACGTTCGCCAGGAACAGAAAGCCAAGAAGAACAAACAAATCGGCTACAATGTCATCAACGATGAGTACATGGACATGGTGAAAGGTGGCGTGATTGACCCCGCTAAAGTAACCCGCGGTGCACTGGAAAATGCAACCTCCATCGCAGCCATGATTCTGACCACCGAAGCATTGATTACCGATATCCCCGAGAAAGAGCCGCCGGCGCCCGCCCCACAACCAGGCATGTACTAAACCGAAACCAACTTTTGAATAAAAAAAGGCTATCTCCAACTTTGGGGATAGCCTTTTTTTTTAATGGGACATTGTTTCAACGGGATGTTTTTGAAACTTTAGAGCAGAGATTTCCTTTGTAGGGTTGTGGGATTTATACTCAACCTGCAAGCCTCCAGCAAAGGATCGAAACATCACCCACACATGGCAAAAGAAAATGAAACTTTGGTTTTTGACGTACTCGGCGAACTGCGGTTCATTAAAAATCCACCATTTATGAGAAAATCTCAACCGCAGTACGCCGGGCTAACGAAAAACCAGAGCCCGACGGACTCTGGTTTGACTTTAGTAGCG
>CAYRRA010000112.1:0-14497 GCA_964426355.1 uncultured Anaerolineaceae bacterium
GAAAATGATTCCGCAGCCTGAATCTGCTCCCTGGTACGGAACTGCTACTTGCCAGGTCAGGTCAGCACGAAAAACAAAGTCGGTGAAATCATAACCGGTATATGTCTTTTGATAGCTATCTGTTTGAGCCCAGTTACTTTCAAAGTCATCTACGATGAAGAAAGCGCCATTATCTGTGCTGATTACCCCGCTCTTAAGCAGGCTTTGCACCTCAGAAAACATGGGGTAAGCCACTGATGTGGGGTCTAATGTCGCTGGGATTTGGGTAACAGTGGGCGAGGGCGTGAAAGTAATCGTAGCAGTGGGTTGTGGAGTATTGGTTGGCGCAAGGGTGATAGTCGGGGTTGTGGTGGGTTTGTCCTCAACAACAAACGCGGTATTCGTTGGTTGTGCTGTATCGGTAACCATTTCCTCTTCAGACATGCTTTCAGAAGGAGATTTGGTTGACGTAGAATCTACTTCTTCCAACGCTGGGGTTTCTTCTAATGCCAATTGTTCGCCTGGAGTCATCCGTGAAATCGCATTGTAAATCCCGGCAGAAACCATCGTGAAACCGCCAAAGACAACGCTGACACAAAGGACAACGGTGGTTAATACAAAGGCAATCATCAAATAACGAGAGATTTCCGTAGTTCGGTTTGCCATAATTCGCTCCGGTAATAAGTTTACCCCAACTGCAGTTTTATTGATAGCGGAAGTTGAGGAAGATATCCATCGGATCGAACGGAACCAGGTCACCACTGGTCCGCCACCATAAATATTCTTCCTGTTCTTCTTCTGTTGCTGAAGTGTCGTAAAAAGCCATACTGTCGGTTACTAACCCGCTCCGCCCCACTCGCGTTTCAAGATGCAAATGTGCTTCAGCAGTCTGGCTTGCACCAAGTCGATTGATTGGGTCGCCACAATTAAACCTGGTACCTATTACAATGTCTGGATCATCCATCAAATGACCGTAGAGATGGTAAAGTGATTGCCCCGGTTCAATATCGATAATCTCTCTCAGGGATTCGGGTAATTCCTCATACGTGGTCTCTAAGATAATGGCGTTCCCCAACGGGAAACGATTATTAACCACTCCAGCAACTTTCCCTGCCAACATGGCTTTAATATAGATCCCGAACAGGTATTGTTCTCGAAAATTGTATGACCCAAAATCAACCCCATGATGCCCCGAATCCGAGAATTGGTTAGGCACGTTGTATTCCTGAGAAATGATCGATTGCAGTTCATACATTTCAATGCCTTCGATGGGTGAACATAAAGCTTCAGGGGCATACTCCAGGCTGGAAACGACTACTGTTGGGGTTAGTGTTGCAGTTGGTTCGTGTGTGGGCGATACGAATGTCGGAAAAGGAGGAACTTCGGCTGGGAAACTGCTTTCATCTTCTGTTTTGCTATCGCTGTAAGGCTCGGTTGGTGTGCTTGTCGAAACTGCCTCGCGCGTGTTCATTACCTCTTCATCACGAGGGGTTTCTTCACGTTTAAAAATGTTGGAGATAAAAGCAGGAATTTCAGGCTTTTCAATTTTGATCTCAAAACGCGGAATAACGGCTTCGACAGGCAAGTGGATTGGAGGTTTCATAATTGAATAAGCAGAAACACCCAATAGTAAAATGGTAAATAACAAACCGCCGAGATGGGTTATGATTACCAAGGTTATAAAAGATAGATTTAGAAAGCCCTGATCAAAAATGTTTTTATAACGCTCAACCTTGCTCAAGTCGGCTTTAATTCCCCGTCTATTCCCCATTCGTAACATTCCTGGAAAAAATCGTAGGATAGGCTTTTCTTAACAAATTTTTACTCATAATGAACTGAATATACAATTCCCTGATATGCTCTAATTCCAAAATTATACCATAGCGAATTTCCAGACCCATCCAGATATAACAAATCTTGAAAAACCGATTTTTTCTACTCAACAAAAATGTAAACCAGCCTGGCGATTTTCCCACTATTTTGGTGTGTATAATAAGTTGAAGTCTTGATGAATAGTTCAAACAAAATCGATGAACAAACCTATTATCTTCAACAAGCGCAGGCTTGTATTAATCCTCATCCTATTACTCATTCTTTTCCCGACGGCTTTTTTCATTACCAGTTCCCAGGGATGGCTACCCACATTTTTACAGAAGAGGCAAACTGACACTCCGTCCGTTGAACAGGTTGAAATATCTCCTTCTGAAAACGCTCAAATAAGCCCTACGCCATCGGTTGATTCTACCCGGGAAGATGAGGTTGTGAAGCCCACAACGACTGAGAAACACACCGCATCTGCGATCTTCTCAATGATGGATGGTGATTTCTACCACTTGTTTACTTTTTCTCCTGAAACCTTTTCGACCGTTCGCATTACTAATGAGGACTATGACGATATCAGCCCGGCTTTCAGTCCGGATGGCAGCCGGTTGGCATTCAGCTCAAACCGAGCCGGGTTCTGGGATATTTACGTGTGGGATATCGTTTCTGACCAACTGGAAAAAATTACCGATACCCCAACATACGATGCCCAACCTACCTGGTCACCCGATGGAAATTGGATTGTGATTGAAAGTTACCTGGATGACAATCTGGAATTACAGATCGTTTCAACCATCAACCCTCAAGATCCGATCAGATTGACTGAAGACCAAGCCGCTGACCATTCACCTGCATGGTCACCCGAAGGACGTTCAATTTTATTCGTTTCGGACCGCACTGGTGACCAGGAAATATGGTTAGCCGATTTAGATTCCTCTGAAAACCGTTTCACAAATATCAGCAATCAACCAGATGCCCAAGACCATGCACCAGCTTGGTCGCCTAATGGAGATCAAATTGCCTGGTCTACTCTTCGGGATGGGCTTGAGCAAATCGTAATCTACTCGCTCATTGACAAGACCAGTAGAATTATTGCCCCCGGCTCTCAGCCGGTGTTCAGTCCAGATGGGAGCATGTTACTGGTGGTAAACGAAACCCCCAATTCAGAGTTTTTAACTGTATTTTCAAGCATCACTGGAAAAATCCTCTATCCGATCGTCATTCTTCCCGGTGCGACGCAAAGTATATCGTGGAATATATCGACCGCTCTGCAACAATGGTTGACCAATAACCCATCCATCAATGTCGAATATCCTTTATCCTCTGCTCAGGATACCGACCTGGTCGATTCATCTACTAGCTTAAATCTGATTCAATTAGAGGGAATATCGGCACCCAATCCATTTTTAGTGTCCCCCGCGGTTGGACCTTTCGTCAGCCTTCGAGAACAAGTGCACCAAAAAATTGGTTGGAATTTTCTCGATCATCTTGAAAATGCTTACCTGCCATTGACTGAACCGCCTTCTCCGGGATTGCAGCAAAGCTGGCTTTATACCGGCAGAGCCATATCAGTCAATCCAATGCCATTATTTGGAGGATGGATGTGTGTGGTCAGGGAGGAATACGCAGGCAGCATTTACTGGCGTTTGTACCTCAAAACTCGATATCAAGACGGTTCACAGGGAATGCCAATCAAGTCGCAGACGTGGGATTTTAATGCCCGTTATTCAGGTAATCCGCAAAGCTACGAAAACGGGGGTGATTATGCAGATACCCCTGCCGGCTATTGGGTAGACTTCACAGAAATTGCCCGCCAGTATGGTTGGAACAGGCTGCCCGCATTAACCAATTGGCGCACCTATTTCTCGGCAGCCCTGTTCAACCAATACATATACAAGACCAATTTGGATTGGTTCTCAGCCATGCAGCAAGTTTATCCAGTTGAAGCGCTCTCTACGGCTACGCGCATTCCAACAAAAACTCAGACACCAACCACCACACAAACCAGCTCTCCAACCTCCCGACCAACCCGAACGCCAACGCATACCAATACGCCTAAACCTTCCTCGACTTCTACACCATGAACCACCACGTAACCCGATTTTTTTGTTTGTTTTTGTTGGGGACTTTTCTACTCACCTCCTGTAGTGTAGACGGGAATAAAGAACCGTCCACGCTTTCTTCAATAGTCGAAATGGCTGCCAGTCCATCAGCAACGGTCATCACAACGATATCCCCTACCCAACAGCCGGTTGTCATTTCAACTTCCGAAACCCCACACTTATCCAACCCAGAATCTTCAGGCAACGAAATCCTGGAATTTTCTTTCCCCACTCCAAACAGCGAAGCAGTCTCGCTCTGGCGTCCTCCATTGTATGAAGTTCCGTGGGCGCTCAGCCCGTTTGACCACTTTTACTTCACCCGCCCTGTTGCAGCCGATAAAATTAACTGGCCCCTTGCGAATTATCGGTATGGAGGTATTTTTTTTGGAACCGATATTGTTCACACCGGGATTGATATACCTGCCCCTTTGGGTACCACCGTCATTGCAGCGGGTTCCGGTAAGGTAGTTTGGGCAGGATACGGATTGTTCTATGGAAACAGCGACCCCAATGATCCCTATGGTTTAGCAGTATCTATCAAACACGATTTCGGTTATCATGGCAGGGAACTATACACGATTTATGCGCACATGAACCGCATCGACGTAGTCTTAGGTCAACAAGTAGAAACGGGCACGCCACTCGGCATAATCGGTATCACCGGCAAAACCACCGGACCCCATTTGCATTTTGAAGTCCGCATTGAAGACAACAGCTTCTATTCCACAAGAAACCCTGAACTCTGGATCGCTCCTCCGCAAGGTTGGGGAGTGTTGGCAGGCGATTTTAGGAATACGAACGGTTCATTCCTGACCGAACAAGTTGTGAAAATCCGATCCTTGAACACCAACCAGAAATGGGAAGTCATCACGTATGGCTCTGTGGCTGTTCATAAAGATGAATATTATCAAGAAAACCTGGTTATTGGTGATTTGCCAGCCGGAGATTATGAAATTTCTTTGGATTATCTTGAGCAAAAATATGATTGCCAGACTATTATTTTCCCTGGTGCAATCACGTTCCTCAAATTTAAAGGAAACCAGGGCTTCAGTTTTGAACCCCCACCAACACCAGAACCTGAGACATGGCTTGAAAGCGGGAACTAGAGAAAGTAAGACCCTCTCATTCTGGTATAATCAGAAAGATATTGTTGATTAACCTTGACAATTTATCCATACCAATGGACAATCCGGTAACCGAGCAATCAGTTGTTTCTCGAGAAACTGGATTTGCCAGGTAAGTATGGTTAAAAATTAGATGGAGGATCCGATAATGACATCAAATAAAATAAAGGCAGGGATCATCATCATTCTTTCCTTGCTGTTGCTTTCTTCGTGTAAAGGTCAGCAGTCATCCGAACCAACTATGGACCCGGACATGATTTATACCTCCGCTGCCATTACAGTAGAAGCTCAACTGACGCAAGCCGCCCTTGCGAATCCTTCGGCGACAAACACAGAAATGCCCACTCCAGAGCCTTCTGCCACACCGGAAACGCAAAATCAGGAAGGTGCACAGGCAACCACCGACCCTGCACAATCAGGGCAGCCCGGTCAACCAGTTTCCACATCCACCCCGGTGGTTTTAGCAACATTCACTGCATCGCCACGCCCGCCTAGTGCTAAAGCTCAGTTTGAATTGCTTGACCAGGATCCAGACGATGGTTCGGTTGTTGGTCCTGGCGTTACCTTCGACATGGTCTGGTCAGTGAAAAATACAGGCACCGAAACCTGGACAGAGATGTACACCGTTGAATTCTTCTTAGGCGACCGGATTGGTGGAGGTCGCTACACTGAAGGTCGATATTACT
Organism: uncultured Anaerolineaceae bacterium; assembly: GCA_964426355.1. Taxonomy (GTDB): domain Bacteria; phylum Chloroflexota; class Anaerolineae; order Anaerolineales; family Anaerolineaceae; genus JAJFTV01. The sequence goes on from CAYRRA010000112.1 coordinate 5,713, forward strand.
TTAAACACGAGGTTAAACCAGGTGAGACCATTAATATTATGGTGGACATGAAAACACCAGGCACAGCAGGTGAATATTACTCCTGGTGGAAACTAAAAGATGATCAGGGAAACAATTTCGGTGATGTGGACGTGACGCTGATTGTGAAACTACCCACTGCCACACCCTGATTTCCAATCATCCCAACTTGAAAGAACAAAATCGCCGGGTGACCCCCGGCTGTTTTATAATATAGCAGGAATATCGATATGAAAAAATGGTCATACCTTTTCTTAATTCCAATCCTCTTACTCTCTTCCTGTAATTTAGGAAAAAGTGCTAAGGAAACGAAGGATCCCAACGCGGTATACACTTCTGCAGCACAAACGGTTGCAGTTCAACTGACTCAAAACGCACAGAAACAACCTTCCACCACCCAGACTCCAACCCAGGCAGCAACCACTGCACCCCTCCCCACAGGGCCTGCTCTGCAAGAAACCATCGTGTCGCCTAGCCGGACGACGCAGCCTACTACTGCTGCAACTCAGCCATCTGTAGCAGACCGTGTGGAGTTCGTCAGTCAAACCCCCCAAGATGGTACGGCATACGCACCAAAAGAGAGTTTTAAGGTTACATGGCAGGTGAAAAACGTTGGGCAAACGACTTGGACAACCGATTATAAAATTCGCTTCTTTAGCGGAAACCGAATTGGCGCAGGCTTGGCGAACGAATATTCGTTTCCAAAATCAGCCGCACCCGGTGAAACGATTTCTATCACAGTTGATTTCCTTACAGGTGCTGACACAGGCGAATTTCAGAGCAACTGGGTTTTGACCAATCAAAACGGTCAAAATTTCTACCCGCTTTATATTTCCATTCGTGTTGCAATACCCACACAAACACCTACACCCACCTACACAACCGAACCCACAGCAACTTCTGAGACGCCCACTTCGGGTGATTAATTGAAACAATAAGGAGTGTTATGAAAAAAAATATCCTGATATGGATGGTAACCTTGACAATTATTGCTTTGCTCTCAGCATGTATTCCAGGTCAGAAGACCCCAGAGCAGTCAAGTGAACCTACGACCGATATGAACTTGCTACGCACAGAGGTAGCGCAAACCATAGTGGCGCAAGTCACCTACGAGGCTGCCTTAACCAAAGCTGCGGAACCTTCTCAAACACCCATCGTTGAAACAGCCATGATCGGGGAAGTTCAAGAAGAACCAACAGCCACTGAAACCTTGCCCGTGGTAACCTACACCGCCACCGAGGTAATTCCTTCCCTTACCCCCACTCGAACTGTACAGGTCAACTATCCCACCTGGACGCCCACCTATTACATCGATCAAGCTGAACTATCTTCACAAACACCCAATGATGGTGCATACATCCGTGCTGGCTCAGATTTCGACATCGTGTTTACCATCAAAAACACCGGTACACGTGCATGGAACACCAAATTTTACCTGAAATTCGTCAGCGGTGTTTCTGGGCAAACTCAAAACGGCACTCCGGTAACACTCATGTACATTCCTTCCGGCGTGGCAGTAGGGAGTACAGTTACCCTGGTGATTGATATGGTTGCCCCTTCATCACCAGGAACCTATTCGTCAAATTGGGCATTATACAACGATGATGGCACAGTGATTTTATCGCCTAACCTGGTGTTCAATGTAACCAATTAACACTCAAAAAATGGGTCACACATGACAATCGAAGAGGTCATCCAGGCAGAAGTGGGGAAAGCAGGGATACCTCTTTTTGGTATTACCGACCTGGGCATTCCTCCAGGATTTGAACAGTACCAAAAATGGGCCGGTGAAGGTAAAAACGCCGGAATGCACTACCTTGCCCGTGAAGACGCGTTGGCAAAAAGAAAAAATCCTGGCATGCTAATGCCAGGCGCAAAAAGTATACTTGTATTCGGTCTCCCATATCCTATGAAGCCTGTAAAAAACAGCTTGAACAGTATGCAAATTGCCTCTTATGCAAGCGTGAAAGATTATCACATTACTATTCCTGGTTTTCTAAATGGGTTAGTTCAACGAATAAATGCCACCATTGGAAAAGACTTTGCCTGGAAGGTTTTTACGGATTCTGCGCCAATCATGGAACGCTCGCTTGCCCAAAAAGCAGGTCTGGGATGGATCGGGAAAAACGGCTGCCTGATTTCACCCCAGTTTGGTTCCTTTTTTTTCATTGCAGAAATCCTCACCGAGTTGGAACTGACCCCTACGCCCCCATTTGTTGGCGATTATTGTGGTAAATGCCACAGGTGTATTGATGCTTGCCCGACTGGTTGTCTTTCAGATGGGGATAGAACAATGGATGTACACCGCTGTATTTCTTATCTCACCATAGAAAATCGTAAAGAAATTCCTCGTCCGCTGCGATCTATGTCTGGTAATCTGATTTTTGGCTGCGACATCTGTCAACAGGTATGCCCGTGGAACCACAGCGAGTTGGCTCTCGAAACACCGTGGTTGGAGCGCGAACCAGGTTTTTCCTGCGATGATATCTCAACCGAATTATCCCTTTCAGAGACCGAATTTAAAAGAAAATATCGGGAAAGCCCAATTCTGCGCGCAAAGCGCACAGGTTTTTTCAGAAACATACTTTGTGCATCAGGAAATTCAAAAGATCCCGTATACATCACCGCATTACAACAGATATTGAGAAACGAGATCGATGCCCTTCTTCGAGCACATGCAGCCTGGGCATTAGGTAAAATCGATCACCAGAATGCTCGTCACGCATTAGAAGCGCAGTATTTGATAGAAGATGATCCGGTGGTGTTAGAGGAAATAAACTTTGCATTAAGCAGACAGGATCCCTGTTCTCAAAGCAATCCTAAAGCAGCTTAATCGAAATAAAATACAGAGTTGCCTTAGAAACACTGTTACTAAGGCAACCAAACGGCTGAGTGTGCATTTTCAACCAGCAGATTCAGGCTTCGAGTCTCCTTATTCCAGGTAAGGATTGCCGGCTTGGATGAAGAGGAGCCCATCTCATATTGCTGCACAACCAGGTTCTCACTGCCTGGATCCCATCGATAATTGGAATAATGGTAACGAACATTTTCAGTGATTTTTTCAGCTCGAAAAGTAAACAGATCGATGAGCCAAAGTTGTTTTGTCGGGCGCTCTTCAACACAGCGTTCACCCAGTACAATCCATCGACCATCATAAGATTGTGCAGGTGGTGAATAGTCTTTTCTCTGCAAAATTTCATAAACGGGTGAAATCTCCATTTCACCGGCTGGAAAATCATATTCGTAAATTACCTTGCAGGTATCACCGGAATTAATTTTTAGACATGCGAGATACATCGTATCTTCAAGGGGAGACCAGTAACCCATTTCACTCGATTCGCAAGCAACTTCAATCACCTCTCCCGTTTCAACCGCCAGGACCATTATTTTCATCGCCGTTGCATCAAAAAAACCTAAATATTCGCCACTGGATGACCAGGCAAGCTCTTTCAGAACTGGAGAGGAATCTATCTCATATACATCCACTTGCTGGTTTAAATGGGTGTCCCATAGAATGATCCTCGCTTTTCGATCGGCTGAGGTACCCGGCTTCACTCCTCCTTCAATATAAGCCAATAATGCACCAGCAGGAGAATATACCGGGCTTGTACATCGGGTTTCTCCACAATTTACAACCAGTGTGGTCTCCGAGCCATCACGATTGACTACCCAGATATCCGATCCGTTTTCAGCATTTCCAGCAGCAAAAACGATGTGATTTCCATCTGGCGCAGGATGAAATGTCAGTACCGAGTTCTCTGTTGATGATAACCGCGTTTGATCCCCACTCACCGGGTCAACCCGCCAAATCTCTCCCCCGTCGCCGAACGGAACGAGGTACACCAGCTCAACGGGGCGTGGTGTAAATTCCCAGGTCTGTTTTGAAACGTTCTGACCACTACCATCATTTGACCTGGAGAAATTAACTTGATAGGTTTCACCTACCTTGAGAGGCTTTGTAAACCGTAAAAACAGTTGAGAATCCTGCCATTTCTGACTGAAATCAACATCAGGCTCAATGGTGACTTCTATTGTAGATTCCACATCCTCCCAGGTGTCCGGGACTTGAATTTCAACTGGTCCCCAAACACCAATACTGAATTGGTTGGCGAATTCAGCTTGTCGATCGATTTCAGGTGGAGAACATGAAACTACCAGTTGTGCATATAAAACCATCATAATGAATATGAATGTTTTTTGGTTCTTCATCTCGATTATTTTCTATATGAAAGATTAACTTGTTTGGGTTGTCTACGATTTTCAGTAAACAACCCAAGTTTTTCATCTTTATCAAATAATACGAACGGATATTTTTAAGGTGTAGCGGTCTGACTGGTTTCCGGTGTTTTACTGGGAGCCAAAGTAATTGTGGGGGTAACGAGATTTACCCGGAGAGTGAGTACCTGACCGACATAAATCGTGTTAGCATCCGCAATCTTGTTATCCTTCATAATGGTTTCAACCGTTGTGTTGAAAGTAGAGGCAATACTAGCCAATGTATCGCCTGTTTTTATGGTGTACTCAATTTTTGTTCCGGCAGCCAACCCGGTTGGAAGGGGTGTTTCGGTAGGCAGCGCCTGACCTGGAGCAGGGATGAGAATGACATCACCAGGGACGATCGGACAGTTGTTACCAAAATTATTGATTGCCTGTAGCACTGCCAGGTCAACTTCAAATGTGTTTGCAATATCCCAGCAATTGTCGTCTTCTTGAACTGTGTACTCAAACGGACCCGACGGGGTTTCGGTGACTGTGATTGTTGGAGTGAGCGTCTCAGTTGGAGTCACCGTTTCGGTCAGTGTCGGTGTAACAGGAGTATGGGTTGCTGTTTCGGTCACAGTTGCTGTAGCTGAAGACAATAATCCAATAGAAGGTCGTTCTGGTCCTGCCAACCACACGACCAGGATAATCACACCTACAACCACAAGAATTACAGCCAGGCTGCCAATGATAAATGGCGTTGCCTTCTGTTTTTTGTGAAAAGAATCAATCACACTCTGTGGAGAATCTTTATCAGCCATTTCTATTTCCTTTGTTTAAATGGTATATCGAAGCAAGCTTACAAATAAGCCACTATTTTCATCTCGATTTTTTTATTCTATCACAAGATTTTTTATCTCTTATCACAGGTGTGATTGTGGTTTTCGTCAAGGTAAGTGCGTAAATATTGACCTGTATAAGATGCTTCATTGCGGCAAATTTCTTCGGGTGTGCCATAGGCGATCAACTCTCCTCCGCGATCACCACCCTCTGGACCAAGATCAATGATGTAATCCGCTACTTTGATGATATCCAGGTTGTGCTCGATAATCAAAACGGAATTTCCTGCATCCACAAGACGCTGAAGTACTTCGATCAACTTGTGAACATCTGCCGCATGTAAGCCAACTGAGGGTTCATCTAAAACATATAAAGTTCGACCGGTAGCTCGCCTGGATAGTTCACGTGCCAGTTTGACCCTTTGCGCTTCACCACCGGATAAAGTGGTTCCAGCTTGACCAAGTCGGATATAACCCAAACCGACATCATTTATAGTATGTAATTTGTTCACAATTGAAGGAAAAGCAGAAAAGAACTCTAAACCTGCTTCAACCGTTGTGTCTAAAACATCTGCAATTGATTTACCTTTGTATTGAACCTGGAGTGTTTCACGGTTGTAACGGGTTCCATGACAGACATCACATGGCACATACACATCGGGTAAAAACTGCATCTCGATACGCAACTGCCCCTGACCCTGGCATGCTTCGCAACGACCACCATGTACGTTGAACGAGAAACGCCCGGATTTATACCCACGGATCTTACTTTCGGGTAACTCTGTAAACAATTTTCTGATTTCATCAAAAAGCCCGGTATAAGTGCCTGGATTTGACCGGGGTGTTCTTCCAATGGGGGATTGATCAATATTGATGACTTTATCGAGGTGTTCCATACCCAGGATTTGTTTATACTCTCCAGGATAGGTGTTGGCTTTATTCAATTCTTTTGCAAGCGCCTGGTACAAAATATCAACCATCAACGTAGATTTTCCTGAGCCGGATACCCCGGTTATGCAGACCAGTTTTCCAAGCGGGATATCTACAGTCAGGTTTTTTAAATTATTCTCTGAAGCGCCTAAAATGGTCAGTTTTTTTCCATTTCCATTGCGTCGTTTCTCCGGAATGGGTACCTGCATTTTCCGCGACAGGTATTGACCCGTCAAAGAAGCAGGCGATGCGAGGATATCCTCCACGGTTCCTTGAGCAATCACCTCGCCGCCGTGTTCTCCAGCTCCGGGTCCTAAATCGATGATCCAATCAGCGGTTCGGATCGTTTCTTCATCATGCTCAACGACCAAAACGGTATTACCCTGGTTTCGCAATTCCAAAAGGGTTGAAAGCAACCTTCCATTATCACGTGGGTGTAGCCCGATACTGGGTTCATCCAGGACATACAGGACGCCCATCAAGTGAGACCCAATCTGGGTTGCAAGTCGTATCCGCTGGGCTTCACCACCTGAGAGCGAACTCGCGGAGCGGTGCAGTGTAAGGTAATTCAATCCAACATCGACGAGAAAGCCCAATCTGGAATAGATTTCCTTCAAAATTCGTTCCGCAATGATCCGTTCACGATCAGAGAGGATTGAGTTTTCTCCACTCAGGTTCGCAATCCACGTAAGCGTCTTTTGTACGGGCCATTGGCTGACCTCAATAATGTTTTTCCCGTCAATCGTGACTGCCATTGCTTCAGGGCGTAGCCTGGCGCCATGACAGGTTGGACAGGGACGGTTGCTCATATATTCGGAAATTTTGTTGCGAATATATTCCGATTGTGTCTCCCTAAACCTGCGCTCAAAGTTATTGACCACCCCTTCAAATGTGGTTTGAAATTGCGCCTGTCGATCTTTTCGGTCAATCTTTACCGTAACCTGTTTATTCCCGGTACCATACAAAACCAATTTCATCTTTTCTTCGGGAATGGAACCCACGGGAGCATCCAGATCGATACGATATTCTTCAGCAAGCGATTGCAAAAACTGCCAGTAATAGCCCCCCTGCTCTTTGGAGTTTCTCCATTCCATTGCAGCAATTGCGCCTTCATTAAGAGACAGCTCTTTGTCGGGGATTAATAACTCCGGGTCCACTTCCAGCTTGCTGCCAATTCCCTGGCAATCCGGACAGGCTCCGTGAGGTGTGTTGAATGAAAAAGTTCGGGGCTCAATCTCAGGCAGGCTTATACCATGTTCAGGGCAAGCCAGGAATTCGGAAAAATAATGATCGCTGGGTGGATCCGTCGTAATATCCTGAACCGTCACATACCCATCGCCAACTTTCAGTGCAGTTTCAATCGAATCCGTCAATCGGGTGCGCATACTCCGCGCCTCCTCATCCGATTGGGGTTTCTGAATAACCAGCCGATCCACAACGGCTTCGATGGTATGGATTTTGTATCGATCCAGTGTAATCTCATCATCCAGGTTGTAAATCACGCCATCTACCCGAACACGCACAAAACCGGTTTTCCTGATTTCCTCAAAAACCGTTTGGTAGGTTCCTTTGCGCCCACGCACAATGGGGGCAAGGATGATAATGCGCGTACCATCAGGCATTTTTTCAAGAATATCAACGATTTCTTGAGCAGACTGCTTGACAACTTCTTTCCCGCATACCGGGCAGTGTGGTATACCAGTTCTGGCGAACAACAGGCGAAGATAATCATACACTTCTGTCACCGTTCCAACAGTGGAACGTGGATTGCGCGAGGTACCTTTCTGATCGATCGATACCGCAGGAGAAAGACCTTCAATGTAATCTACGTCCGGCTTCAGCATTTGTCCCAAAAATTGCCGGGCATAAGCAGAAAGCGATTCAACATAACGCCGCTGCCCCTCGGCAAAAATGGTGTCAAATGCCAGCGATGACTTGCCGGAACCCGATAAACCGGTGATAACCACAAATTGATCTCTGGGAATTTCCACAGAAATATTTTTTAGATTGTGCTGACGAGCACCAACCACTTGTATACTGTTTCGAGCCATATACGTCCTTGTTTCCCATATTTATGCAACCTGTAATTATACCAAATCAGTTGCATCTCTTCTTGTGTATGAAGGATGATAATCAAACACTATAGATTATAGCACACATTTTCTATTATCAAATAGACCTGCCTGCCACAATACCACTTGAGAAAGCCCAATGTAAGTTATATCCCCCACATGGACCAATAATCGACATGATCTCTCCGGCAAATGAAAGACCTTCAATGACCTTTGATTTCATATTTATCGCATCGACTTCTGCGATAGAAACGCCCCCATAAGAAACCTGTGCGAATTCAAAGCCACGCGTCCCTTTGACCACAACGCGATAATTGACCATTATCTGTAGTAATTGATTGAGTTGAGTCTCGCTCAATAAATCAATACATACATCGGGCTTTAATCCAGATTGTTCCGTAAAAAATCTGGCAGCTTTTGGAGGCAGAACCGAACCCAGGATCACCCGGAGTGGAATATGCAGGGCGCGTTTCCTTGCAAACAGGTCAGAAGTATAGTCAGCCAGACCCGGGATGAAATCAATCTGTAGATGCATCGCGGAGTTGGGATGCAGGCTGGCAAAATGGCTCAAATCCATCACCCCGGGACCGTTGACCCCCCAATTGGTAAAAATGATGTTCCCGGTTGTTTCAGCCAGCAGGGTATTGTCCATCCAGATAGATACGCGTGCATCCAGCCTCACACCTTGCAGTTTATGAATCGACCTCATATCCGTTAACAATGGAA
>CAYRRA010000113.1:0-14416 GCA_964426355.1 uncultured Anaerolineaceae bacterium
TCCCAAGCGATCAAGGAATTCGTGGAACGCCCAGCAATTGCGCCGCAAAACGGCTTATAACCATGAAAAATACTGTTCATCGTCCCGCTACCGCGTGTGGTGGTCAAAAATGTATGCCGAAAACCGAGCAAACCGCGTGTGGGTACCAGGTAAGTCAGGTGCACGCTCCCATCGGGCATATTCCTCATATCCAGCATCTGACCCCGCCGGCTGCCCAGCATCTCGACAACCGTTCCAACCACATCCGCAGGTACTTCCACATGAACTTCTTCGATGGGCTCCAGCAGTGTATTGTCTTCGCTGCGCTTATAAATCACCTCCGGTCGTGAAACCTGAAGTTCGTAGCCTTCGCGGCGCATGGTCTCGATCAGAATGGCAAGATGCAATTCACCGCGCCCGGACACAAGGAAGACATTGGCATTATCGGTGTCTTCCACACGCAGCGCAATATTATTGCGTAGTTCCTTGAACAATCTTTCACGCAGCTTGCGTGATGTACTCCATTTACCTTCTGTACCGGTAAAGGGGGAGGTATTCACGCCAAACGTCATCTGCACAGTAGGCGCTTCTACATGGATGGGTGGTAAGGCTTTCGGGTTCTCTGGGTCTGCCAGGGTCTCTCCGATGCCCACATTTTCCAATCCGGCAATTGCCACAATCTCGCCAGCCTGGGCATTTTCTACCTCGGTTCGCTGCAACCCTTCATACACGTATAAATATCGCGCTCGCTCCGGGAAAACCTGCCCGCTGATATCTATGCGCGCCAGAGGTTGGTTTGCGTTGATTTGACCAGCAAAAATGCGCCCGATTGCCATATTACCGCGGTACTCATCGTACGCCAGGTTGGTAATCAGCATTTGCAGCGAGGCTTCCGGATCCACCTGGGGTGCGGGGATATGATCGAGAATCGCTTTAAACAATACACCCAAATCATCATCCAGTTGAGGCGTTAAGCCTGCCTGACCGGTAATGGCATTACAGTAAACGATGGGGAAACTTGCCTGAGTCTCGCTGGCGCCTAACTCAATAAACAGGTCAAATGTCGCGTTCAGGCTGTTATCCGGCTCGGCATCCTTGCGGTCCATTTTGTTAATCACCACTACAGCCGGATGCCCCATCTCCAGCGCCTTTTTAAGCACAAAGCGGGTCTGCGGCATGGGACCTTCAGCAGCATCCACCAGGAGCAAAACACCATCCACCATATTCATGATACGTTCCACCTCACCGCCAAAATCGGCATGTCCAGGCGTATCAACAATATTGATCTTCACCATCTCACCCGTTTCCGGATGGGGAATATGGATGGAAGTGTTTTTAGAGAGAATCGTAATCCCGCGTTCGCGCTCGAGGTCATTTGAATCCATCACGCGTTCCACCAAATGTTGGTTTTCACGGAATACGCGCGCCTGCCGGAGCAACTTGTCCACAAGAGTCGTCTTACCATGATCGACATGGGCGATAATCGCCACGTTTCTAATATCTTTCCTTGTTATCAGCATAACATCTTACCTTTATCAAAACCTTCCACAAAAAATACGATTACCGTTCTCTCCGGCGAAACAGGAAGGCACAAGCGAACAATCATATCAAGAATATTTGAACTTGAAAAGGGGCAAATTTCCATCGCCTCAAGTGAGTTTTCCAGAACCTTTCCGTGAAGAGTGCTCCTTTTTACATCCTGAAAAAATAACGGGCTCCAAATCACATTGAAGCCCGCTCGTTTTTTTTGTACAGAAAACAAACCGCCTGGTTTAGTTTTTTCGATGTACCTTTCCCAAACCCTGCAAGCGCACCCCATCACGCAGATTTTGATAAGAATAGGTCTCCGGGTTGTTGATAATCGAGCTAGGCGCTTCCACGTCAATAATCGTATGGCACAATGGCTCGAAATCTGCGCGGTAATGGTTGGTGCTTTTCAAAACCAGAATCTTCATCTCTGCTGGCTCAATACCCACTACGCGCATAAACGACTGGTCCAGTATCTGCGTGCGGTGGCTTCCGACTGCGATACGTACATTTCCAATCCGTAACTGAGCCATCTTTCCCAGATCAGTGCGTACACCACCTGCCATGGGTCCCGTACAGACGAATTCTCCCTGATGTAATCGCACCACCTCAAACACCCCATGGCAGGGTCGATGACCGGGTGTCAATTTTCCGCCTAAATCCATCTCGATGCTTGCACCCTCGCCAGCGTGGTGTGCTCGTTCTGCTGCCTGAGGGTCATAGAGCAGACCGACTGCCGAATCTGGTGCGTTTTGCTTCAGTAGTTCTTCCAATATCCACACTGTGTCCGAGCTGGAGCCGCCGCCAGGATTATCCTGCGTATCGGCGAGGATCACCGGTTTTGTGGCATGTTGTGCAAGCTCAATTGCCTGCCTGACGCCTTCATAGGCGTCAGGTAAATCAGCGCGGAACTGTGCTTCGCGATCCAATGCAGCTTGCAGCAAGCGTTTTGCTGCCCGGTCGGCTGCCTCCTGGGTTGACCCATACGCAAAAACAGTTGGTCCCATGTGGGGCATGTCACCTTCAACAAAACCCTGCATCACCGATGCGGTGACCACCTGGGGATCCGCTTCCACCTCGTCAATGGTGGCATACAACGACTGGCTTGGTTCACGGTTGGTTGCCATCGTTGAGCCTGGCATCAAGAAGGGAATTGGATGATAGGCTTTAAAAATGGGATTTCCTCGTAATAAGTAATCCATCACACGCGCACAACGTACACCGGTATCGTAGATATCCACGTGGGGGTACGTTCGATACCCTTCTAAAACATCCGAAGCGTCAAAGAATTCCCTGGAGATGTTTCCATGCAAATCAAGGGAGACCACCACCGGTATATCTCTCACCACCTCACGAACCTTGCGGACAATTTCTATTTCACCTTCTTGATATGGTTCAAAAACCATTGCACCGTGCAAATCCAGGTAAACGCCGTCATAAGGTGCCCCCGCTGCCAATGGTTTTAGGATCAAATCCAGCAATTCATAGAACAAATCTTGAGGAATTGATGCAGACGGCTCAGCTTCGCCTATTTTCGCCAACGGCACAATCTGATGACCCAGGCGTTCAGCCTCAGCGTAGAAGCCACAAATCGAGTTGTTGTAGTCCTTTCCCTGAAAAACCTGTTCCAATTCATCAGGAGGGTATATCCCGCACAAACTCGCGCTGCGTGAAGCAAAGCTCTCGTATGTTGTAGGTATTGGAGAAAATGTGTTGGTTTCATGTAAAAAAGCTGCCAAAGCGATACGAGCCATCGGATTACTCCTTAAATAATAAATTTCAAGCACTGGTAAATCAAAACATCGGGTTTGATTATATCTCAGCTTGAGAAAAGAAAAACTGCTCCAAGTTGGAGCAGTTTTTCTTACGAGAAGTAAAACGTTAAATATTTACCAATAAGGAATTATGCGGATTTTTCAGTCGATGCATTTTTTCCAGCGATCCGACCGAATACCACTGTAGATGAAATCGCAGTTCCTGAACCAGGGTAATAGGGTCCTATGAACCCACCCGCATTCATACCACCCGCATACAGGTTAGGAATGGGATTACCATAAACATCCAGGACACGCGCTTCCTTATCAATCTTCAAACCACCCACCGAGCCCAGGTTGACAGATGTGACTTGCGTGGCATAATACGGTGCCTGGTCAAGGGCTGTCAAGGCTTCAGATTTACCAAACAGGGTATCCACACCACCATTTGCCATATCGTCATTCCAACTATTCACTGTGATGGTCAATTGCGTAGCATTGATACCGAGTTTTTCTGCCAGTTCTTCCAGCGTTTCGCCTTTCACAATTCTACCGCTGGCGATTTCTTCGCTGAGGTCATCGCTCAGTGGACCCCAAATTCCGCCCAAAGCAGCACCACCCAGGTTCTTAACGTTTTCATCAAAGATTGCCCAGGCAAGGTGACCTTCCTGGTTAAAGACTGCCCGCATGGCAAATGCATAATGGGAAGCCTCATCGACAAAACGCATACCGTACTTATTCACCCATATTCCAGGTACGGCTGCAATTTCCTGGTTTAAGGCTGCTGCACCCATCGAAACAAATGGGACACCAATGGTTCCGCCAAGACCCGCCAGGTCTGCGCCAAGCGTCATCCCCATCTTTATGCCATCGCCAGTATTGGTTATCGAACAGAGGCAAAGACCCGTTTCAAGTTCCCAATACTGTTGTGCTGCCATCTCGCGCGCCATCTCTTTGTTGCGGTCAATACCGCCTGTAGCAAGGACCACTCCCCGGTTCGCTTTGATATACGTTTCTTTTCCTACAACTATCGCTTTCACACCTACCACTGTTTTGTTATCATCGGCAATCAGGGTCTGTACCGGTGAATCCTTGCGAATATCGATGCCAAGTCCCTCAGCATATTCATTCAAAATCGCAATATGGACTTCACCTGTTCCAGCTTGTGCTTTTGTCCCGCGCCCTCCCGGTACATGAATACGGGGTAGATTCAGCGATGGGTCCATATTGGGAAGCCGTGAAACGCTGTAAACATCCACATAGGTAATGCCGTGCGCCACGCACCATTCAACAGCAGCGGGCGCATTTTCAGCCAATAACTTGATCAAATCTGGGTTAGCAATACCTTCAGCCTCAAGCGTCCAAAGATCAATATGTTTTTGCACCGTATCTTCAGTGCCCTTTCCAAATTCCTTTTGGAATGGGGTACCTGCCGCCTGGATCACTGCCCCTGAAATGGATGTAGAGCCACCCACTGCCGGGCTTTTTTCAAGCACGATTACTTTTGCGCCATTCACTTCAACGGCTTCGATGGCAGCGACTAAACCAGTGCCGCCAGCGCCAATAACTACAACATCTGTTTCCTCATCCCATTTTACATTTGAGGAGGATTGTGAACCACAACCACCCAACAATACGCCGCCAGAAACTGCAACACCAGTTGCCAGCAACCCCTTCAGAAAAGCCCTTCGATCAAAAGGCAGTTTAAAATAATCAGCCATTCCATTTACCTCCTAATAATTCATTCCTTTAATTTTTTCAAGCTTTACCCGATATAGTTTTAGTATAGATTAAAAAAAGATGAGAGTCACCACGCTTAAGTTAGGGTTTCTGGTTAGGTTTCTAGATTAAGAAACCTGTTTCAGGTAGGTTTTTGGATAGCTCCATTTTTTAGAATCCCTAACTCATATCCTTTCTGAACTGCCTGGGTACGGCTGTGAACCCCAAGTTTACTGAAAATGTTAACGATATGCCACTTTGTTGTACCCAGGGTGATGTTCAAATACTCCGAAATTTCCTGGTTTGACCATCCTGCATGGATAAATTCAAAAATTTCTTGCTCGCGATCGCTTAAGGCATCCTGAATCTTTTTTCCAGCAGTTTGTCCAACAATTTCGGTTGAAGGTTTTTTCACAACCGCAAGGACTTTTAACAGGTAATTTTTGATCGATTCTGGAACCCGGTCTATTATCGCACTCATAAGTTCAGCGATGTGTGATTGTAAAAAATAGGATTTGATGTAACCATTCTCAAAACCAATCATCACCGCACATTCAAGATATTGATATGCGTTTTCTTTGTTCCCCTTTAAATATGCCGATTCTGTAAGCAGCAACAAAATCTTGAATTCTTCATATTTTGCACCGTGCTCACGACTTATTATCTGAATTTCTTCGAGCAAATCCTCTGCCAATAAATATTCCCTCTGGGCAATCATCACCTCTGCCCGAATGAGCCCTTCAAAAATTCGTTCATAACTGGATTGCTCGCAATCCAATTTCAGGGAAATGGCTTCATTAATCAATTTTGATGCCTTGTGAATTTCTCCTAAAGATAAGGCGTGTCGAACTTGCGCAAGATGAACCAGGTACAAAAGATGTTGAGAAAAATCCTGTGAAAGGTGAACAGCTTCTTCCAAAAGGCTGTTCACCATGATATTTTCGCCAAGCAATCCAAATACATGAATGGCATCCAATAGAGTTATGATCTGATCGTATTTGGTTCCATTCTGTTCGCTATGCTGTAACCCTTGGAAGACAAAACGTCGTGCACTTTCGCTTTGATCCAATTCCCAATGAATAAAACCCAATTTTGTATATGCATGCCCTGGGAGAAAAACATGATTGGTTTGTTTTATGTCATTGGGTTGCGGATAATGGATGAGCCGTCTTAAAGACCTTTCAACACCACTAAAATCACCCTGGTTAAATTTGACCAGAAGTAGATAATACGATAGAACCGCCATACCAGCAAAATCATCCAGAATGGAAACATTATGAAAACCATTTTTGAATTTATGACTTGCTGATTCAAAATGCCCGGTTCTTAGATCAATTAACCCACTTAATCGAGCAAACAGGCTTTTGATAGATCGTGACGGGGAATGCAGTAATGCCTCTGCATCTAAAAGTAGTTGGGCGCTTTTTCGATAATCGCTGGATATGTAATTCCGATATGCCTGCAAAAAAAGAAGTTGTGGGTAAAGAGAGGGATTTGTCTGGCAGACATCGGTTTCCTGAACAATCATTGCCGCGTATGCAAGAAGTTCATCTGCTCTGTCCAGAAAACCATTCAACAATAACACCCATGCATAGGTAATGCACAACCAGGGGCGTTCTGAAATTTCCCGCTTGGTAAGTAAGTTGAAATGTTCCATCTTTTCACTGACTCTTCCAAATTCAAGGAGTGAAATGGAATATTTGTTGACCATTTTTATGGTCTGTTCTAAATCTCCTGCATGCATGGTATGTTTTAATGCTTCAGTGAAATAGCTATTCTTCTCAAACCATTCGGAAGCAAGCTGATGATATTCTGCCTCCTGGCAGGGATCAAGTTTCCGCCTGAGAAAATCCATAAACAAAGGCTGAATCTGGTACCAGTAACGATGAGCATCCATCGAATATATAAACAGGTCGTTTCGATGTAATTCTGATAGATAATGAAGGCTGTCCGCTTTCCCTGATACTGCACGGCATAAATCAGGCGAGAGTTGATCTAAAACGGAACATGCCAGGAGAAATTGTTGAAAATCAACTTTCAGTTCATTCCAAATCTCCTGCTCGATAAAATCGCCGACATACCAACATTGGCTGTTGAACCCCTGCAAAGTAAACGAATCCAGCGGCTGGCTCTTGAGATAAATCATTACCATACGGAGAGCAGCAGCCCATCCAGATGTTTTGCTTTCAATTTCACACAATTGCAGTGCTGAAAATGGTTTCTGAAAGTTCATTGACATTAATTGCTCAATCTCATCCAGAGTGAAGCGCAAATCATCTGCTCGCATTTCTGCAACCTGATTTTGGATGCGTAAACGCCCTAACGATAATGTCCTGTCATCTCGTGTAAGAATCACTAGATGAAATTGGGGTGGCAAGAAATCGATAAAACTGTTCATAAACTGCTGAATTTCAGGCAGCGTGATGAAATGGAAATTTTCCAACACCAACACGCTTTTATCCGCAATGCCAGAAATATCATTAAGCAAGATGGTCATGATATTGAAAATATCCTGGTTACGGATAGAATTCCATTCCAGCGATTTTCCAATTTCTGGGTTCAATTTTTTTAGTGCTGCCAAAAGATACAGGATGAACTGGTTTCGGTCATTATCCTGCTGGTCGAGAATCCACCATGAACATGGCAAAGAAAGAGTTTTTAGCCAATCTACAGCCAACGTTGTTTTTCCAAACCCGGCAGGAGCGCAAATAAGTGTTATTTTTCGCTCTTGAGTGAGTTCCAATCGCTCAAGCAATCTCGGGCGGGTCAATGTTTTTGCCAGAACTGCTGGCATATTTAGCTTTGTTTGGAGAAGTTGATTAGGTTTGAGATCACTGAGATTGGGTGTTGTAAACTTCGGGTTGACTTTCAAATCAGGCAAGAAAGAAAATCTCCTCGGTTAAATTTCTTATCGTTTAACATTTTATCACAGGTTGATTTTTCGCCTTGACGAAACCACACGGTGAACTCTGTCATTATCCTGCCACTCAGACCCCGAAAACCCGTAAAAAGCGATCATCGTTCCAATTCATAACTACTCGAGCCCTGAAATATCCGTCCTTCGCTCAAGATCTATCGTTTCGATATATCCCCACCCACGATCAGATCGAATTTGCAGCCTGTCTGGAGTCACCTTCACCAGTTGATACCACTCAAAAAGCGGGTCTTTGATCAATACAAGGCAAGGGTAACCTGCATTGGCTGATACCAGGGCTGCCTCACCTTGAACCTCCCACGCATCAGTTACAACCGTTACATTTTTCACGTGCTCCAGGTTGAACAGATGATCCGATGTTTTTGGGATGAGAAAATAAAGCAACAAATTGTGCGCTTCGCAAGGGAATTCGCTTGCCTGTAAACCAGCAGGACCATCGCTCGCCAATACAGCCTTATGTACCTGGCACATCACCTCACGCGCACGTTGTTCAGCATAATCGAGCATATTCCCAGCATAATCTGCATCCGGGCTTCCGGTCATCTATCAAAAGATAGATTCCCGGTCAGATTTATTCCAAACCCAACTGCCGTGCCCTGGCAACGGCTTCTGTGCGGTTTTGCGCATTCAACTTACCGAGGATGTGGTTGACATGGCTCTTCACAGTTCCAACGGTAATCACAAGCTGGTTGGCGATGGATTGATTGCTTGCTCCTTGCGCCATCAAACGCAGGACATCCATTTCTCGCTCGCTCAATGTTTCAACAATCCCCAGTTCATGCGCCAGGTAAGCCGCTGCCTGCTGCCCGGTATCTTTTGCGACAGTGGAAGATACAAAGAAAAGTGACAATATTTTCTCGATCTCAGAGCGGAACTGGCTGGTGGGCAAAGCTAATTCAAGTAGTTTTCTCATCGTGGCGCCCAGGTTGAAGCAATACAGGCTGGTTTCTTTTCTTGCTGCTGATAACGCCGGTTCGAGCGCATTAAGGGCACGTGGCAGATCCCCTTGTTTTTCTGAGCATAACGCATCCAGCAGTTTTAGATCCATCAGCCGTCCCAACAAACCGTTTGTTTCTGCTTTTTCCAGCATGGCATCCAACACAACCCGGGCTGCCTGCACCTGGTCACAGATGATTTGAAGTTCAATCCAGGCAAGATAGCTGCGGTAATAAATTTCTGCACCCCCAAAAGGACCCAAACCCGGAAAATAAGAGTAAATATCCACCTCTTTCGCAAATTCGGAACACCAGGCTTGCGCCTTTTCCCGCCAGGCGGGATTATCCGGGGCATTTCGCAAAGCAGGAACGATGCGCAATACCCGCGTATAAAAAGAGATATCCTGCCATTTTTCTTCCAATTGATCCAGGCAGCGCAATGCCTTTTCTTGTAAACTGCGTGATAGATAGAGTTGATACAAGGCAGAAAAACCTGTCATCAGGTGATATGGGTTCGAGCCCCAACCCATCATCTCCATCCCCTGGGTTAAATGCTGTTCCGCTTCATCCAGTTCATACTGTTCCAACAGCACACAACCCAATGCGATATCCAGGCAGCCACATATTGCAAGCTCCTGATACCGTTGTCCCATTAGAATAGAGAGATCAGCCTGTCCTTGCTGGCAGATTACAGCGCTCTCCTTCAACTTTCCCTGGCTATGCGCCAGGCGTGCCAGGTGAAAGATTGATTCAACCACACCAAAAAACAATCCTCCGCTGGCTGCCGTGCGCCTGGCAGTTTCCAGGGCATGGTTTGCCCGGTTCACCTCCTGCAAAGCCATGTAAGCATAACTGCTGGTCAAAAGCGCACTGAATTTACCGGGGTCACCATCGGCGTACACACCGGGAAATTGATTGATTGCATCCAGGCACTGATACGGGTCGGCAGTCGGATCAGGCGCCATCGCTAAAAAAGTCCGCACTACGGCAGCATGTTCGAGTAAATCCCCTGCCTTGCGCGCATCTTGAAGCATGTTTGCAGCTTCTTCGGCTTGAGCCAGTCGCGCTTCCACCCGGCTGCGATTTTCTCTGCGATAGCTAAAAACCAGCGCCCAACACTCCAGAATGTACAAAAGTGGATGCGCTTGTTTTACCTCCTCCGGAAAAGCCATGCACCAATCAAAAAGCGTGGCAATCTCACCATGAATGATCAGGTAAAAATGGTTCTCCTCCACAAACGTGGCGGCAAATTCCCAATCCTTTGTGCGGAATGCATGCTGTGCAGCCTCACGGAACAATTGGTTCTCCGATAACCAGGCACAAGCCGCCCGGTACAGTTGGATAAGACGCCCAGGTTGAGTTTTCGTCAGACGGGTATATAAAAAATCGCGAAACAGATGATGGTAACGAAACCAGTTTTCTTGTTCATCCAGGGCAATCAAAAACAGGTTTGCCTGTGTAAGATACTCAAGAATACCCTGGCTACCTGAACCTATGTCAGGGAGCGCGTCGCAAAGCGAAGCACACATCCTATCCAAAACGGATGTTGCCAACAAAAACGTCCTCACCTCCTCCGGTTGGCGTTCCACAACTTCCTCCAACAGGTACTCAACCAGGTAGCGGTGTCCACCTCCAAAAGATGAGATCAAATGATCGCGGTCGCTTCTTCCCGAAAGAGATAGTGCTGCCAGTTGCAATCCTGCAACCCAGCCCTCAGCACGTTTCTCAAGCAAAGAAATGCTTTCAGGAGAGAGACCAAGCTGCATGAGGTCGTTCAAGAACTTCGTTGCTTCTTCTCTTGTAAAACGAAGGTCTGCACTACGGATTTCAAGTAAACTTGCATGCACGCGCATTCGCGCCAATGGAAACGGCGGGTCAGAGCGGCTGCCTATCACGACTCGTAAATTTTGTGGCAGGTGTTCCAGCAAATATGTCATCGCAGTATGAATGGCGGGTGAGCGAATCAGGTGATAATCATCCAGAATCAAAAGGCTGCGTTCGGTGCGTAGTGCCAATGTGTTAATCACCGTTTGCATAAGATGATGCAAATCGGTTTTCATCGATGTCCGTAAACCCTGTGCCAGGCGGGAAAACTCCGGGGTGGAGCCAAAAGCCTGCATCAAACTGGCAACCAGGTAAGCACCAAATGAAACTGGATTGTCATCATCTGCATCCAGCGCGTACCAGGCTAAACAGTTACCCTGCGCTGCCGTCTTCTGCGCCAGGTCAATTAACAGTGTAGTTTTTCCATAACCGGCTGGCGCGCTGACCAGGACAAAACCCTTATCCGTCTGCGAGGCAATCCGATCCAGTAAGGCTGGTCGATGAATAATCCGCTGCCGAAGTGCAGGGATACATATCTTGGTCAGCACAAGCGGCGAAAACTGAGTTTCCATATATATTATTCTACACCGATCTTTATCAGTGAAAAATCCAGGGCATGGTAAGCGAAAGAAAATAGACACTCCGCAAGGACATCGTTTTATAACCCCTAATCTAACCTTTGATAGATGACGCATGGCATGGGTTCTCGATATCATACATATAGAAAAAATGATTCTTGAAAGGTGTATCAAATGAAACAAAAAATTCTCGTAGCGTATGCTTCCTCGTATGGCTCCACCCAGGAAATTGCAGAAGAAATCGCCAGAACACTCCGACAGGAAGGGCAAGAGATTGATTTGCTCCCCGCGAAGAACGTTCGCGACCTGAACCTTTACGATGCCGTCTTTCTGGGTGCTCCCATCTATATGTTCCGCTGGCATAAAGATGCAGTACGTTTTATCAATCGCTTCCAACGAACGCTGACGAATGGATTACCGATCGCCATCTTCGCCGGTGGTCCGTTCGGCTCTACCAATGACGAATGGGACGAAGTGAGCAAGAACTTCATGCAGATTCTCTCACAATTCGACTGGCTCAAACCACTCACGGTCGAAATTGTCGGCGGGCGTTTTGACCCCAACAAACTGCGGCTGCCCTACAGCCTGATTCCTGCGCTGCATCAGACACCTGCTGCTGACCTGCGCGATTGGGATCGCATTCACGCCTGGGCAAGTGAAGTGCTTGAGCTCCTCAATGAAAAGGTTCTCTCTGGTCGTATGGCTACAGGGTAACGTTCATGCATTGGGAAATCCAGGAAGGGACGATTCTCTACATTTCACCCTGGGAGGGAAGTAAGGGATAAGTTAAACAAAAAACCGCTGATCAGCGGTTTTTTGTTGCAGTGAGCGAGGAGAGACTCGAACTCTCAACCAATGGCTTAAAAGGCCACTGCTCTGCCATTGAGCTACTCGCCCAAACGCTCCACGATTTTATCACGCACAGCCTTTTGCGTCAACAGTTTTTAAGCAAAGTGGTTATTTCAAAACGATTGGATGAGTATTTTTTCTGCCGTTTGGAGTTAAAATAACCTCATGGAAATCGCTCTCACGCACGAGCAAGCCGACTTTGATGCAATCGCATCGCTGCTTGGCGCTTATCTATTGGACAACAACAAACCCGTTCTACCGCGGCGCATCAACCGCAACGTGCGCAGTTTCATCAACCATTACCAGGGCGAGCTTCCTTTTGTCAACATGAATGAGCTGCCATCGGAGCAGATAAAATCTATCTCATTGGTGGATACGCAATCTTTGATCACCTTGAAGGGCATGAGCGCCAAAACAAAGGTTTCTGTTTACGATCATCACAGTTTGCGACCCAACCTCCCCTCTGACTGGTCCTTATCAATTTTCGAGCTGGGTGCCTGCACCACCTACTTTGTCGAGAACCTCCAGGCTGCTTCGCTGGAACTCAGCGTCATCGAAGCCACATTATTACTGCTGGGTATCTATGAAGATACCGGTTCACTTACCTACACACGCACAACAGTGCGCGATGTGCGTGCCGCTGCTTACCTGTTGGAATGCGGGGCGAGCTTGCAAATTGCCGGTGAATACCTTTACCCTCCGCTATCTTCCGAACAGCGTAAACTCTTCGATGAATTGCTCGCCAACACCGAAACCTTACACGTGCATGGGCAAGAGGTCATCCTGGCACGCGCTTTCGCCGAGGAAATGACCGATGAGGTATCCAGCGCTGCCCATAAAATGCGCGACCTGCTCGACCCTGATGCATTAATCTTGATGATCAGCACATCCGAAGGCATCCGGCTGGTGGCACGATCCACTTCCAACCAGGTTGATGTATCTGCCATTGCAGCACATTTCGGCGGTGGTGGGCATAAACGCGCTGCCGCTGCCCTGATTCGCCTAGAACACGAAGCATTTAACCATGATCGCTCTGCTGCGATGAACCACATCTACAATGAAATCACAACACTTTTACCGCGCTATGTCAAACCGGCAATCACGGTCAGCGAAATCATGTCCTCGCGCCCATCGCTGCTTTCACCAGAACAATCCGCATCGGAAGCTCTCTTGCTCATGCAGCGCTTCGGTTATGAAGGCTTTCCGGTTGTTGATGCGGGCAAGGTCGTCGGGTTGCTCACACGCCGCACGGTCGATCGCGCCCTTGCACACAAGATGGATTTACGCGTCAAAAGCTTGATGGAAATCGGAGAAGTGGTTATCCATCCACACCAGACCCTTGAAGACTTGCACAACCTGATGAACCGCAGTGGATGGGGTCAAATCCCGGTCACCGATCCTTCCACCGGAGAAATCATCGGGATTGTGACACGCACGGACCTGCTCAAAACCATGTCCAACGGACAACCCACACCACCCGCCTTGCAAAACCTCTCCTCCCGGCTTGAAAAAGCCCTGCCGTCTGCCCATATTGCCCTGCTCAAATGTATCGCCCAACACGCTACCCAACACCATCTGGCGCTCTTTATTGTCGGTGGTTTCGTGCGTGACCTGCTGCTGGGCAAATCCAGCCT
This sequence comes from uncultured Anaerolineaceae bacterium, assembly GCA_964426355.1. Taxonomy (GTDB): domain Bacteria; phylum Chloroflexota; class Anaerolineae; order Anaerolineales; family Anaerolineaceae; genus JAJFTV01. The sequence continues at coordinate 13,735 of CAYRRA010000113.1, forward strand.
GGATTTCGACATCGTCGTAGAAGGCAACGCCATCACGCTGGCTCAATCCCTGGCAGAAGAATACGGTGGAAAAGTGGTCAGTCATAGACGTTTTGGGACGGCAAAATGGCGCATCCAGGATGTGCGTGATCGCATCTCGCTCACACTGAGTGGCGAGCAAAAACTCAAAGCAACTGATTTTCCTGAAAGCCTCGACTTAATCAGCGCCCGTACAGAGTTCTACGATCATCCCACTGCATTGCCCATCGTTGAACGCAGCAGCATTAAACTCGACCTGCACCGGCGCGACTTCAGCATCAATACCCTTGCGCTTCGCCTGGATGGCAGTTATTACGGCAACCTGTACGATTATTGGGGCGGGCTGAACGACCTCAATCATGGTTTCATCCGTGTTCTGCATTCTCTCTCGTTTGTCGACGACCCCACCCGCCTGCTGCGGGCAGTCCGTTTTGAACAGCGTTTCAGTTTCCGTATTGAGGAACGCACCCAGCAATTAATGCTCGAAGCACATAGTTTGATGCGGCAGGTCTCAGGAGACCGTATCCGGCACGAATTGGATGCCATCGTAAACGAACCCAAAGCATTGGCAATGCTCACCCGGCTTAACGAACTCGACCTGCTTAAAGCCATTTCTATCCATTTTCCCTGGTCTCTGGAAATATCTGACAGGATCGAACACCTG
>CAYRRA010000114.1:0-14414 GCA_964426355.1 uncultured Anaerolineaceae bacterium
GCGGATGCGATGAGGTAAAGCTAATTCAGCCGCCAGGGCAATATCCCGATCAGTAATTTGTAAACGCCCTTCAAAGGCGGCATGAGCACGAGCTGCTTTGAGGATTACTAAATCAGAGCGGTGACCTTCTACGTTGAGCGAGGCAGTGAGGCTGGCTATGGATAAGAGGTTGCGTGTACTGTATTGAACCCGATCTACCAGGTTGCGTGCATTAAGAATCTGGTTGGATAGTTCGATTTCTTTGGGGAGGAATTCCTCCCGGAAGGTCATTGCGTCGGCTTCAAAAGCCAGGTTTCGTTCCATAATGGTGATGCGTTCGCGCGCGGTGGGGATACCGTGAATTTCAACGGAAAGACCGAACCGGTCGAGTAGCTGTGGGCGTAAATCACCTTCTTCCGGGTTCATGGTGCCCACCAGGATGAATCGTGCAGGGTGGGAGAATGAGATGCCTTCGCGCTCGATGATGTTCATTCCCATAGCAGCGGAATCGAGAAGTACATCGACAACATGGTCGTCAAGCAGGTTGACTTCGTCAATATACAGCAGACCGCGGTTCGCTGCAGCCAGGACGCCGGGTTCAAAATGGCGTTCACCTAGTTGAATGGCTTTTTCAATATCCAATGTGCCTACCACGCGGTCTTCGGTGGCGGAAACTGGTAAATCAATGAATGGGGTGGGGCGTGTGGAAAAAGGTAATTTTTCACTACCGGTTGCGCGCTCTTTACACTCGGTACACCAGGTAGCCGGGTGATCGGGGTCGCAGCCAAAACGACAACCCTCAATGATTTTCACCTGGGGGAGTAGCGCTGAAAGCGCCCGAGCTGCGGTAGATTTTGCCGTGCCGCGCTCACCACGGATTAATACGCCACCAATACGGGTATCTACAGCGTTGAGGATCAGGGCACGCATCATGCGCTCCTGTCCAACGATTGCGGTAAATGGATAGATCACTGCCATTTCTTCTTTGTCCTGTTAAATGTACTTTCGGAGCAAGTTTACCACCTAAAGGGCTGTTCGACAACCTGAACTTGCCTCCTGCAGTAATCGGCTGATTTTTCACCCTCTACGTAAAAAGACTTTCAGTTTGTTTGAGCCAGATTTTTTCGATATTCCCAAATTGAGAATTACTATTGCTTCCTGTCATTTATCCTGTTTTCGAACACCAGAAGTTATTATTTTGCCCTATCGAAAGCCAGTGAAAATCCGGCGCGGTATAATAGGGTAGTATCTATCTCAATGGAGTCTGATTCGAATGGAACAAAAAATTCGCGTTCTTATTGCAAAACCAGGACTGGATGGTCATGACAGAGGTGCGAAGGTGGTTGCGCGCGCCTTGCGCGATGCGGGTATGGAAGTGATTTATACCGGTTTACGGCAAACACCGGAGATGATTGCAACAACCGCATTGCAAGAGGATGTTGATGTAATTGGCTTATCGATCCTTTCAGGGGCGCACATGTCACTTGTGCCGAGGGTGGTTGACCTTGTTCGTGCAAATGGACAAGATGACGTTCTTATCTTTGTCGGCGGGATCATCCCGGAGAAGGATATTCAACCGCTCAAAGACTCAGGTGTCTATGCGGTCTTTGGTCCAGGAACTTCCACAACCCAACTGGCTGAAGAAATCAACTGTGCAGTTTCAGGGAATGCAACTCAGGGTTGAGTTGATTTGAAATGGAGCTGGTTGAGAAAGTATTAAAGGGTGACCGGCTGGCGCTGGCGCGGTTAATCACCCAAATCGAAAACCAAACCGATGTGGGGCTAAAAGGTTTGGATGCTTTGTTTCCACACACCGGGCATGCCCACCTGATCGGTGTTACCGGTTCGCCTGGTTCGGGGAAATCCTCGCTGGTAAACCGGCTCGCTCTCACATTGCGGCAGGATGCATCCCAGGGTGGTTCGCCGATCGCTATTGTGGCTGTTGACCCTACCAGCCCTTTCAGTGGTGGGGCGCTGTTGGGTGACCGTGTGCGTATGCGTGAATTGATGTCTGACCCAGGTGTTTTTATCCGGTCGATGGCATCGCGCGGGGCATTGGGCGGTCTTGCACATACCACAGCCTCCGTGGTACAGGCGTTGGATGCGGCTGGTTTTGACCCGATTTTGATCGAAACCGTGGGAGCTGGTCAAACCGAGGTTGAAGTTGCCCGGCTGGCGCATACCATCGTGGTTGTTGAGGCACCGGGAATGGGAGACGACATCCAGGCGATAAAAGCAGGAATTCTGGAAATCGCCGATATCCTCGTGGTAAATAAATCAGATCACCCAGGCGCCGACAACACCCTTCGAGCGCTGAAGGGTATGGTAGAGCTGGCACATCCCGAAGCACGTTTCAATGGTCATCATGGGGTTTCTGTCATGCCTGCCGAGAGCCCGGCATCCGCGGAAACATCCTACTGGTTGCCGCCGGTGATTCAAACTGTTGCAACCCGAGGGGATGGCGTGGAGCAATTGCTTGGTGAGATTCGGGAGCACTGGCAGTTTTTGAACGCTTCGCATCAGCGCGTTCAGGTGGAACGCGAGAGACTTCTGGCTGAATTTAACCGCATTATGAGAGCTTTTCTTTTTCAGCGCTGGCATGATAAAACTTCGGCAAGCGCCAGGCAGGAAGTTCTGGAAATGTTGTACCGCCGTGATATCTCTCCACAACAGGCGGTGTCGCGATTAATCGTTTCGGATTAATGGGCACTCCTGGGAGGTGTTAATCAGCAAAATGATGCAAAATGATGATATCTTGCATCGCCATGAATTGCTGCTCATTCGAATTTCGACTGTAATGGCGGCTTACTTTTTTGAAGGAAATTGACACAGGTTCAAACGCTGTGTTATGCTTATTTTTTGTTGTGAGAATGACGTGAACTATTACTGAAAGGAAACCTGGAAATGCATCGTCAGGATTTTATGTACGGCGATATCCGCTTGTACGCCGGTACGGGCTGTGGCGAAATGGCGAACAAACTTGCCAAATACTTGAAAACCGATTTGTGTGGTCATGATGTGATTGAGTTTTCAAATGAGAACCTGTTTGTCAAACTGCACAGCAGTGCTCGTGGGCAGGATTGTTATGTGGTACAAACCACTTCTTCACCCGTTCACCGTAATTTGATGGAACTTTTAATTACATTGCAAACACTGCGCCTCGATTCTGCTGCCCGAGTCACAGCGGTTATTCCTTTTCTGTGCTATGCGCGCTCAGACAAAAAAGACCAGCCGCGCGTCCCCATCACAGCACGCCTGGTCGCTGATATGATCGAAGTTGCTGGAGCTGACCGATATATCACTATGGATTTACATGCCGGTCAAATACAGGGCTTTTTCTCCATACCGGGTGATGTGTTGACAGCGTTTTACATCATCAATGACTATGTCAACAGCATTAAGCATAAGCTTGTTCAGCCAGTGGTGGTGACCGCCGATTTAGGCTTTGCCAAAAAGGCACGTAACTTTGCTGCACGCATCGATGCTTCGATGGCATTTATCGAAAAGCGAAGGATTGCGAACGATTCCAAAGCGGAAGCAATGACGTTGATTGGTGAGGTGAGGGGACGGGATGTAGTGGTCGTCGATGATGAAGTGGATACCGGCGGCTCAATTTCTCATGCGGTAAATATGGTAAAGGAACACGGCGCCAGGGATATTTATGTTGTCTTTGTGCACCCTGTGCTCTCTGCATCGGCATCACAGAAAATTGCAGCCCTCCCTGTGAAGCAATACATAACAACGGATACCATCCCGATCCCTCCTGAGAAACGTATTCATTTCGGTGACAGGCTTACCATTCTTTCGGTTGCCGATTTGCTGGGAGAGGTAATCCGGCGCGCCAATGAAGGGCGCAGCGTAGGCGCCATGTTCAACGAATAATGGGTTAATACGGCTGACAATTGAGAAAAATAATTCGAAATCCTTGACCTTCCATACCTATCGGTTCAGGGTTTGTGAGTTGAAAAAATGCCAGAACTTCCTGAAGTTGAAACCATTGTGCGGGCTTTGCAAAAAGGCGGGCGCAATGGTTTTGCGCTTCCAGGTCGGAAGATACTGGATGTACAGGTTTTTTGGGATCGTACTATCCAATTGTTGGATGTCAACACATTCAAACACCAGACAATCGGTCAACAAATCATGGCGGTCAATCGGCGCGGAAAGTTTGTAGTCATCTCGCTCGAGGGGGGCTTTCTGCTCATCCATTTGCGTATGAGCGGTGATTTGAGGGCAGAGGCTGTGCTGGATGAACAAAAACAGCCGATTGCCCCTGGTCGCTTTGACCGCGTGATTTTCCTCCTGGACGATGGGCTGCGGCTGGCATTTGAGGACACGCGGAAATTTGGTTGCATCTGGTTTCTTCAAGACCCTTCCCCTGTACTCAGCAGGTTGGGACCTGAGCCTTTTGACCCTGAATTCACAGTTGAAATCTTTGCCCGTCTTCTCAAACAACACAGGAGACAAGTAAAACCCTTGTTGATGGATCAGGGTTTTATTGCCGGTCTTGGCAATATCTATACAGATGAAGCGTTGCATATCGCAGGTGTTCACCCGCTGCAGCTTTCTGACCGGTTGGATGCTGTGTCTGCAAGCAGATTGTATAACGCTATTCGGCAAGTTTTACAGACCGGTATTCAAGAAAATGGCGCAAGTATTGATTGGGTGTACAAGGGTGGAAATTTTCAAAATAAATTCCAGGTCTATCAGCGTTCAGGGGAGGCATGTTATACCTGTGGCACAACAATAGAACGAATCGTCGTAGGACAACGCGGCACGCATTTTTGCCCGGTCTGCCAGCAACGCGACGAGTGAAATAAGGCGAGTTGGAAAAATCATCAGAACCAGGATTATTCACGAGAATTTCACAAATTTCTCTTTTCCAATCAATGGATTTTTTGTAGAATAATAGAAGATATTCATTTCCGCCTGCGCATCTTTGCATTTCATTGGTGACAAATGCAGTTTATGGTGTACGGGCGAACGATTAATAAGAGGTCGCAAATGGATACAACTACAATCACCCTTTTACTAGGAATTCTCGCCGGTTTTATTGCTGGCGCTATCATTGGGGCGTTAATCGGTAATCGAAGCGCGAAAAAGAAGGAAGAAGAGCCTGCTATTGTTGAGGCAGCCCAGGAGACCAAAATATTCCCTGCCGGGGAAAAGACGCCCGAAATCGAAGAACCCGTGCTGGAACCGCCCGCAGTATTAACCAACCGGACGCGCGAGGGGTATATTCCGGTTGTGTGTATTTGGCGCGGAAAAGAAACCGGGAACCTGGCTGTAGAGATAAAAGGGAAACTTTTCCTTGAACCTGCTCCGCTGGGAACAGAAGTGAAGGGAAAACTGGAACAAATTGGGCGCGAATGGCTTGCCTGGCTGGGTGGGAAAAGTGAAAAGAGTGCCCAAGAACCTGCTGCCGCCGTGGAAGAAAGCGCGCCGGCAATTTCCGCTGAAGCTGATTTTTCCGTAGAGCCAATCCGACCGGTTGGTGTGGAACCGGTCAAAGAGTTCGTTAAGGGTGAGATAAAAGCAAAAAGCATGGTTGAACAGATTGACGAGATTTTGCAAGAGAAACTTTCACATTCTGGGCTTTCCAACCGTGGTATTCGTCTGATGGAAGATGCGTTACAAGGAGTGAGTGTTTGGGTGGGATTAACGCGTTATTCCAGCATTGATGAAGTCAAAGACAAGGAAGCGCGGGATCTGATTCACGAGGCTGTGCTCGAATGGGAAAAACGTTCTGGTGTAAAGCGCGGCGCCTGAATTAACCACGTTGCCTTTTTGGAAAATGGCTTTTTACCCTGCACAAGGTTGGATAAACAAGTTTACGCAAATTCGCGGTGAGGATTTCTCGTTCACGGCAGTTCGGGACACTATGCCATTAATGGGTGGTGAGATAGGTCGGATCATCTCGTATTGAGGTAGGTTTAATTTTTTTTATATTTTTCTGTCGAATGTGAAAAATCGCGGTAGTTTCCTTGAATATTCTATTGGTCGATTTTCAGTAATCGCGGTAAAATTATAGTATGTGAATTCGGGATCAGACTTTTTTTTCCCGTCCACACGCCCTACTATTAAGGGTGGTGAGCGGGATCAGATGAAATTATCCTGAATTGAGGTTATAGTAATCAATTAAGAGGAGCGTTTATTGATGGTCACCTCTGAAGAACGCCTGAGGATCTTAAAAATGGTTCAGGATGGAAAAATCAGCGCTGAGGAAGGAATCAGGCTGATGGACGCATTGAACGAAAGCGGGCGTTCAAAAAATACAAAGACGGTGATGGAGCCTGTAACAAGCCGCAGAGCCGGTCGCTGGTTCCGGGTACGTGTAACCGACCGCGTGACGGGAAAAATCAAAGTAGATATTCGTTTACCGGTCAATGTGGTCAAAGCGGGCTCAAAATTGGGGGCACGATTTTCTCCTGAGGTATCCGGGTTGGACATTAACCAGGTGTTGGAGTATGTTGATGCCGGAACCACGGGTCGGATTTTTGAGTTGACCCATGATTCTGATCAGGAACTGGTTGAAGTCTTTATTGAGTAAATTTCCCACCTGAAGTTTAAATTCACCCTGTAATTATAACAGAGGCTGTCCCCATAGTCGGGATAGCCTTTTGAGTATACCCGACCCGCCAAAGCCCCAACGGGGCGTCGTTTGCAGTCGGTGGGTTTCATCCCATGACGAATTGAAATGCATCGATCACTGTTGAAAAACTTACATTTGTGGGTAAATCCCACATTTGTGGGTAAATCCCTCACACAAAAAACGGAGGCTGCTTTTTTAGACAGCCTCTGTTTTTATTTGATCCAGAAAAAACTTTTGCCTTCTGCTGGGATAATTACGGTACATCAGGCATATTGCGCTTTTTATTCCGCAGCGACGACCTCTTCGATATCCGGGAAGAATTGCTGCAGGGTACCCTCTACCCAGCCGTGCAGTGTATTGGGTTGCAGTGGGCAGTTCAGGCATGACCCACCCAGGCGGACTTTTACAATTTTCCCGTCGAATGACACCAGTTCCACTGACCCGCCATGATAATGATGGATATATGAATCGAGTTGTTCGATTAAACCTTTTATTTGTTCTAGCTCAGAAAAATTGGGGGGTTTTTCGGTCATGGTCTTTTTCCTTCACTCTGGTTTTGCTGTGCTGTTGTTTGAGTTAAAATTTTGAAGAAAGAGTTCTGCGGTGGATTGATCCGTTCAGCCAGGATTGTGGTAAGTCTTTGTAAAAAGATTATACCAGTTTCATTATCAATCAGACAAATTTTCTCTATATTTTCTTTTGATATTCTGCAGATTTTGCAATCTTCCAGGGTAACTGCACCAGATGTATACGATGTGCGCCCAAGCGCAGCAGACCACCCAAAAACCCAACCAGGTATTATATTAGATATGGTTATCGCTTCGCCATCGTACGGTTTGTAACGGATTGCCACTTTCCCGCTGAGCAATATGTACACATACGAAGCAAACTCTCCCTGCCAGAAGATGGTTTTCTGTGAAGGGAAATGTCTCATTTCCATAAATCTGCTGATTTGCTTTATTTGTTTTTCAGTCAAACCCTGGAAGATGGGAAGATTTCGAAATTCCGTAGATAACCTCATTGCTCCTATCTTACAGTTTGGTAAACTGGTTTGATTAGTGGTATTTTTCCTGAAACGCATGATATTTATCAATGATTAATCCTATGCAAGTAGTGATAATTGGCTTGTCATATACTGTGTTTTTTTGCTGGAAAACATGACTTTTTTCACCCTTAACGCAATACCATTGCGCAGACCGATCTGGTTACGGAAGGATAACTGATATTTCAGGCGGAAAAATCCAACAAGTGCCAATTATTGTGTTCTTTTTGGCAATCCATTTGTTGCGCTTTTAGCGCTATATTATAGATTGGGTTGTAACCAAATCTGGGATATCGCATCTAATCAATCAATCCAATCGTTGAAGGGTTGCATTGAAGATAACCGGTAACGAGATGGATGATTAAAAATGATTGTTTGAGGTGATGAAATTATGGAGATGATAGTCGATTTTCCTGGAGGGGCACGGGTAGATGCCCATTTTGGTCCGATGACAGTTAAAACCAATCAGGATGGAAGTGATCCTGCACCCTTTGCCTTGTTTTTGGCATCCATTGGGACCTGCGCGGGGATTTACGTGCTGAGTTTTTGTCAGCAGCGCGGTTTACCGACTGAGGGCATCAGGATTAAACAGCGTATGCATACCAACCCGATGACAAGATTGGTTGGAAAAATTGATTTGGAGATACAGGTGCCAGAAAATTTCCCCACCGAATATCACGAAGCACTAGTACGTACGGCTAACTTGTGTGCTGTGAAAAAACATCTTGAAAACGCGCCTGAATTCAATACTTATACACGCGTTGTGTGAGTTTAAAGAAACGTCATTTAACGTGGAGGCTGCCTAATTAGGCAGCCTCGCTGCTTTTTTGGGGAAGATGTTTTTGTGTGCCAAACCAGAGTTCGGCTTTAAGACCTGTGTAAGCGGGTCTTTTTTAAAGCTTGCGCCCAGCTAAGGTATAATCATCACAGATCATCAATAATATTGAGGTGGAACATGCGAAAACCATTTGTGGCTGGTAATTGGAAAATGAATAAATCCGTGAAGGAAGCTTTGACATTGGTAGAGGAGCTTTTACCCGGATTGCAGGCGGTGCCGGAAGTTGAAAAAGTCTTGTGTCCGCCCTATATATCTTTATTTGCCGTTTCGACGCTAATATCCAATAGCGATGTAGGTTTGGGTGCACAAAACCTGTTCTGGGAAGCCTCGGGCGCTTATACGGGTGAAATATCCCCTGCAATGGTGAAGGAACTGTGCCAGTATGTCATCATCGGTCATTCTGAACGGCGGGAGTATTTTGGGGAAACCGATCAGACGGTGAACAAAAAGGTGAAAGCAGCTTTGGCAATCGGTTTGACGCCTATTGTTTGCGTGGGGGAAACCCTCGATCAAAACCGCGCAGGGCAGACTGCGGGCGTAGTGATTCGCCAGGTACGCGAAGGCTTGTTGGGTGTTGATGCAGCCCAGGTTCCAGGGATTGTCATTGCTTATGAACCTGTCTGGGCGATTGGTTCTGGTCTGGCATCCAGCGGCGAAGGTGCAAATGAGGTCGTTGCGGACATGATCCGTCCAACATTAGCATCTCTCTTTGGTGACGCTGCAGCTCAGGCGGTGCGCGTTTTGTACGGCGGATCAGTCAAAGGCGACAACGCAGCAGAGTTTTTCCAACAACCGGATATCGACGGCGCATTGGTCGGCGGCGCAAGCCTGAAAGCGGCTGATTTTGTGCAGATTGTGAAGGCTGCTGCATTGTGAGCCTGGCGGGTCTTAACGGTTTCTGGCAGCTTGTCATCTTTTTTGTTGCTTTTGTTTTGGTTCAGCGTTGGTTTCACCGGGAACTTCAGCGATTTATATTGTTGTTCAGCGGCAGCAAAAAAGCGGTTCTGACGGTCTATTCGGTTTTCTTCTTCCCGGGTGTATTGCTTCATGAAGGCAGCCATTTTTTAGCCGCCAGGATACTGGGGGTGCCGGTGAAGCGGTTTTCTTTGAAGCCCAGGGTGTTGACGAGCGGCAAGGTCCGTTTGGGTTTTGTGGAAACAGACAAAGCAGGTTTTTTGCGAAACTCATTGATCGGTGCAGCCCCATTGCTGACAGGTGGGATTGTGGTGGCGTTGTTGGGCGTATACCTTTTAAAGTTCAACTCCATCATTACCATCATCCAGGCAGGTGAATTTGCTAAGTTTTGGTCTGGTCTGATTGAATCGTTTGCAAACCCGATATTCTGGCTGGGTTTATACCTGGCGGTTTCAGTGAGCAGTATGATGCTGCCTTCAAAGTCTGACCGGCGCGATTGGCATATTTTGATCTTCATTGCTGCCAGCTTGTTGGCGTTGTTGTTCATCATTGGCGAGCAGGCATGGCTTTCGAGGTTTGTTTTTCCCCATTTGGATAAGGCGTTTGGAGCGATGGGGATGGTGTTTTTCTTCAGTTTTTTTGCCCACATTTTCGTGTTGCTTCCGCTCTGGTTAGGACGGTGGGGAATGAGCAAAATCTCCCAAAAGAAAAGGGTCCCGTCTCAACCGTCTCGGGTGCCAAATAAGTAGTTGTAAAGAAAAAAGCTTAAGGTCTAGCCACATCGCTTGAAGCTGCGGCGAAACATGGATAACGAGGTGAAATTATGATCGTGGTAGCCAGTACAAATGGTATGGTGGGTATAAAGGAATCGATGCGTATTCTTAGGGCAGGTGGTTCTGCGATGGATGCCGTAGAAGCGGGCATCCGGTTGGTGGAATCTAACCCGGACGATCACTCGGTTGGGTACAGCGGGTTCCCCAATATCCTGGGTGAAGTAGAATTGGATGCCAGTATCATGGACGGTAAAACGTTATCAACCGGCGCGATCGGCGCGGTAAAGGGTTACGAGCATCCCATCTCCATTGCCCGCAGGGTGATGGAAAGATTACCGCATGTGATGCTGGTTGGCTCCGGTGCAGAGCGTTTTGCTGCCGAGATGGGTTTTGAAACACGCGACCTTTTAACCGATTATGCGCGTGAAACCTGGAAAAACGGTTTGTCACAATTCTTGCGGCAGGAGGATCAAGACCGTTTACAGGCGCTTCCACTCGCCGAGATGATTGATAACGCAACAGACCCCGAGAAAGCCGGGGCAGCTTTGTATTTTTCGCAGCGAAAACCAGAAAAAGACGCCGGGACGGTAAATTTTATTGCCAGGGATAAATACGGCGATATTTGTACCGGTGTGAGTACCAGCGGTTGGGCATGGAAATACCCCGGCAGACTGGGCGATTCGCCTGTGATTGGCGCAGGGAATTATGCGCACAACCAATACGGTGCAGCAGCCTGCACCGGCATGGGGGAAATGGCAATCCGAGCCAGTACTGCCCGATCAGTGGTTTTGTATATGAAGATGGGGATGTCGGTGGATGAGGCGGGTCGTGCGGCGATGCAAGATTTGGACGAATTGGGCGGGCGTTACTTGAGCCGCATGAATATCGTTGCTTTGGATCACACCGGAAGACCGGCGGCATTTTCCAACTCGGAGGATGCAGAATATATCTATATGACAGATGAAATGGACGAGCCTGTTCAAGAGGCACGTGTTTATATCCCCACCAGAATGGGGTGGAAAATAGACTAATCGAATATATTCAAAATTCTAAAAAGGAGAATCGAGCATGATCGCAATTAAGAATGGTAAAGTCCTGACCATTACGCAAGGCGTTTTTGATCCGGGTACCGTATTGATCGAGGGCGGGCGTATTGTGGCAGTGGGTGAGCACGTGGAGATTCCCGAAGACGCTGAAATTTACGACGCATCCGAAAAATGGGTTCTACCGGGTTTGATCGATGCACATTGCCATACAGCCATATTTGCAGATGGTGTGGGTTGGGAACACTCCGATGGGAATGAAGCAACCGACCCAATTACCCCGCATTTGCGCGCGATTGACGCCGTTCACCCGGAAGATATGGCGTTTGAAGATTTAGTCAAAGCAGGCGTTACCACCATCAATACCGGTCCAGGAAGTGCAAACCTTGTGGGCGGTCAGTGGGTATGCGTGAAAACCGCGCCAAAATCCACCATCGAAGAAATGGTACTGTTGGAACCGGCAGGCATGAAAATGGCGCTTGGCGAAAATCCCAAAAGAGTTTATGGCGAGCAAAATAAAATGCCCTCCACGCGCATGGGCAATGCCGCTGTTTTACGCAGTGCCCTGGTGGATGCCCAAAACTACCTGGCTAAGTGGGCGCGCTATGAAAAAGAACTTGAGGAATACAATGGCAAAGTATCGACTGGGGATAAAGAGGCAAAAGAGCCTGTTCCACCGGAGCGCAACTTGAAATGGGAAGCGTTGGGCAAGGTGTTAACGCACGAAATGAAAGCCCGCATCCATGCCCACCGGGCAGATGACATGCTCACTGCAATCCGCATCGCTGAGGAATTCAACCTGGATATTGCAATCGAACACGCCACCGAAGGGTATAAAATTGCTGATGTTCTTGCCAAGAAAAACATCCCCGTCATTGTTGGTCCTATTTTGTTGGATCGCCCGAAGTATGAAATGCGCGGGCTGGATCCCAAGAACCCCGGTGTTCTGTCAAAAGCAGGCGTAAAAGTGGCTATTCAAACGGATTCTTTTTCTGCAGTGAAATATCTTGCCATCAATGCTGCACTGGCGGTGCGTGAGGGCATGGATGTGGACGAAGCATTGAAAGCTATCACAATCAACGCTGCCGAAATTATCGGGGTGGAAAAACGCGTGGGCAGCCTGGAACCTGGTAAGGATGCGGATGTGGTGATATTCAGTGCTCATCCATTCGAGTATCAGTCGGTTGTTGAGCTTGTGCTGGTGGATGGGCAGGTCGTATATCGTAAGTGAGTTGTTTCATTTTTCGGTTTGCGAGACAGGAATGTGTCAAATGAGCAAGCGTTTCAAGCCTTCCAGTGCATGAATGCGAACCGAATAGAAAAAGTTGAAGAGGCTGCCTTTGGGGGCAGCCTCTTTTTATTTCACTTACACAAAAGAGAACGAATAGATTATGCAGCCGCGTTCAGCTCAAGCGGTTCGCCGGCAAGGATGCGGGCAACACGACGGGCAAATGTGGTCGTGCGACCGTTGGCATAACCCGTGAAGAGATTGGGGTATGTGTGAGCAAAGTAGCTGCCAGAGGAGTCACCAATGACGTACAGTCCTTCAAATGGAACATTCATGCTGTCCATTGGGCGCATTTGGGTATCGATGCGGATACCGTCCAGGGTGCAGAGCAGCCAGCCGGTAACACGGATACCGTAGTAAGGCGGCTTTGTGATGGGCAGGAAGCGATATGAATCTTTGTAGAAGTCAGAGTCCACACCAGTTACAGCCAGTTCGTTGTAGCGGTTGACCGTGGCAGAAAAGGTATTTGCGGGAATGTTCAATTTTGTGGCTAATTCTTCCGGTGTATCTGCTTTTTGCATGTGTCCGCTTTCGATCAATTTCTCTAGAATGGCGGTCCATTCTTCTTCAATCACAGCCAGATCGGTGCCGGTGGATTCCAGCCCTGCGCCCTTGAATACGTCATTCGGAGAGCCGTTGGGGAATGGGTAAATGCGCGAGCAACCCACTGTAGAAAATTGGGTCGTCTGGTTGAACCAATTGGAGTCCATGATGCAGCAATAGGTTGCGCCAGGCTGGCGGGCAGCGGCATGGAGGATGAAGTCATACGGTCCGGATTCGTTGGTGAAGCGCTCACCCAGTAAGTTAACTTTGAGCCAGGGTTGTGAACCAAGCCAGAAGAAACCGGGAATGGTCATGGTGGCAGGGGTTTCGTTGGGCAGCAACCCCATGCGGTCAAAGAGCATGCTGGCATGGGTTTCGTCCATGGCTGCGCCCATCCAGAGGCATGCTTTAATGCCATCTCCACAGGTACCGGTTTCTGCGGGTGGAGTCATCAACATTACATCGGCAGGCTGAAGGGCTTTGAGCATGGTGGGGTTGCCTTGATAACCACCTGTTGAAAGAACGATGCCTTTTTTACCTACAAAGCGGGTGTATTTTCCTTCTTTATTTTTGGCGATGGCAGCAGTTACTTTTTTGCCTTCGTACTCAAATTTGATAAAGGGGGTTTCAAAGCGAAAATCGCCGCCTAACTCTTCAATGTATTCTTTCATGATTGTGGCGCCATCTTTTCCGCCAGGAAAGTCACCACTGTGACCGGTGGGGAATTTTGGATACGTGGCGGGTGAAAAATCTGGCTCGTACCCGCCTTCGTAATAGAATTTTGCACCACGGCTCTCAAGCAATTCGCCGATCCAGTCAATAGCTGCGCCGCTCTCATCTGCCCAAATGCGCGGCAACCGTTGATCGATGCGGTTTGCGCAATACATGGCATGATAATGCAGGATTGCTGCTTTATCCAGTTCAACACCCTCTTCTTTTTGCCATTTGGAGCCAATTGCCCCCCAGTCATTGCGAAGCGTGCTGACGTTGGCGTTCTTTTCAAGAATGACAGCTTTTAAGCCTTTTTCAAGAACGGATGCGGCAATATAAAGACCACCCGTTCCGGCACCTATCACGATGACATCACTTTCAACTGTTTCGGATATGGTATCGACGACGGGTTCTTCGCCTAACCAATCCACGGTCCCCGCAACGGGTGAAGCAGAAAGAGCTTCCCCTTCAGGGGCAGGCGTGGCGACCTTGGGGGCACACCCGGCAAGTGATAAGGCGATACCGGAACCACTGACAACCAGTGATTTTTTTAGGAAATCTCGCCGACTTACATTTGTTGGTTTTTTCTTTACCATCTTATTTCTCCTTATTTTTTGCCAATAAATCAAGTACACAGAATGGAATACAACTCCAAACGTTCCTTGTTCGGTTAAATTTATTCTATAATCCTAA
>CAYRRA010000115.1:0-14361 GCA_964426355.1 uncultured Anaerolineaceae bacterium
TTGGTGTTTACCGTAATCGGGATTTATTTCATTCTTCGCGATAAAGAATCAAACAGGTTTAAGATATTGCTTTTCTGGTTTTTTTGCAGTATTTTATTGCTTTATTTTCCCTTTTCTCTGCAACGCAGGTTTATTTTTGGTTTATTTATCCCGGTTTCCATACTGGCAGTTTGGGGTGTGCATAGAATCACGGGAGGTATAATTCGATTACGCAGCAGGGCAATATTGTTGTTATCTGGTTTTTCCGTATTAACCAATGTCTTTCTGCTTTTATCAGGGTTGTTGGCTGTGCAGTCAAACCACCCGAGATTGGTTTTATCCGAAGAGGAACGAACCGCAATGAACTGGATACAAGACAATACGCCTGGCGATGCAGTGATTCTTTGTTCACCGGAATTTGGAAATTTCATCCCTGCCTATACCGGCAGAAGAGTTGTTTATGGACATCCCTTTGAAACACCAGACGCAGAAGAAATGGAAGCCTGGGTGATAGGCTTTTTTAGGGGTGATTACGATATGGATGACATTCAAGATATGCATGACACGTATCATTTCGAGTGGTTCTTTTATGGTCAAAGAGAAAGGAACTTGGGCTTACCTGCGGTGTTAGAGGAATTAGTTGTAAAGTATCAAAACGAAAGTACAACCATTTATCAGCTTCGGTAGGGAAAACTGATGTTACGGAAAATTCTGACCGGGATGATATTGCTTGTTCCATTGATGATTTTGTTTCCTGGATTTACTCAATTTCTTTACCCTGCCGGCTCTTCTTACTCCGATTTAACAATCTCGCATTATCCAAATTTACTATTTCTCCAAAAAAGCCTTGTGGAGACAAAGGAAATCCCACTTTGGGCGGATACGATTCTGGGTGGATACCCATTTGCCGCGAACCCGCTTTCAGGGATATATTACCCGATGACCTGGTTGATTCTCTTCTTACCACAGCCATTTGGATTTACGTTTTCGGTTATCTTGCATTTGTTTTTTGGGGGGCTGGGCGTTTTTTTCTTGTTAAGGAAGATGAAGGCTGGTTTCTTCCCCGCGCTCATTGGTGCGGTAATCTTTGAATTGATGCCCAAGATGTTTGCCCATTTTGCATCCGGGCATGTTACATTGCTCTATGCAGTCTGTTTTACTCCCTGGTTAGTCTACAGTGAGATGTCCCGACAGGAAAGCCACAGGTGGTCTTTTGGGGTACTGCCAGGCATAATAATTGGCATGATCGCCCTGGCTGACGTTCGCTGGTTGCCCTATGCAATCCTGATTTGGGGACTTCAAGTGCTAAATTATGAATTTCGCACATTTTTTGCTGCTATAGCGGGGGTTCGAAGCTCTTTTCAAATCGTTTTTGAAACGATCAAACGCATTTTCAAATCCTACTTGCTCCAGGGTCTAATAGCGTTGGGGATAGCAGCCCCATTGGTATTGATGCTGGCTGAATTTACTCAATATTCAACGCGCAGCTTACTGGAGGAAACTGACCGTCTCTTTTTATCGTTGTCTCCAGTTCGTCTTCTGGGCATGCTCCTTCCAGATATGGCTGCTTATAGTGAATGGGTCATTTTTCCAGGTGCATTGGCAGTTATTCTAATGGTTGCTGGCATTTCGAACCGCAATATCTTTAAAAAAATTGCCGTTTGGGCAATTTTTTTAGCTATCAGTATTTTTCTTGCTTTGGGCTCAAATAACCCTTTAATGCCCATGTTGTCGAATTTGCCTGGTTTCAGCTATCTCAGAGTACCGACAAGAGCTTTGTTTCTTGCAGGATTTTCATTTTCTATCACAGCGGGGCTTGTGTTAGATGAATTTTTACCTATAGAGGAACAGAAGCAAATTAAGTTGCTCCCTGTCTTTGCATGTGCGCTTACCGTAATGGGTTTGGTTTTGGGACAGTATTTAATTAGCCGCGAGTTTAGCCTCGAATTTTTCTGGGGTGCGGTTTTTTTTCTTTTCTATACTGTCCTTCTCTGCACCCTGAACAATATAATTGGTTCAAAACGAAATTCGCTATTCACTTTGATTCTTGTATTGTGTGTTTTCGAACTGGGCTTGGTAGACTATTCTCAGTTCAATCCTCGTGATCGAGATGAAGTAAACACCGAAGGCGATAAAACTGCTGCGCTGATTGCTTCTTACGATGATGTTTTCAGAGTCTATTCCCCCAGTTTTAGCATTCCACAATTAACAGCAGTTCGCTATGGATTGGAGCTTGCAGATGGAATTGATCCGATGCAGTTAAAAAATTACGTTGTATTCATGGAGGAAGCCTCCGGTGTTCAAAATGACGGTTATTCTGTCACTTTGCCCGCATTGAAAAACGGGAAACCTGAAACGGACAACAGGGATGCCATACCGGATGCTTCGCTGCTTGGATTGCTTAACGTACGTTTTATTTGTGCGGAATATGATATCCATGCAGATCACATCAGACTGCTCGATAGCGTTGGTAACACGCGCGTCTATGAAAACATGCTCGTTCGCCCACGCGCCTGGTTGCAAGAGACCACAGACCTTTATGGGGAGAATTATTCCCCTGTGCAGTTACTTGCCCGAGAACCAAATTCAATTGAGCTCACCGCCGAGGGACCCGGTGTTGTTGTCCTGTCTGAAATCTATTACCCCGGATGGCGTGTTACGATAGATGGGAGTCCCGCTTCTTTAATCGAGATTGGTGGTTTATTGCGAGGTGTAGAAATTAAGCCTGGAATGCATTTCATTGAATTTTCATTTGCGCCAGTCCTGCATACGATAGGTTTGCTCATTGCATTGATAACATGGATTGCGTTGGGAATTTATTTTATCATGCACAGGAAAATTGACAGAAAAAATGAAACTTAGTGACAATGAGAAGAAGTGGATATTGTGTTTCAGCCTGGTAGTGGTGATGATTACCACAATACCGTATATAATTGCGTATAGCCATATAAGTAATTACAGGTTTACTGGTTTTTTGTTTGGCGTTGAAGACGGCAACTCTTATATTGCAAAGATGCTTTCAGGTGCGAACGGTGCATGGCTGTTTCGTTCACCTTACAGCGCCGAACCGCAGAATGGTTTTATTGCGTATTTGCCTTACCTTTTACTTGGCAAGATTACTTCATCCCCTGCGCAACATGAACAATTAGTTGCTCTTTACCAGATTTTTCGATGGTTGTCAGTAGGGTGGCTGGTTTACTGGACTTACCGATTTTCTGCTCTTTTCTTTTCAAATGTGTTTTATCGAAAAATCACAACCATCGTCAGTACCATTGGAGGTGGTTTAGGCTGGCTTTCACTGTTGGGAGTCACAGAACAACTTGGCTTTGGACTTCCATTAGAAATCTATTCCCCAGAAACTTTTGGTTTCCTATCGGTATTAGGACTACCTCATCTTGTTGCGGCGCGAGGTCTGCTGTTATGCGGTTTTGTTCAGTATTTAACAGCCGTGTCTAATAAACAACGGATTTTTGCTGGTATCAGTTGGTTTGCGATCGGTATTTTTCAACCATTAATGCTGATTACTGCCTGGGCTCTTTTATTTGTGCATTTAGGGTTAATCCTTTGTTTTGATTTATATTCATATCATCATAACCATTCAGGAAACCCATATCGCTGGCGATTTTTCCTGAGAACCGCCCTCATGATGGTAATGATTTCTTCACCCTGGGTAATTTATAATTTTCTGGCATTCTCACTCGATTCGTACCTTTCAGGCTGGCAGGCGCAGAATATTCTGCCTTCTCCGCCTTTTTGGGATTACCTGTTTTCTTTTGCCTTGTTATTACCCTTTAGCCTGGTTGGAATTTATCGAACGCTGCGCAGCTCGCGCGAAGCTGAACACTTGCTCTTATTCGCCTGGATACTCGCATTTCCTTTTCTTGCTTATATGCCATATAATATGCAGCGCCGTCTGCCAGAAGGTATTTGGGTAGCGCTCAGTATTTCCGCTTTCCTCTTTTTTGCTCACAAAAAGGGTGTGAGGAGTAAGAAAGTGTCTTTCTTCCTCGCAGGGTTATCTCTGCTGACCTCACTAATGATAATTTCCGGTGGAATACAGGAAGTACTGAATCCCCGCGAGCCGATATTTCACAGCCAACAGGAAGTGCTGGCTTACCAATACCTGAATGAGGTTGCAGATGGTGGGGTTGTTGTGGCTTCTTATCCAGTATCCAATGCTTTACCAGCATGGGCGCCCGTTTATGTGCTGGTGGGGCATGGACCCGAAAGCGTTCACTTCGATGAGACCAGCTTATTGGTGAAACAGCTATTTGCGGGCATTTTGAGCGAAGCTCAAATAAGCGAATTGATCAATGATTTCAACGTGAAGTTCTTGTTTTGGGGTCCTGAGGAACAAACAATGGGTGACTGGTCGCCAATTAAAACAGAGCTCTTCTCACTGGTTTATGAAGACCCTCCTTACTTTGTCTTTCGGGTCAAATCCGCACAGGAAAAGAAATGACTTTACGGAAATATCTGTCTGAGCGTTTATACCTGCTTCCAATCTGGATCTTCCCGATCGCCCTGTTTGCGCCAATTTTAATTAACAGCGAAGCGCTTTTTTGGGGTACGCCAGCTCTTCAGTTTATTCCCTGGCATCAACTTGTTATCGAAAATTTACGGGAAGGAATCTTCCCACTCTGGAATTCGATGAATGGGATGGGGGCGCCGCTAGCAGCAAATTATCAATCCGCAGTTTTCTACCCGCCCAATTGGGTCGTATTCCTTTTCGGCGCCTGGTTAGACACCGGGTGGTTGGCGTGGGCGCATACCTTGATGATAATGCTGCACCTGATCTGGATGGGGCTTGGTATGACTAAACTTATGAAAACCCTGGGGTTTGGCGAAATGAGCCAGGTCATATCCGGTTTATCATTTTCCCTATGTGGGTATTTTGTGGCTAGAAACAGCTTTTTTAGCATGATTTGGGCAGGAAGCTGGCTGCCGTGGATTATCTATGCTGTAAGCCGAATCGTATATCCGGGCAGTACTCATGTTAAAAAAAGCGCGCGGATCATTCATTTTCCACTGGTACTATTCACCGCGTTGCAGCTTTTCGCAGGACATGCACAGTTGACATGGTACACTTTGTTACTGGCGGCAAGCTGGCTCTTGATAGGCGGGTGGACAGCCAATCGTTGGAGTGGCATGTGGGAAGCGATTGTTCAGGCAGTTCCGTCGCTTATTCTATCTGCCGGTTTATGCGCCATTCAACTCGGATTAACCACTGAATACCTCTTTATTTCTCAGCGTTCCTCATCCGTAGATTTCGAAACTTCCATGACCTATTCACTTTGGATATGGCGTTTGGTCGGTTTCATTACGCCAGGTCTATTTGGCAACCCTGGTCTTGGGAACTATTGGGGTTATGCCAGCTTTTGGGAGGATGCCCTTTACATTGGATTGATTCCTTTTTTCCTGGCATTAATGAGTCTTCAGAACGTGTTTTCCAGCTCAAAAAACGAAACCATGACTTCCAAAAATAAAATGTCGAGGTTTCTCTGGGTGATGGTCATAGTCTCGGTGTTACTGGCGTTGGGAAAGAACACGCCGATATTCAAATTCCTTTATCATTACATCCCAACGTTTGACATGTTCAATGCGCCAGCACGTTACTTAATTTGGGCGGAATTTAGCCTGGTGGTGTTGGCTGGGATCGGATTTGAGAACTGGCATCGTCCACAAGGGAAAGCGTTGTATTGGACACGACTGGCAACGATGGGAGGATTGGCAGTTACATTAGGCGCATTTGCGGGATGGTATTTATTGCGTGATATCGCACCTTCCTTTGTGCGGGCGGTTGCCATTGCTGGCTTATTCTCGCTGGCAACGGGTATACTGACACTTTTTCATCCTCAAAATACTTCCTTGAGATATTCATTGTGGAAGATTTCTTTGGTCTTGATAATTGGGGTCGATTTGCTGATTGAAGGAAGAAACTTACTCCCTTCAGTTGACATGTCTTTTTACACATCCAAAATTCCGCATAATGGGCTAACCCCATTCTTTACAGGCAGAACTTACATCCATCCCGATCAGGAGTATTTCATAAAGTTTAAGAGATTCCTGACATTTTCAGATTATTCCATTTCTGAAGAGTGGAGAAACTTTCGTTATGCACTCATTCCCAATATCAATATTCTCTCCGGCATTTACAGTGCAAACAACTTTGATCCGTTGGTAACGGAGCGCTATTTCCGTTGGATGGAGAAGGTAAGTGATTTGCCATCTGATGCGCGCCAGCCCTGGTATAACATGATGAATGTAACTGCCGTCGAAACACGTCAGCGCCATTCTCATCTATCCATCCGGTTTGAACCTGTTGAAGGAAGCAACCGGTTTTGGATTTTTCCTTGCGCAAAGAGTGTTAAGCAACCGGAGACAGCCTGGGGGGAAGTCATTAAACAAATGAGTCAACAAACTGGTTCCTTTGAGCCAGGTGTACTCATAGTAGAAGGAAATGGCACTGAAAATCAATCGTGTGAGCAAGTCATCCATGCGGATGTTACAGTGTTGTTAGAGAATTCCAACTATCTGACGGTTAAAGTTACCAGTGATGCAGATGGCTGGTTGATGCTGTCGGATAGCTGGTATCCTGGGTGGAAAGCTACAGTTGATGGTAATCCAGCCAGGGTATACCCTGCAAATTATGCGTTTAAAGCGGTTCAAATTCATAAAGGGGAAAATATGATCCAGTTTTCATATCTTCCGGTTTTGTTTATCGTTGGTCTTTGCGTAAGCTGTTTCAGCATTTTGATTTTATTCTTGCTCTTTTATTTCTCAGTACGGGCAGAAAGAAAACTTCATTCCCAAAGATTGATATAATTAATTTTATTTCCCTTTATTGACTGGAATACAGGTATCAGCTATTTTTCTGAGAAATGAGTCTGGGTGCATGATGGAGTGAAAATGGATCGAAATATCAACGATATTCAAGAGTTTGTTGAAAAACTGGTCAGTAATCTAGAAAAGGTCATCATCGGAAAACGTGAGACCTTGGAGCTCACAGTAATTGGATTGCTGTGCCAGGGGCATCTGTTGATCGAAGATGTGCCGGGAGTCGGAAAAACCATGCTCGCGCGAAGCCTGGCAAAGTCGATTGGATGTGATTTTCGACGTATTCAATTTACTCCAGATATGTTGCCAAGTGATGTAACGGGTGTGACGATTTTCAATCAAGTTACTCGCGAATTTGAATTTCGATCTGGTCCAATCATGTCGCAAATCGTTCTTGCGGATGAAATTAACCGGGCAACACCCAAGACTCAATCGGCTTTGCTGGAAGCCATGGAGGAACGCCAGGTCACGGTAGATGGAGTGACTCATTATTTGCCTCAACCCTTTATGGTTATCGGTACGCAAAACCCCATTGAGTATGAAGGCACTTTTCAATTGCCCGAGGCACAACTTGACCGGTTTCTGATGAGGATACGATTGGGTTATCCTTCATTGAAAGATGAAATCAGCATTTTAGAGCAGCAACAGCTTGCCCACCCGATCACAGAATTGCGGGCAGTTACCACCGCCGATGAAGTCATTCGTATGCAGGGGCTGGTTCGGCAGGTTTATCTTGCCCCTGTAATTAAACAGTATATTGTGGAGCTTATTCGCTCCACTCGCACCAATGCTGATGTATATTTAGGGTCAAGCCCACGCGGCAGCTTGGGGCTTTTCCGTGCTGGACAAGCTCGCGCGGCGATGAATGGACGAGATTATGTTCTGCCGGATGATATTAAGGCACTTGCAATGCATGTTGTGGCACACAGAATGATGGTTGATCCGGCTGCTCGATTACGCGAGATCACTGCGGACTTTATCGTAGGTGAGGTTCTAAAAATATTGCCGGTTCCAGGTGGGGATCTGAGCAGAAAGATATAACACGATGCAGGTCAGAAATACCTTTTGGGGTATATTGATTTTGTTGATGTTTTTCGTTTTAGGTGCAATCACAACGCGTGCTGGCGTTTTCTTCCGTCTGATTTATCTGGTTGCGTTGTTATTGGCTGTATGTTGGGTATGGACACGAAATTCCATTATGAAGGTTCATGTTGAGCGTGCCACTCGTGGGTTAAAGCAACAACTGGGGCACGTATTTGAGGAGCAATTTACTGTTCATAATTCATCTACACTAACAAAGTCCTGGATTGAAATTGAAGATGGGTCGGGTTTACCAAGCTCTGGGGCAACGCGAGTGATCGCCACATTGAAGGCTAACTCAGTCCGAAATTATTCGGGGTATACACTGCTTTCAAGGCGAGGCGAATTTCAACTGAGTCCCACTTATCTTCATTCCGGTGACCCATTTGGCATATTTGTCTTTCGAAAAAAGCTTGAGAACAACGAGCGCTTACTAGTTTTACCCTATCTGGTGGATATCAAGAACCTGCCGCTCCCATCGGGTCGTTTGCCTGGAGGTATCGCCGTCAGGAGACGAACGCCTGAAATTCAGCCGCCTCGTGCTGCCGGAGTGCGCGAGTACGCACCAGGTGATTCGCTCAACAGAATTCACTGGCCCAGCACAGCTAAGAAAGATCGTTGGATGGTAAAGGAATTTGAACAGGACCCCCAGGCTGATGTGTGGATTTTATTGGATGCGCAATCATCCGTTCATATAAGACAACGCGACGAAGAAAAAATTAAATCACTTGAGCAGATTCCACTCTGGTGGTTGAACAGGGCGGAATTTAAACTACCTGTGGACACATTTGAATATTCGGTTAGCGTAGCTGGTTCTGTCGCGAGATATTTTTGCCGTAGCGGTCAGGTCGTAGGTTTTTCGGCTAATGGGAGCCGGCGTTCATTTTTGCCTTCAGAAAAGGGTGAAAGACAGCTTTCAAAAATCCTTGAAACATTGGCTTTACTCAATTCAGATGGTTCTGTTCCGTTGGCTGGATTGGTCGAATCGCTTTCGGGTTTTATCCAACGCGGAAGCACGGTCATTTTAATCACTCCTTCAAATCACCCATCGGTAATTTCTGGGACAGCTTCTTTGATTCGCAGAGGTCTTAAACCGATGATCATCTTTATCGACCCAACCTCTTTTGGGGCGCATTACAGCGTTGACGGGCTCCAGAGGGATCTGGTTGCATGGAAAATCCCATTTACAAAGGTGATGGCTGGGCAAAATATCAAAGACACCATTGAACAGGGATTTACAATTACTGGCTGAGGACTATTTCAATACCCTGAAAAATATCATAGATCGTTTTCAGGTAATGATGTTAGAATGCATATATATCGAATATTGATGGGTTCATCATACAATGATCGGAGTCAGGATGAAAGAAGAACGATTACCATCTTACGGCGGGCAGGCATTAATGGAAGGAGTATTAATGCGCGGTTCAAACGCATTGGCTGCTGCTGTAAGAACACCTGAAGGGAATATAGAGGTCGTAAAAGAAGATTTACAGGGAATCTATCAAAGTAAGATAAAACGGATCCCGTTTCTACGTGGGTTGATTTTATTGTGGGACGCACTGGTTCTTGGGACAAAATTTCTCACAATTTCTGCAAACTACCAGACCGGGGAAGATGAAAAAATTGAAGGTCCAACTCTATATTTGACATTGGGATTTTCCCTCGTCATTTCATTGGGCGTCTTTTTCCTCATCCCTGCTGGTGTTGGGCATATTATTGAAACGAAACTGGGTTGGAGTTCCTGGCTTGGTAATCTTTTTGAGGGCATATTACGCTTGTTACTGCTCATTTTGTATATGTGGCTGATTGGCAAATTAGAGGATATTAAACGAGTATTTGCATATCATGGGGCAGAACATAAGACAATTAATGCTTTTGAAAACGGAGCAAAATTAGAGCCTGAGGTGGTAAAAAACTATTCCGTTGAGCATCCACGCTGTGGAACCGGTTTTATCCTCTCAGTTGTAATTATCTCCATCCTGGTTTTTACTCTTTTGGGTCCTCTATCGGCTTTTTGGAGGATTGTCACACGAATTCTCTTTATTCCCGTCATTGCTGGATTGGCTTATGAGTATATGCGTTGGACATCAGCCCATATCGATCATCCCTTCGTTTCTGTATTGATTAAACCCAACCTTGCTTTACAGAAACTCACGACCCGCGAGCCTGATTTGGAGATGCTGGAAGTATCCATTTCTGCTTTCCAGGCGATGTATGAACGAGAACAACAACTTGCAGACCAGGTGAAACCTTTACGGGAATTCGTAGAGGTTTCAGACTCGGTATGAACTAAGGTTGCACGCTTATCAGGTGTTGAAAATGAAAGGGTGGCAGCACAATCTTTTAGGGATTTTCTTTGGATTGGTGATTTCTGGAGTTCTGCTGTTAATTATCCGCGCTCCTTCTGGAGACAGCATTGAGCTTTTACCTCCACCGACACCAGCACCAATCATGGTGCATATCACCGGAAGTATTTCAGCACCTGGTGTATATTCTCTCCAACCTGGCAGCCGGGTTGTTGATATCATCAATTTGGCAGGTGGGTTTACCGAAGAGGCAAACCAGACCTCGATAAATCTCGCTGAAAAACTACGTGATGGGCAAAAAATTCACATCCTTTCGATTGACAGCGAGGGAATAATTGCAGAGAAGGAAGTAATTTCCACATTCTCTGAAGGTTCATTACTCAATATCAATACTGCGACAGTTGAGGAACTGGACAAATTACCAGGAATTGGAGAAGCAAAAGCTCAGGATATCATCGCCTATCGTGAAAAACATGGTGATTTTTTGATAATTGAAGATATAATGAATGTCCCTGGAATAGGAACTTCATTATTTGAAAAAATTATGCCTTATATTATTGCAGATTAAACTTTCAGAGGTAACACGATGAGCACAAAGGAAAATCTAGAACTTGCATTAAAGAATGCCATGCGAGAAGGCAATGAAACCCGAAAACGGGCGATCCGGTTAGCTTTGGCTGCTATTAAAATGGCTGAAATTGACCAGGGGTCTGGGATAGAAGAACCCTCTGCAATTGCCATTGTTCAGAAGGAGATAAAAGCTCGACAGGAATCTATCGAAGCGGCAAAAAAAGGTGGGCGAGACGATTTGATTGAAGCTGCGCTTGCAGAGCAAAAAGTGCTTGAAGAGTTTTTGCCTGCACAGCTTTCTGACGATGAAATTATGGAATTAGCGAAATGCGTTATAGCTGAGGTAAATGCTTCTACAAAGGCAGACATAGGAAAAGTAATGAAACCTTTGCTTGCGAAAGTTCAAGGTAGGGCAGCAAATAATAAGGTTAGTGAAGTTGTAAGAAACCTACTCAATGACTGAGCCTGGCTCTCTTCTATTGTTTATAAGAGAAAAATCCGCAACCATTCTGTGGGTGTTAATATTAACACTGGCATGCGCCGTTTCTCTGGTGGCGTTGATTTATCCATTTGTCATACAACCCTATTCATATCTATTAGAAATTGGGGATGTTGCTCCCCAAGATATTCTGGCGCCGCGAAATCTTTCGTATCAAAGCGAAATTCTAACATCCGAAGCACAAAGCAATGCTGAGAATACCGTTGCTTCTATCTACCTGCCAGCAGACACCACAATTGCCAGAACACAGATAGAAGACCTTCGCAAGGTTCTAGAATATATTGGCATGGTCAGACAAGATAAATTTGCTTCGTTAGAACAAAAAATTGCCGATATTCAAGCAATTTCGGATTTGGGTTTAACCCAGGAATCAATCAATTTAGTCTTGAAGATGAATGACAATACCTGGGTGGCAATTCGCGATGAGTGTTTGCGTGTTTTAGAGCAAATCATGCGGAACACTATTCGGGAAGACCGGCTCAGGGATGCTCAGAGAAATGTCCCTGCATACATCAGTTTTTCCTTCGCTGAAGAGCAAACTGCCGTTGTCAATGAAATTGTTACTGCCTTCATAAAACCTAACAGTCTTTATAGTGGAGAACTAACGCTTGAGGCGAAGCAACAAGCCATTGATGCCGTTTTGCCTATCATCACCACTTTCCTTGAGGGAGAGACTATCGTTAATCGCGGACAAGTCATCACGCCCTTGATCTACGAAGCATTACAAGCATTCGAATTGGTTCAGCCCACAAATAACCCTCAGATGATCGCAGCAGCAATCTTTTTATTGGGGTTCTCTTTAGCATATCTGGTCTTGTTGATTAGAAAGAATAAATTCTCCCAGTTATACAACCTGAATGCGGTTGTTTTGATTTGTTTCCTGTTTCTTGTTTTTGTATTTGGTTTTCGTTTGTTGGATACGGGGCAGGTTATCCTTCTCTATATTTATCCACTCTCTGCTTTTTCGATGACTATTGCCTTTTTATATAGCCGTGAATTAAGTATGGGATTAATTCCAATCGTAAGTATTTTTGCTGCTTTTGGTCTGTCTGATGACATCACATTAATAATCTACTTTTTGTTCACAAGCTATATAGGCGTTTTGGTTTTAGGGAGAGGGAGACGTATCGCCAGCTTCTTTTGGGCTGGTTTATCTTCAGGATTGGCAGGGATTGGCGTTTTGGCTGCTTTTCGGCTTTTGGATCCTTTGGCGGATGGTAGAACCTTCCTCCCATTAATTGGTGCATCCTTTCTCAATGGTATTGTTGCTTCCAGTTTTACCCTTTTATTCCAATTCTTGTTTGCACAGTTATTAGGGATAACAACCCCTTTACGACTTTTGGATATTTCCAGACCGGATCACCCATTGTTACAGCTTATGCTGCGCGAAGTACCCGGAACATACCAACACAGCCTCCAAGTCGCAAATTTGGCAGAGCAAGCAGCAGATGCTATTGGAGCCGATTCGTTACTGGTTCGGGTTGGGGCTTTGTATCACGATGCTGGAAAAGCGCTCAATCCCACTTTTTTCATTGAAAACCAGGTTACTGGTATGAAAAATCCCCACGACGAACTAGACCCTCAAACCAGCTCAAAAATTATCACAAAACACGTGAAAGATGGCATAACGCTTGCAAAGAAATTTCGCTTACCCCCCAGATTGCAGGACTTCATGCGTGAACATCACGGCAGCCTGTTAACTTCTTACCAATATGCAAATGCAGTCAAAGAAGCAGGGAATGATCCCCAGTTGGTCGACGCTGAAAACTTCCGTTACCCCGGACCTATCCCCGCATCAAAAGAAACAGCTTTATTAATGCTGGCTGATGGGGTCGAAGCGCGTGTCAGGTCGATATTACCCCAAAATGAAACTGAATTAACACACTTGATTCAAAAAACAATTGATTATTTATTACAACAAGGACAGCTTTCACACACCGACTTAACCCTTCACGATTTACAAATTATCCGCGACTCTTTTGTTAAAACGTTGAAAAATACACACCATCTCCGAATTCAATATCCTGAGCTATCTACAGGGGATAAAACAGGTAACGAGAAAGATGAGCACCCCGTATCCTCAAGTGAGTATTCAATCTAATGATTTATATTTCGATCTCTCCCAAGCATACAAAACAGGTCAACAAGGATTTTGTCAATCGGGCAGTGCAAAAGGTGATAGATATTGAGGAAGTTGGCGAAGTCGATATTTCTTTTGTTTTTGAAACCGATGCATTTATTACTGAGCTAAATAGAAAATATCGACAAATTAATGGACCGACGGATGTCCTGAGTTTCGACATGGGGTATGAAGATCCCTCAACCGGGGTCAAGTACCTGGGTGATGTTGTCATCTCTGTTCCCGCAGCGCTGCGCCAGGCAGATGAGCACGGCGTTTCACTTCAATCTGAATTAGAACTACTTATCGTTCACGGCTTTCTTCATCTTTTGGGATATGATCACGCAAACGAAGTTGACCAGGCGAAAATGTGGGAAGCCCAACGTAGAATTCTAACCGCATTGCAGCAAAATGAAAAACCACGAGATTCTTGATTTTGGTGCTCATGGAAAAGTTTTTTTCGAAGCGAAAACAATCTTTTCAATATGCTTTTTCGGGGATAAACCATATCCTGCGGACGCAAAAAAACTCTTGGATACACCTGTTTTTCACCGGGGCAGTTATTTTCCTGACAATCTGGTTGAAACTATCATATCTTGATACGGCTATCCTGCTACTCTGCATCACAGGTGTTTGGGTTACAGAATGTTTGAATACATCCATTGAGACAATTCTGGACCTTGTCCAACCCGACAGGCACCCGTTAGTGCGCATTGCGAAAGATGTTGCAGCGGGAGCTGTATTAATTGCTGCAATTGGCTCCGCTGTGATTGGGTTATTATTGCTGGCACCCCCACTCTTTAAAAAAATACTGCTTTGGTTTTAGATTTCTGTTTATATCCTAAAGGTATTCACGCAAGTTATGCTCAACTGCATAAGCAGCAGCTTCCGCACGGTTGCTGACACCCAACTTTGAGAGGATACTGCTAACATAATTACGCACGGTACCTTCGCCAAGATATAGTGAC
>CAYRRA010000116.1:0-13986 GCA_964426355.1 uncultured Anaerolineaceae bacterium
TTCACGTGCAATGTTTGATAAATCCGTTTGTTGCGCCATTATTTTTCCTAAAATAGTTCAATATGTATTGAATTATATTTTAATTAACTACTATGTCAAGCAAAACAGATCAGGCAAAAAGTCATATACGTGGTGTGAAAATCATCCTTGTAAAAAATCAGAATGACGATAAAATATTCATTAAAATGAATATGATGATAGAAGATGAATTTTATCAAGTACAAAGTACTTTGTTCAAAGCATTGAACCACCCCGTTCGGCTGGCAATTTTGGATGTCTTAAGACAAGACGAAGCCTGTGTTTGCCATCTGGAAGCCGTTCTGGGGCAGCGCCAGGCATACATATCTCAACAGCTCTCTGTTCTTCGCGAAGCAAAACTGATCCAGGACCGCCGTGATGGCTGGAATATCTATTACCAGGTAACAGATCGGAAAATCTTTGACCTGGTCGACCTGGCACGCCAGGTCGTCTTTAAAGCGCAAATCCCGGTTATAAACCTGAAACCGCAAAACTGCCCCTGTCCCAAATGTAATGCCAACCAGGATAACTTTCAAACAAATGCATCTATCGAAAAGAAATTTTGTCACAAGGAGAAAAATGTTAGTGATTAAAGTGTTAGGCTCAGGCTGTCCCAATTGTAAAAAAGTGGAAGCGGTTGCACGCAAAGTCGTCGAAACGCTTGCGATAGAAGCCACAATCGTAAAAGTGACCGATTACAACGAGATCATGCAGTTCGACATCCTCTCTACACCCGGTTTGGTGATCAATGACAAAGTGGTCTCTTTCGGTCGCATCCCGACCGAGAGCGAGGTAACCACCTGGGTTACATCGGCGCTGTAATCTAAGCTTGTTCAAAACGGCTGGCACTCGGTTTTTTGTATTTTGTGAAACCCCGCCAGCCAAAAATTTGCAATAATTACATTCATATTATTGAATATTTTGGAATAGGGTCTACCATGTCTGCTTTCTTTGAACTGCTTTCACGTTTATTTTTTGGGGGTTTGGGGAACCTTGCTGCTTATTTGGCTGCGCATGTGCTGCTCTGCTTGCTTCCGGCGTTCTTTATTGCCGGCGCCATGACCGCGCTGATCCCCAAAGAGACCATCACACGCTACCTGGGGCGCAACACTCCTAAGATCATTTCCTATCCTGCATCGGCTGCTGCGGGTTTCTTACTGGCGGTTTGCTCCTGCACGGTGATTCCGCTGTTTGCCGGGATCTACAAAAAAGGCGCCGGGCTGGGACCGGCGATTACATTCTTGTTTGTTGCACCAGCGGTTAACATTCTCGCGCTGACCTACACAGGCACGGTGATTGGAATGGACCTGGCGATTGCCCGGTTAGTGCTGTCACTCGCTTTTGGCATCGGCATCGGAATCATTATGGCTACAATCTTCCACAAGGAAGATGCCGCGCATGACAAAGCCACCGACGCGCTGTTTGCCGGACAGGCTAAAATGCGCCGCACCGCATTGTTCTTCCTGCTGGCATTGGTGGTGCTCCTGGTTGCTGGAACCTTTCAATTCGGCTTTCTCAAGCAGTCCTATTTACAGATTGACCTCCCCTTTCCCGGGGTGAACCGCTTCCAGGAGTTTCTCTTTAATCTGGTGCCATTCGATTCCGCAAAAGGCGAAGAGGGAGTAACTGCACAAGGTGCGCTGCTGATTGGGATGCTTGCTGTGATTGGCATCACGACATGGAAAGGGTTGGAGAAAATTCACGATGGCTTTAACCGCTGGACATGGATTTCGATTGGTTTGGTAGGGGTAACGCTGCTGATTGCTGCATTGGGGTTCAACCCGCATAGTGGTGGACTCACGCTGCAGTTCACCGGCAAATTCTTTGGCGTCCTGTTGATGACCGTTTTGGCAGGCTGGATGCTGAAAACAAAGCTCACAGAAGACGAAACGCGCGACTTTTTGTGGGAATCCTGGCGCTTTATCAAACAAATATTCCCGCTGCTCATCGTTGGCGTTTTTGCGGTGGGCATCATCCGAGAATTGATTAAACCGGAGTGGATTGAAACGATTGCCGGGCAAAATAACCTGTTGGGGAATTTCGTCGGGGTGTTGTTTGGGATTTTCATGTACTTCCCCACGCTGGTAGAAGTGCCGATTGCGCAGATGTTCCTCAGCCTGGGCATGCACCGCGGTCCGCTGCTGGCATACTTGATTTCCGATCCCGAACTCAGTTTGCAAAGTATCCTGATTACGGCAACAATCATTGGACGTTTGAAAGCCTGGGTTTACGTATGCTGGGTGGCTTTATTCAGCACGCTGGCAGGCTTAATTTACGGCGCCTGGACGGATGGTGCCAGTATCTGGCTGGTGGCACTTTATCTGGTTGGGTTCCTGGCTGCATTGACGGCAGTGCTCATGTTTATCAGCCAGCGTATCAAAACCCGCTTCAGCACTGTTATAGAAAAAAACCAGACCAATTCATAAAAGATGGCAAAAAATGCCCAATTTCTGGTATAAGTAAATGAATCTCATTCAACCGGAAAAGAACAATGCATATCGTTTGTCCAAAGAAAACACTATTTTTTGCAACCTTATTCCTGCTGATGTTGTTCACCCCTTTTGCAGTATTTGCATCGGAGGAAAAAGACAACCAACTTGAGCACTCATTTCATGAAATAGCAGCCCAGGGAGCCGAGCAAACAGCCACAATAACCCCAGATATTTGCGGTTTTGGCTGTGGCATGAAGATACCCACAGATACCACGGCATTGACAGAACATAACGAAGGGCAGATTCAGTTTGAACCCGGTCTGGTCAAGTTCATTCTTTTCTGGATGCAGGGTTGCCCAAACTGTGACAAGATTATTTCCAACTTTCTCCCGCAGCTTGAAGAAAGGTATGGCGACACGCTAGATGCAAGAACCATCGAACTGGTCGATGTAGCCGATGTTGATCTGCTCTATTCTATTGGACGTGAACAAGGGCTGGATAACGAAGAAATAGGCGTTCCTTTCCTGATGATTGGCGATGATATCCTGACCGGTTATACTCAAATCACTGCCGAATTGTCCAACCTGATCGAACGCTATCTGCAACAGGGCGGGGTTGGCTATCCCGATCATCCCCATCTCAGCCTGTTGCTGCCGGTTTCTTCCTCTACAACAAAAACATCATTTGCTGTGCCTTCACAAACACAGGAACCCGCTGCCAGCCCACTCCCAAACGCCTTTGAAACAAAAATTTATCTTTTCTGGGGCGATGGCTGTCCGCATTGTGCCAGGGCAGAAGCCTTCCTTGACCAGTTGACACAAGCGAACCCAAACATTTCACTACAAGCTTTTGAAATCTATCATATCGCCGAAAACCAGATCCTCTTTCGGCAGTTTGCTGCGCTGTTCGGGTTTGAGCCGTATTCCGTACCCACCATTTTTCTCGGCGATGAATATTGGGTGGGTTTTTCCGATTCGATCCAGTCTCAAATTGAAACCGCCGTACAGAATTGTCTCGAATTCGGTTGTCCGGATCGTGGAGAGAGGCTACTGACGAAAACAGACCTGGAAGAAACCATTCCAGCCATCCCCACAACCGAAACAGATGCAGCATCAACAGGTGCAAATGTAATCGATATACCTCTGGTTGGTAAGATCGATTTATCGCGCCAATCCTTACTGATCAGTACTTTGTTGATTTCATTTGTGGATGGTTTCAATCCCTGTTCCATTTGGGTTCTGAGCATACTGCTGGCAATGACCTTGCAAACCCAGTCCCGTAAAAAAGTCTTAATCATTGGGCTGGTTTTTATCAGCGTGACCGCATTCATCTATGCGTTGTTTATCGCTGGTTTATTCACTGTCCTCACTTTTGTGAATTTTACCGGATGGATACAAGTGATCGTTGCTCTTGTTGCCCTGTTCTTCGCACTGGTCAACATCAAAGATTATTTTTGGTATAAAGAGGGTCTGTCGTTTACAATTGACGACCAGAAAAAACCGGGGATTTATAAGCGCATGCGCAGTATCCTGAATGCCGGTGATTCAATCTGGGGTCTGGTTGGTGGCACGATTGTTTTGGCTGCCGGCGTCTCCATTGTTGAGTTTTCCTGTACCGCCGGTTTTCCTGTGATTTGGACAAACCTGCTATCCGCGCAGCAGGTGCCTTTTACTCAATTCTTACTGCTTTTGCTGGTTTATATGTTGATTTACCAACTGGATGAACTGGGTATCTTTTTAGCAGCCGTGTTTACACTGCGTTCCAGTAAACTGGAAGAAAAACACGGTCGCCTCCTCAAACTGGTGGGCGGTATGCTGATGTTAACGCTGGCGGTGGTGATGCTGGTGAAACCCAGCTTGATGAATGAATTAAGCAGCTCGTTGATTATTTTTGGGGCTGCATTTGGCGCGACTTTGCTGTTGTTGCTGGTTCACCGCTACATTTTACCCCGTCTGGGTATTCACCTGGGCAGCGAATTTTCAAGAAGTAAAAGCAAAAAACGACATCGTTGACCTGGTCAACGATGGGTAAAGCGGCAGGCTGCATGATGAACTACTCCCTGGAATGATCCCCGCTGTTGGTTTCAGCCAGCCCGTGGCGCAATGCCAGGATGGCAGCCTGAGTGCGATCTGTAACGCCCAACTTGCCAAAGATCGAGCTGACGTAGTTTCGCACGGTCCCTTCTGAAAGGTACAACCTTTTCGCGATTTCGGTGTTTGTCAACCCATTTGCCAGAAGGCGTAACACTTCAAGCTCGCGTTCGCTGAGGTCTTCGGTGACCAGCGTATTTTGCGGCACGGCGCTGCGCGCAATATGGGCAAACAGCTTGCCCCCCACGCCGGGGTCGATAAACGTATCTCCGCAGGCAGTACCCTTGACTGCCTTGATGAGTTGCTCCTTGGGCGTTCCCTTGAGCAGATATCCTGCTGCGCCACTGCGAATGGCATCAAACACCCATTCATCCGCCCCAAATGTTGTCAAGACCAGCACTTTTATCTGCGGAAATTGCTCATGGATGGCGCGCGTGGCTTGTATGCCATTCATACCGGGCATTTTTAAATCCATCAAGACAACATCCGGCACGATAGTGGGGATTTTTTCCAGCGCCTCCGCACCGTCATACGCAACCCCAACCACCTCAATCTCCCTGTCTGCGTTCAGAATTGCTTCCAGACCATCACAGACGATGGTTTGATCATCGCAGATAAAGACACGGATCATACGATTTTCTCCCATTCAAGCCGTACCGTTGTTCCCTGATCCTTCTGGCTGCTCACTTCCCAGCGTGCGCCAATCAGGTTGGCGCGTTCCTGCATACCCAGGATGCCAAATCGGTTCTCAATTTTTTCCTGCAGCGGGTTAAACCCTATGCCGTCATCGCTCACTTCCAGTACCAGGCACTTTGCCTGCCAGCCCAGCTTGATGGTCACCAGAGAAGCATTTGCATGGCGGATGATGTTTTCCAGCGCTTCCTGGGCAATACGATAATAACCCTGTTCAACATCAACAGGCAGACCCTCCAAAAGATCGGTCATCTCTAAATTTAGCTTAAAAGAAGCGCGCTCTGCAGCATCCTCCGCCAGAGAACGAACTGCCAGGCTTAACCCCATTTCTTCCAAAGGGCTCGCCCTGAGGTTTTGCATGGCTCTGCGCGTTTCATCGAGACCGTTGCGCGTGGTATCCAATGCCTGCTGAAGCATTTCTTCAGCGCGTGGTGGCATATCCTGCCAGAGAGAGGTAACGGCATCCAACTGCACCGCCAGACCGCTGAGCGTATGCGCAACCACATCATGCAACTCGCGCGCCATCCGGATGCGTTCCTGATTGATGCTCAGATGCTCAATGGTGGCTGCGTGCTGCACCAGGCGAATATTGGCTTTTTCCAACGCCTGGTTGGCATCGGTGAGCGCTTGTTTTTGGGCACGTTGCAAAGAGACAAGCCTGCCCACAATATAACCAACGAACAAGAAAGCCACCGTGCGGGCAAAAATCAACCCGACATGAATATAGCCAATCGTCCCGGTGATAGGTTGAAAAATCCGCAGCATGAGATCGAAAAATGCGGCTCCAAATGAAAAAGCCAC
The DNA here is from genome assembly GCA_964426355.1 of uncultured Anaerolineaceae bacterium. GTDB lineage: Bacteria > Chloroflexota > Anaerolineae > Anaerolineales > Anaerolineaceae > JAJFTV01. The sequence continues at coordinate 6,035 of CAYRRA010000116.1, forward strand.
CATCGCAGCCAAACCATATTGCCATGCCACCAAAACCAATGGCAAAAAGAGATACACAAAAGGTTGAAAAAGCATGGCGATATGTTCGCGGAGGACGGTTTGCTGCACCAGGTATAGATAAGATTCGAGGAGCGTGCCTGCCGTCGTGATGATGATGGCGATTGGAAAAAAGAACCGTCCCAGCTTTTTTCGCGGCAGGTTCCAGAAAAGGTAAATAAACAGGATAGGGGTATCAATGACCGAAAGCCAGAAAAGCAAGTCGATGCCCGCAAAAAAACGTTCCGTTTCAAAAAACAGGGAAATGACCGTGCCAATAAAGAAAACCGCTGTTCTAAAAGCTACAAACAGCTTGAACACCTGCAGAATTCCCGGTTCAAGGTCGCTTATTTTCATGTGCTCATCATAGCACAACTTGCTTCAAATCTATACTCACATGGCGCATATCGTGATATGACTGGTGTCATCCACTCCGGGTACGGGTCATGACAGCAATCACGCGAAAAAAAAGGAGGTGATGACCGGTTTCACTGCCCTGTCCAGGCGTGAATCGGTATCTTTAAGAACATGAAGCCGCTGCATCTGACCTCGGATGCAAGCAAAAAAACTGATTGGAGGGAATATGAAAAAGAAAACGGTCATCACCATTGTTGTGATTGTTTTACTCGCTGCCGCTGGATTGGTTGGTTTCCAATTCTTATCCGCATCTGGAAAAAACAATTCTGCTATGGAATTACAAACCGAGATTGCCAAAAAAGGCAGCCTGGCAGCCACCATCGGTGAAACCGGCAGCGTACGCGCCTATCAAACTGCGGTTATCACCTGGATGACCTCCGGCACGGTGGAGAATGTCTACGTAGAGGCATTGGATACGGTAAAAAAAGACCAGGTACTGGCAGAACTTGTCTTTACCTCTCTTTCACAGAACGTCATCCAGGCGCAGTCAGATTTGATCAATGCTCAGGAGCAGCTCGACGATTTGTATCAAAACTTTGAAAAGAACAAAGCCCAGGCGCAGCTCGCGGTCATTACAGCCCAGGAAGAACTGGATGATTTATTGAAAGACCGCAAATGGCTGAATTACCCGCGTTGTGACCAGGACACGATCAATGATTACCAGGATCAATACCAGGATGCAGTGGAAAGGGTTTCGGACCTGGAGGGCAGATATTCTGAACAACCGGATAACGGTATGCTGCGCGAGATGCTCATAAACGCCCGCAGCACTCGTGATACTGCCTATGCAAATTACATTTACTGTACCTCACCGCGTAAAGAGATTGAGCTGAATAAAGCCGACACCGAGATTACCCTTGCCCAGGCAGAATTAGAGCTGGCACAAAAGGAATATGCAAGCTATGAAACCGGTAAACCCGCAGAAAACGATATAACAACGTTGGAAAATCGAATTAAAGCAGCAGAAGCCACCCTGTCGATGGTTTCCATCAGCGCACCATTTGCCGGTACGATAACTGATGTGAACATCTTGCCTGGAGACCAGGTGAATGCTGGCACATCTGCCATACGAATCGATGACCTGACCCGTCTGCTGGTGGATTTACAAATCTCGGAAATCGACATCAACAGTGTCAGGATAGGGCAGGAAGTCGTTTTAACATTTGACGCCATCCCCAACCGGGAATACCACGGTGAGGTGACTGAAATTGCTGCTTTTGGTAGTTCTGTACAGGGAGTAGTCGAATTTACCGTAACCACCACCTTGCTGGACGCAAATGATGAAATCAAGCCAGGGATGACCGCCATTGCTGAGATTGTGGTGGCGGATGTACAGGATGTGTTGCTGGTTCCCAACCAGGCAATCCGCGTGGTGGATGGCAGCCGGGTGGTCTACATCTTGAAAGCAGATCAGACGATTGAAAAGGTGGATATTGTACTGGGTATCCAGTCGCTCAACTACAGCGAGGTAACAGGCGGTGGTTTAGAAGAAGGCGACAAGATCATCCTCAATCCCCCTGACAATGTTCTGTCATGGCAACCCGGGGGCGCGCAAGGGTTTGGTGGTCTGATGCGCATGGGAAATGGAAACTAAGATGTCAAATGGAACTGCTGCAACCCAAAAAGTCATCGTTGCCAAAGGCTTGACAAAGAAGTACCAGATGGGGGAAATTGAAGTGCATGCCTTACGCGGTCTGGATATCGAGGTAAATGCCGGCGAGGTGATTTCAATTATGGGTCCTTCCGGTTCCGGCAAATCCACCCTTATGAACATCCTTGGCTGTCTGGACCGCCCAACTGAGGGAGAATATCACCTCAACGGCGAAAGTGTGGCGGCGTTGAACGATAATGCATTGGCAGATGTGCGCAACCGGTTGGTGGGTTTTATCTTCCAGGGGTTCAACCTGCTCTCGCGTGCCACGGCATTATCCAATGTGATGCTGCCTCTGCGCTACAGACGGAGTGGCGAAGATCACCATAAAGAGCGGGCGTTAGCAGCGCTAAAAGCTGTCGGGTTGGAGGACAGGGTTACCCACCGCCCCAACGAGCTTTCCGGCGGACAGCAGCAGCGGGTAGCAATTGCGCGCGCATTGGTCAACAATCCTGCAATCGTGATGGCAGATGAGCCAACCGGCAACCTGGATACCAAATCGGGCAGTGAAATCATGGATTTACTGCTCAAACTAAACCAGGAAATGGGCACAACCCTGATCATTGTGACTCATGACCCGGAGATTGCGGAACTGACCCAGCGCGTGGTGCGCATTCGTGACGGAAAGGTGGAGGTGCAGGGATGAAGCTAAGAAAGACCATCATGGATGCCCTGGAAAGCCTAGTGGCGAACAAAGTTCGCTCGGCATTAACCATCCTGGGTATTGTCATCGGTGTCGGTGCGGTCATTGCCATGCTGGCAATTGGCAATGGTGCAGAGAATTCCATCCTGGGTGAAATCGAGGACATCGGTACGAATTTAATCATCATCCAGCCAGGGGGGGCAAAGGACGTGCGCAACCCCGAACCATTAACACTGCAAGATGCAGATGCCATCGCAGATTCGCTCAACGCGCCATCGGTTGCAGCGGTTGCACCGGTGATTGGGCGCAGCGTGGAGGTAACTTATGGCAGGGAGTCGACCACAACCAGCCTGTATGGGATTACACCATCCTATGCTGAGGTGAGGAAATTCAGTGTATCCGAAGGCGAATTTATCTCCGATACGCATCTGGTTGGCAGCTCAGCCGTTGTGGTATTGGGAACCGATGTGGCTGAAGCCTTGTTTGGTCGCAAGCAAGGGCTGGTGGGTGAAACCGTGCGGGTACAGGGGCAAACCTATCGTGTGATCGGGGTTTTAAAACAAAAGGGCGGATCTTCGTTTGGCAGTGAAGATAACCAGATTTTAATCCCGCTCTCTACCGCACAGGTGCGGTTAGCAGGCAGTGGGGCGAAGAATGAAGTCAATGCAATCTTCGCTTCAGCCACAAAACCAGATGTGGTGCAAACCGCTGTGGATGAAATCACTCAGATTTTACGCACACGCCACCGCACGGCATACGGAGCCGAAGACTTTACCATCATGAACCAGCAGGATATCGTGGATGTGGCATCCTCCATCACTGGCGTGCTGACCATCTTTTTAGGCGGGATTGCAGCAATTTCCTTGTTGGTGGGAGGCATCGGCATCATGAACATCATGTTGGTCTCGGTAATTGAACGCACGCGCGAAATTGGTCTGCGCAAAGCCCTGGGTGCTCGCAAAAGCGACATATTGGGGCAGTTCCTGGCTGAATCGATGCTGCTCAGCCTCTTTGGCGGGGTTCTGGGTATCTTGCTGGGGTGGCTGCTCTCAATCATTGTGGAGCAAATTGCCGTAAACAGCGGAACACCTTTTTACCCGGCAATAGACCTTAATGCCATTTTGCTTGCCACACTGTTTTCTACTGCGGTTGGGTTGTTTTTTGGGCTCTACCCGGCAAACCGGGCGGCAAACCTGGAACCAGTGGAAGCGCTCCGGTCTGAATAACCAACTCCTGTCGAAAGATCGTGGAACATCTTTCAAGTCAAGAAAAGGAGGCAGCAAAAAACCGCTGTCTCCTTTTCGATTACGTATGGATTATAATGAAAGACAGAAATAGGGAAACCGAAATTAAGTCGATACAAAATCGAATTGATAGGAGGTTGCCTCAATGCAATATCGGCAATTTGGTAAACTGGATTTGAAAGTCTCTGCCCTGGGTTTCGGCACCATGCGGATGCCGATACTGGATAAAGACAGTTCAAAGATCGACGAACCCGAAGCCACACGCATACTTCGCTATGCAATTGACCAGGGCGTGAATTATGTGGACACAGCTTACCGGTATCACATGGGCAATAGTGAACCCTTTGTTGGGCGAGCTTTGCAGGATGGCTACCGGGAGAAAGTGAACCTGGCTACAAAACTGCCCAGTTGGCTGGTGGAACAACCGGAAGATTTTGACCGATTTTTGAATGAACAGCTTGAACGTTTGCAAACAGATCATATTGACTTCTATCTTCTGCATTCTCTAAACAAAAAATACTGGACAAAAATACACGGAACAGGCGTTCTGGATTGGCTGAAAAAAGCAAAAGCGAGCGGGCGTATTCGCTATTCTGGCTTTTCCTTTCATGATACGGTGAGCACCTTTAAACAGATCATCGACGCATCGGATGACTGGGATTTCTGCCAGATCCAATACAACTATATGGATATTGAGCGGCAGGCAGGAACGGAAGGTTTAAAATACGCTGCCTCAAAAGGCATTCCTGTTGTCATCATGGAACCGCTCCTGGGTGGCAGGCTGGTAGACCCACCCGAACCTGTCCAGGAAATTTTCGACCGGGCACCTGTCAAACGTTCGGCAGCAGACTGGGGGCTGCAATGGCTTTGGGATCAACCGGAGATTGCAGTGGTATTGAGCGGGATGAACAATATGCAGCAGGTGGAGGAAAACCTGCGCAGTGCCGAGGGTTCAAAAATAGGCAGCCTGACAGAGGAAGATCAAAAAATCATCACAGGTGTAAGAGAAAAATACCAGGAGCTTTCGCCCATTCCCTGCACGCGTTGTGAATATTGTCTTCCCTGTCCCAACGAGATCAATATTCCTCAAATCCTATCGCAGTTCAATTCCGGCAAGATGTATAACAAACCCGATATCGCACGCGCCATGTATAAGATGTTCAACCCTGAAGGACAACGTGCCGAAGATTGTATAGCCTGCCAGGTCTGCGAATCGCGCTGCCCGCAGCAAATCCCGATCAGCGAATGGATGGTGCATGCCCACAACGTCCTGGCATTGGGGATGTCTTACGAAGAGTGTCATTGGTAGAATTTTCTAGACCTAAATCACAATGCGTTCAGGTTATTATCGTCTTGAACGCATTGTGATTTTATTTTTCCGTTATTTGATGCCTTAATATCTAATCCAACCCCGCCGCCTTTAATGGCAGGTTGTTGCCATTAAAAATTCCATATTGACGCGGTAGGGCGGGTAAAAAAACAATCTCAAATTTCCTATAAGTTTTAAATATCTGAATTAGTATATTGACAATCTTAAATCAAAGTGATATAATCGCTTCATAATATAAAAATCGCAATAAAGATTATTCTGTAATGAACAAGGCAAAGCATCAGAGTCCTTGATCAGCATCGCAGCCAACATTACTAAGTTTTTTCCTCCAAAGAAACCAACCTCCGCAATCACGGAGGTTGGTTTCTTAATGCTTCAGGATAAAAAATTGGTTATCACAAAATCAAACAATCGTTCTGCCAGGGGATGAGCTCGAGATCAAGGATTTTCACCAGTCATTACAACTGACATGAAAACTTATTGGTCGAGTTTATTGTAGTGATTGGTCAGCGTATAGGTGATGTAATTTTGCCATAGCGGAACGGTCTGGTCATAACGGTAGTCATGTGTAGAGAAGGTCTGGAAGATCACCCTGCCCTGCATACATTCTGCAATAACTCCGTAATCGCTCTTATGGTTAAAATACAGCCCCGCCAGCAAGGTCGCATCGCCGCCCACACCGATTTTCATCAAATCGCCGGCGTCCCACATCCAGTAGATGTTGGGAGTGATCAGCGAGATGCCGGAATTAGGGGTATTGAAGATGGGATGGCTGCCAACCAGGTTGAGGATCGAGTAGTCCAGGACTTCATAATCCCAATCGCGTTCCCATTCCTTGTGCAATGCAAGACCGCATTTGCTCAGCACGGGGGCTATCTTTCCATAAACCGTATCATCGATATACCAGACCTCAGCAATCAACGCCACATCCCGGTTGAGCTGATCGAGCATGTAATCCCAAAACTCCCCCTGTATCCCTGAACGGACTTCGGCGGATACAATAATCAGGTCCCACTGCGTGCCCGATAACAGATGAGCCTTAAAATCTCCCATTGCATCACCCACATTGACCACTTTCCCGCCATAGAACCCCATGGCGTTCACCGCATCCGAAACGCGCCGGTCACTGGCAATCGCAAATTCACCCCAGATGTCTTCGTAGATGAGCACATTCGATGCGCGGATGCGATCTTCCATGCTGATAGAAGTCATGGTTGTCTCGGTAGGAGCCGCTGCCTGCTGTTGGGGAGCCGCTTCAGTGGGGTAAGGCGTGTATGTCGGCAGGGGCGTATAGGTGGGCAAAGCTTCAGCAACGGGCGGCGGTTGGGTTGGCTGTACCTGAGCCTGGGCATTGGCTGTTGCCTGCTGGTATTGCAAGGCAAGAGAGGTCTGCTCAACCCCTAAAGCAATCTGTGTCTTCTCCAATGCAGCGTTGTCACCTGAGGTTGCGCCGGGCAGCGCACAGGCGATGGTTGCAATCACCAGCATAAATAAAATAAAAACCTTGAAAAACGTCGAATGGTGAGCCATAACTTCCTCCTGAAAAACATTGGAAATGATTAGTCATATTTAATCAAACCCAGATCAATGTGATATGGTACTATTTTATACAAAGTTTGAACGGAGGGAGTCCCTGGAGGGCGTTTGATTACAAAAAGAATGATCAACCGGTTCACTCAACAAGCTGTTGTTCGAAAACATTCAATTTGTTCAATACGCCAATAAACTTGCTCACGACCATTGGGTCAAACAAGACGTTGGCATTTTTTACCAGGTAAGTCAGCGTTTCTTCGCTCGTCCACGCCGGATGATAAGGGCGTTGTGAAGTGAGCGCATCCCACACATCGACCACAGAGAAAATTCGTGCTGCCAACGGGATTTGTTCGCCCGCCAGCCCATACGGGTAACCGGTTCCTGACCAGTGCTCGTGGTGAAAGAGTGGAATTTCCATTGCCGGTGCCAGGTAGGCGATATTTTCAAGCAAATGCTGTGCCATAACAGGGTGTTGGCGCATTAAAACCCATTCTTCTTCGGTAAGCTGGTCGTTTTTTAGCAAAATGCTGTCGGGTATGCCCATTTTGCCAATATCGTGCAGCAATGCTCCCCTGCGGATATGCACCATTTGATCTTCCGGTATGCCCATTTCCCTGGCAAGCATCATCGTCATAGTCATGACCCGAAAACTGTGCCCGGCGGTTTCCCGCTCGCGCAGTTCCAACGCGCGCGACCAGCCTTCCAGCGTGGCATCATACGCTGCTTCTAAATCACGTTTGGATTCGCGCAAGAGCTTAAGTGCCTGGACACGTTCCTCGCGCACTCGCAGGGTGTGAATGCCAAACGAAATATCGCTTGCCATTTCGTTCAGTAAACCCAACTTTTCTTCCGAGAAAGATTCCAGCTCGTTAGAAACAATCATCAAACACCCGTAGCGTTCACGCTCATACGTCAATGGAAATACCACCAAAGAGCGGAAGCCACACTGGTTAATTTCAGCCTTGCAGCCCTGGCAAAACGAATGGTTTACCATCTCCTTGATTACCAGTGGTTCCTGTATTTTTGCACAATTCAGAATAGGCGTACAGGACAAGGGATAATTCAAGCAGGGCAGTTTTATCTCTTCTGGCATCAGAC
>CAYRRA010000117.1:0-13872 GCA_964426355.1 uncultured Anaerolineaceae bacterium
CGAGAACACCGGCAGTTCCAGCAGCGCATTGCCCACCTCGCCATGCCAGTGTGCGTCCGAGCCCGCCGTCCCCGGCAACCCATGTTCGCGGGTAAAATGAGCTGCTTTTTCGTTCATATCATCAGTAAAACAGCGCGCGTTGAAAACCTCAATGGCATCCACCAGGGTAGCCAGTTCTTCCATATCTTCCAAAGACCAGCCGCTGCGGTACGGGTCGAAGGGGTGCGAGACGCTGATAAAGGCATTCTGGCTGCGCAGGCGCGCAATCGTTTCCAGCGCTGAAAGCCCGGCAGGTACCTGTTCGCGCACAAAGAAAGCCAGCAGCTCGCCCTTGCAGGTCTGGATTTCCTCGCCCACAATCACCCGATCCGGGTCCAACTCTGCCGCGCGCAGTGCACCCTCGATCGTGTTGTGGTCGGTCACTGCCACGCGCTGCAGCCCTCTCCGCTGTGCAGCCGCCAGCAGCTTTTTCAGCGGCGTAGCGCTGTCCGGCGAAAAGCAGGTGTGCGTGTGAAAATCAACCCGAATGGTTTCTGTCATTTCGTTTCATTCCAATCAGCCCGGGGAATATTGCCCAAACCAGCAGCCCAATCGCCACGCTAAACCACAACGTCGCCAGCCGGATGAGCAGCGTTGCCGCAGAAACCACGCCCGCCCCCGGTGCGAGGGTGATCGCCAACATGCCGGCAATCGAGACCTCCGCTGCGCCCAACCCGCCCGGCAGCGTAGACAGCGCGCCGATCACGGTGGAGAACGCCAGCACAAAGACCGCTATGCCCAGCAAATCCCACCCCGGTGCCAGCCCCAACCCGGTCAGGATCAGGTAAAAGCCCACCCCCTCGCCAAACCAGGAAACCACCCCAATCCCTACCGCCAGCAAGGTCGCAACGGGTCTGAAAAGCGCAAAACTGCCCTCGTAGAAATCCCGCAGCAGGGGTACCCAGCGCCGGATGAGCGGCAGCTTTTCACAGGCGCCCAGCAAAAACAAAGCCACCGGTCTGATTTGCGAAATTACAATCAATGCGAGCAGGAAAAGCAGGACGAACAGAAAAGCCTGCCAGTACTGCGGGTACGCAATGACGCCCAGCGTGGACAGCAGCAGAGCCCCCAAGCCATCGCTGATGCGTTCAGCCACTACCACCGAAACGCCCTTAGGCACCGGCAGCCCGCTGCGCTGGTTCACCCAGACCGCCTTGAGCACCTCGCCCACCTTCCCCGGCGTCACTGCCAGCGGGAAACCGCCCAGGAACAGCTTAAGACTCTCCGTCCAGGCAATCTGATGCACCCCAATCTGGCGCAGGTAAAAATGCCATTTGACAAAACGCAGCGTGTAATTAAACAGCGTCAGCAGCAGCACAAGAGGGAAAAGCTCCCATCGAAAAGCAAGCACTGCCGCGCTCACCTGGCGCGCATCACCGATGAACACCACCAGCAGCAGCACAACAAAACCCAACAGCAGACCGGGGATGAGTTTTCGCGAAAACTTGCCTGACTTCTCAATGGATGCTTCCATGCAGTTCCTCCAACGGGCTGATTATAACGGAAAATGGCGCAGTAAAAAAAGCAGAGAAGGTATGTGTAGACGATGAACAACATCTTTCCGTGCAGAGTTCATCTTCTCATATGTTACGCCTCGATCCTTGTACACATCGTTAACAAAAAAACTTCCCTACCGATTGAGAGAAGTTTTAGAGAGGAGTGGCGAGAGTGGGACTTGAACCCACGACCTACGGCTTATGAGTCCGCTGCTCTGCCAACTGAGCTACCTCGCCAAGAGTGTCAGAATTTTAATGCCAACCGCATGATTTGTCAACAAAATCGCTCAAAAATCGCTCAAAAACCCAATCCCTTTTCTTTTAGAGAAAAATACCGCCCCTGCCCCACCACAATGTGGTCGAGCACCTCAATATCCAGCAACTTGCCTGCTTGCACCAGCGCCCGCGTCAGCGCAATATCCTCCGGGCTGGGTTTAGGGTCGCCGCTGGGATGGTTATGAACAATCACCACGCTGGCAGCGTTGCGCTGGATGGCAGCCTTAAAAATCTCACCTACACGCACCGAAGAAGAATTTAACGAACCTTTATACAACTTTTCAATGCCAAGCACCTGGTTGCGCGTGTCTAGTATCAGTACCCACAGGTGTTCTTGTGTCAGCGCCAGCATGTCGTACTGCACCAGCGCATACACGTCTTCCGGACCGTGGATCACCGCGCGCTCCTCCGGCGCTGCCAGCCTCAGCCGGTTCCCCAGTTCAATCGCCGCTTTGATCTGGGCGGCTTTGGCAGGACCCAAACCTTTTACCTTGCACACTTCATCAAATGTTGCCCGGTGCAGCCCGGTTAACCCGCCAAACTCCACCAGTAAACGTTGCCCCAATGCCACCGCATTTTCCCCCTCAATTCCCACACGCAGCAAAATGGCAAGCAGTTCAGCATTGCTCAATGCCTGTGCGCCGGCTCCCGCAAGGCGTTCGCGCGGACGCTCATTCGCATCCAGGTCCGCAATTCGATATCCAGGTCGTTTGTCATCTTCCATGCTTTTTAATGTACTTGAAAGTTAATAAAATCACAAGCAAAACTGCGAGACATGCTATAATTTCACATGGAGCATTCATGACACTGGATCCAAACCTGCTCAAAGACCTGACCTCCATTGGCACCGCATTCGCAGCCGCTTTTCTGGCAGCATTGTGGCTCAGCCTGGTTTTTTGGGCAGCCCGCGACATTCGCCAACGTACCCGTGATCCATTTCTGCGCATCCTTGCCGTCCTTGTGGTTGCAGTACTATTTTTACCCGGTATCATCATTTATCTCATCTTGCGACCACCCCATACGCTCGAGGAAGCATACCAACACGCACTGGAAGAGGAGGCGCTCCTTCAGACGATTGAGGAAATTTCACGCTGTCCAGGCTGTGGCAGACAAACTCAACAAGACTGGCTGATCTGCCCCAACTGCCATACCCGTCTCAAAAAACAATGTCAGTATTGCAAAAAGTTGATGGAGCTTCCCTGGGATTTGTGCCCCTACTGTGGCACCCCCACCCCAGGGACACGGCGTGAAGACCTTTCTCTCGACGAAGTACTCACCAGGCTGCCCAGCGAAGGGGATGAGAAACCGCAGGATAAATAAATTGATTATCGATACATTTTGAAAGCAGCCGCCCAAATCACTCGAGGCAGGTATTTTTTTATTTGATAATGAAAAACAGTCAAATCGTACAGGTTAAAAGTCCCGAATACGTTGTTATCGGTCACATCACACAGGATATCACTCCGTCTGGTTTCATTCCGGGCGGAACAGCCTTATATTCCAGTTTATGTGCACATGCATTGGGGATGAGGGTGGGTGTCTTGACCTCCCTGAACCCGGACTTCACATTACCGCTTCCCAATGATGTCCAGGTATCCGTCAAAACCAGCCAGCATACCTCTCGTTTCAAAAACATTCAAACCGAGGATAGCCGCACGCAGTATATCTACCAGAAAGCAGATGACCTGACGGCAGACGATGTGCCACCCACCTGGAGTTCAGCCCAGATACTGCATCTCGGTCCTGTTTGCCGCGAGGTTCACCCTTCGGTGCTAGACCGCTTTCCAAATGTACTGGTTTGCCTGACCCCACAGGGTTGGATGCGGGAGTGGAATGAAGATGGAAAGATTTCTTTTCATGAATGGGAAAACGCAGAAGTTTTTTTGAGCCGCGCGCAAATTGCCTGTTTCAGCCTGGAAGATGTTCGGTATAATGAGAATATCATCGAAAAACTCGCTGCATCCATCCCCATCCTTGTCGTTACAGAAGCAGCCAGGGGTGCGTGCGTATATTGGAACGGGGACCTCAGGCATTTTGCCGCACCCAGCGTAACAGAGGTTGAATCAACTGGCGCAGGTGACATCTTCGCTGCCGCTTTCTTCATTCGCTATGAGAAAACCCGTAACCCCTGGGAAGCAGCCCGTTTCGCTAACCAGCTCGCATCTGCATCGGTTACCCGAAAAGGGCTGGAAAGCATCCCTCGTAAAGATGAGGTAATGCAGCATTCAATTGAAATCATTAAAGAAGCATAGAATTATGACAAAAATCTACACAATCGTAAACCAAAAAGGCGGTGTGGGAAAAACCACTTCTGCGATCAGTATTGGAGCTTACCTGGGAAAATTCGGGCAGCGTGTCCTGATTGTCGACCTCGATTCGCAAGCCAATGCCACCTCTTCACTGGGTGTGGACAAACGCAAAGTCGAAACGGGCACGTATGAGGTCTTGATTGGAAAACTGCCCGCAGCACCCCAAATTCTCACCAACCATCGCTTTAAAATCTCTCTGCTGCCCTCGTCACCTGCTTTGGCGGGCGCCGAGATCGAGTTAATTGATATGCCTGCTCGTGAGAGCCGGCTGAAAGAGGCTCTCGCATCAATTTCCAACCGTTATGACTACATCCTCATCGATTGCCCGCCTTCACTCAGTCTATTGACCATCAACGGCTTGATGGCTGCCCAAGATGGCGTTCTCATCCCGGTACAGTGCGAATACCTTGCACTGGAAGGTATTGGGCAGCTCGCCCAGACCTTGAACCGGGTAAAATCTTCGCTCTTCCCTGGTCTGGTCGTGCGCGGCGTCATCCTCACCATGTACGATGGTCGCACACGCCTGGGGCAAGACGTGATCAACGAAGTGCGCAAGTTTTTCCCAAACCAGGTCTTTCAAACCATCATTCCACGCAGCATCCGCCTGGCTGAAGCACCATCCTACGGTGAACCCATCACCGAATATTCACCCACTTCTACTGCTGCAATGGCGTATGAAAAATTAACGCAGGAGATACTGGAACAGGATGGAATCACAATTCCTGAGCCAATCCAGAACGAAATCCCGGAAGTAGAATCAAAATGAATGATCGGTTGGTCCTCAATAGAAAAAATCATCACTCAGCGTAAAGGGAAAAAATATGGCAAGAAAGCCCGGTTTAGGTAAAGGTCTTGAAGCACTGATCCCTGAAGAGAAGCCACTCACGGGGGATGGCAGCGTTTGGGTGCCGATCAATAAAATTGTGCTCAACCCACAGCAGCCGCGTTTCAAACTGGTCAAGGAAGAACTAGAGGAACTGGCTGCATCCATACGCGAACACGGAATTATTCAACCGCTGATCGTCACCCATGAACCGGATTTAGACCGTTATGTGCTCATCGCCGGCGAGCGCCGGTTAAAAGCTGCCCGGTTAGCCAATTTGGATACGGTTCCTGTCATTTTACGCCAGGCGACCGAGCAACAAAGACTTGAGCTGGCTTTGATTGAAAATGTGCAGCGTTCCGATCTGACGCCTTTGGAAACCGCCGAGGCATACCGGCAGCTCAATGAGATTTTTGGTCTTTCCCATGAAATCATTGCACAAAGAGTTGGCAAAAGCCGTGTTGCTATTACCAACAATTTACGGCTTCTCAAACTGACCGATCCGGTTCGAAATGCCCTTGCTGAAGGTCTGGTCAGCGAAGGTCATGCCCGGGCGTTGCTCGGTCTTGCCACAGGCGAAGCACAAAACGCCGCGCTGCTTACGGTCATCAAACAAGAGCTCAACGTTCGCCAAACCGAAGAACTGGTCAGAAAACTCTCCGGAACGCGCACCGAACCCCGCGTTCAAAAAGAAGCCGATCCTGAGATAAAAGCCCTTGAGGAAAAACTGCGCACACATCTCGGCACGAAAGTAAACTTGAACAAAGGGAAAAAAGGCGGTAGCCTGATCATCTATTACTACTCAGACGAAGAACTGGAAACATTGATCCATCAAATAACAAAGGACAGTTAATATGATTTTGCTTACCAATGGTCGAATTTTTACCGGCTTCAAAAACCAACCGGTTGTCAGTGCATTGTTGATTCATGGAGACCGCATCCTGGCTGCCGGTATGGATGACGAAATCAAAGCCATCGCTCCCGTGGGAACCACCTGCGAAGATTTGAATGGAAAAACCGTTTTCCCCGGTTTAACCGATACACACATGCATCTAAAGTATTTTTCCCAGGGACTGCAAAGCGTTTTCTGCGAAACCGATACGATACAAGAATGTATTAGAAACGTTGCAGAGAAAGCACAGTCGACGCCTAAAGGCAATTGGATTACCGGTTGGGGCTGGAACCAGAATGTATGGGCAGAAGGATTTGGAACCGCACAAATGCTCGACCACGCAGCTCCCGACCACCCCATACTGCTTTCAGCCAAATCAGGTCACGCAGCATGGGCAAACAGCCTTGCCATGAAAATCGCCGGCGTCACACGCGACACCGAAGACCCTCAGGGCGGTGTGATTCAACGCGATGCGGAAGGAAACCCGACCGGAATTTTCTTTGAAACCGCCGACAGCCTCATCACAAAACATATCCCCGACCCCACCCTTGCTCAAATTCAGGATGCTGTACTCAACGCTCAATCAGAGCTTTGGAAAATGGGGATCACGGGTTTGCATGATTTTGACACCATTGACCTCTTTGCAGCCTTGCAAGTGATGGATAAGGAAAAAACACTCAACCTGCGCATTACCAAAGGCATCCCGTTAGCAAAACTGAACCATGCGGTTGAAATTGGGCTTCGCTCAGGTTTTGGCAGCGACCATCTGCGCATCGGTTCAGTGAAAGTCTTCATGGATGGGGCTCTGGGTCCACAAACAGCCGCGATGATCGAGCCTTTCGAAGACTCTGAAAGCCTCGGCATCCTTCTTTTACAAACGGATGAAGTCTTCGAAATCGGTAAAATAGCCAGCCAAAATGGGTTAAGCCTGGCAATTCATGCCATCGGTGACCTTGCCAACCGTACCGTGTTAGACGGCTATCAAAAAGTCCGTCAATTCGAGCGTGAAAACAACCTGCCTGCCCTCCGGCACCGTATCGAACACGTCCAACTGCTGCATCCCAAAGATTATGGGCGACTGGCGGAACTGGGCATCATCGCGTCCATGCAACCGATTCATGCAACCTCAGACATGTTTATCTCGGATCGTTTCTGGGGTAAGCGCGCACAGGGCGCGTATGCCTTCCGCACCCTGCTCAATCACAAGACCATGCTCACCTTCGGTTCTGATTCTCCGGTGGAAACCCCAAATCCATTCGTGGGCATTCACGCCGCAGTTACCCGTCGGCGCCCCGATGGTGAGCCCGGTGAAGATGGCTGGTACCCAAACCAAAAGCTTTCGTTGGAGGAAACGCTGCACGCTTACACATACGCACCGGCTTATACAACCGGTATTGAACAGATCAGCGGAACACTGAACATCGGCTGTTATGCTGACCTGATTGTATTAGATCAAAATCCATTCGACCTGCCGCCGCAGGAACTGCACCAAGTACAACCATCACGAACAATGGTCGGAGGAACCTGGGTTTGGCGTAAAGATTGATGAGGCAAATTCTGTGGACGAGGTGATCCCTCCATTAACGCCCGAGGTCCTGGTGCCCAGGATTGGCGAATATCTGGTCGAAAAAGGACTGATATCTGCCAATGATCTACGTAGTGCACTCGCCTATCAGCAGACAATCAAAAACCGCACCCCATATCCCCCGCTGCTAGGGCATATTTTGGTACAGTTGGGCAAAATTACGCGTGCTCAACTCGACCAGGCTGTAACCGAGCAAATCCTCCAGTTGCGCCAGGCGCTTCAATCTGCCAACGAAAACCTGGAACAGCGCGTAAAAAACCGCACTGCACAACTGGAAGAAGCATTGAGAAAGCTTGCAGAGGCGAACAAAGAAAAAAATGCGTTTGTTGCCAATATCTCTCATGAACTAAGGACGCCGCTGACACATATTAAGGGGTATCTCAACTTACTACAAACTCATGACCTGGGACCATTGGGAAAAGAGCAAGATGATGCGCTCCAGGTCATGAGTCGCGCAACTGAACGGCTTGAACAGCTCATTGAAGATTTGATCCTCTTCTCAGCAAGCCAGCGGGAACTGCCATTACTAGAAATTTCTGAATTTTCATTGGTCGATCTGGCACTTAAATTAATGGATCGCAAAAAAAATAAAGCTGAGCAGCAAAATCTCACCGTCCAATTCCAAAATCCGGGTAATATCCCTTTTGTACAGGCGGATGAACAAAAAATTGGCTGGGTAATTGCACAGCTTTTGGATAATGCCATCAAATTTACTCCACCGGGCGGTTTAGTCAGGCTGGAATTGGAAAATATCGGGCAAGTAGTAATGGTCTCTGTAATCGATAACGGTATCGGTATCGCAGAAGATCGCCTCGAAGAAATTTTCGAACCTTTCCACCAGCTCGATGGCTCCTCTACTCGAAAATTTGGGGGAACAGGGTTGGGTCTTGCCCTCGCAAAAAAAATTATCGAAGCACATGGGTCTTTACTGAATGTTTATTCAAAACCTGCAGAGGGCAGTCACTTCGAGTTTATCCTCAACGCAGTCAGTGGCAGGGACAAAGAAGGAGTTACCAGTTAGTGGCAGGAGAAAAGCCGAAATGGTCAAATCGCTTGAGTTGCTCGAACTAAAACACCTGTACCAAATCAGCCATATCATTCTCAACTCCAAAGATTGGAAACTGGCTTTGGATCAGGTCTCCGCCATTATTCGATCCATCCTCATCTTCGATAACCTGGTGGTTTATCTGATTAAACAAAAAGATGTTGTCGATGTCATGTATGCCAAAGCCATGGGTCGTGGCAAGTCCGCCGAGGCAGAAATTGCCTGGGGAGAAGACCTGGCAAATGAAATTATTCATGAGAAAAAAACAACCCTCAAAGAACCTCCACAAGACACGCGGAAAGAAAGGCTCGAAAAACCACACATCCTCGGTATCCCCTTGATGGTGGGTGATGTCAGCCTGGGCGCGCTTTTATTCATACGCTTTGGCGGACCAGCTTTTCAAAGCGAACACATCCAACTGGCTGAATTCATCGCACAGCAAATCACATTGCTGATTGATCGTCAGAAATTAATGAAAATCGAAAGACAACTGGAAGATCAGGATAAACAAATCCAACTGCAAAAAGATTTCATCTCAACCATCTCTCATGAATTGCGCAGCCCTCTTGGCTTTATCAAAGGCTACACAACAACCCTGCTCAGAGATGATGCATCCTGGGATCATGAAACCCAATCTGAATTTCTGCAAATCATCGACCAGGAAACCGATCACTTGCAACAGTTAATCGATAACCTGCTTGATTCATCAAGGCTTCAGTCTGGTTTACTGAAAATGAAATATCAACAACTGCGCGTGGACAATCTGGTCAAAGATGTGTTGGCGCGCGAAACCATGCATCATCCCGGTCTTGATACTGAACTTGCCATTTCCCAAATCCTGTTCCCAATCAAAGCTGATCCCTATCGGCTGTCTCAAGTGATTGAAAATTTGATTTCTAATGCGGTCAAATACGCACCGGGCTCCAAAATCTGGGTTAAAATAACTCAAGATGAAGAATTTACGCAAATCAACGTAATTGACAACGGTCCTGGGATACCGGAAAAATATCTGACACATATATTTGAACGTTTCTTCCGAGACCCCGAACAATCGCCCAATGTTCATGGCACCGGTTTAGGATTGTTTATTTGCCAGCAGATTATTGATGCACACCAGGGCAAAATTTGGGCAGAATCTAAACTGGGGCATGGAACCATCATCAAAGTAATCCTGCCCAACCAACCACAATCTTTTGAGGAAACAGTTTGAGGAGAAAAATTATGACTTTAATACTCGTGGTAGATGATGAACATTTATACCGACACCTCCTCACAGTGAACCTGGAAAAAGAAGGGTATAACGTCATTACAGCGAATGACGGCGAAGAAGCACTCGACGCGATATCCACGCGCCACCCGGATATGGTCATCATGGATATCATGATGCCGCGGCTCGATGGACTGACAGCCTGTGAACGCATCCGGCAATTTTCCAATATCCCCATCATCATCTTAACAGCAAAAGGCGATGAGCACGACCGCGTCACTGGTCTTAACGTCGGGGCAGATGACTACGTGGTAAAACCATTCTCCGCCACCGAACTCATCGCACGCGTGCGCGCCGTCCTTCGCCGTGCTGAAACTACCGAGCCAGTCGGTCAAAACCGTTATTTCATACATGGAAATCTCAAAATCGATTTTGCCCGGGCAGAGGTATGGAAAGAGAACAAACCGGTTTATCTCTCTGCAACAGAATATCGTCTTTTGATCCAGTTTGCACAAAACGTCGGTCAGGTCCTTTCAGCCGAAGAACTTCTCATTTCCATCTGGGGACCCCAATACCGCCAGGATAAAGAAATCCTGTGGGTCAGTATTGCCAGGTTAAGGCAGAAACTGGAAGACAATCCTCACAAACCGATGCACATTGTAACTCGCGCCGGTCTGGGATACCTGATGCCCCCAATAGAAAAAGAAAGCTTATCCTGAGAAGGGATGGTCATGTATAGTCAATTCGAAGAAAAAGGGAAAATTTTTACGAATGTCGTCACCAAAAAACCAGCTTTGGTGCGCATCCAAACCACAATCCACATGATCCAGGGTAAGGTTCATGTTCGCCCGGATGAGCGTTTAAAAGACGAACTTAACCAGAACGAGATGTTCATCGCCGTCACAGACGCTTCTATTTTCGATTGCCAGGGAAACCTTCTCTACAAAACAGGCTTCCTGGCAGTTAACCGCGAACAAATCATCTGGCTGTTCCAGGAAGAGGATACTTCTGAACCTATCACGGAGGAAGAATGAACCAGCCTGGAGATTCCTCCTTCCAGATCGACCTGGCAAAATTGAAGGTACATCTGATCAATAACATCACACGCACGATGGAAGCCAATCCACCTCCACCGCGTGAGCACCGCCAGACCATTATCCGTTATCTCGAGCAGGCGTATCAGAGCACAAAGCTCAAATTATCCGGAACCATTAAAGACCAGCTTTTTCATGAAATTCTGGATGAAATGCTCGGCTTTGGTCCATTACAACCGCTGCTGGATGACCCAGAGATTACAGAAATCATGGTCAACGGCAGAAACAAAACTTATGTGGAAAAAAAGGGGAAAATCACCCGCACAAACGTCTCTTTTGAAGACGACAGCCACATTTTGCGAATCATCGACCGCATCATCTTACCCTTGGGTCGCCGCATTGACACAGACAACCCCACTGTGGATGCACGTTTACCGGATGGTTCGCGCGTCAATGCAGCTATCCCCCCAGTCGCCATCGACGGTCCATGCATCACAATTCGCAAATTCCAAAAAGACAAGCTGTCATTCGAGCAGCTTATCGAATTAGGTTCGATCACGCGCAATATGGTCGAATTACTGCGTGCCTGCGTGGTAGGCAGGTTGAATATCTTGATTTCAGGTGGTACCGGTTCAGGAAAAACCACATTATTGAATGTGCTTTCCAGTTTTATCCCGGCAGAAGAACGCATCCTGACCATTGAAGACGCAGCCGAACTTCAATTGCAACAGGATCATGTCTTGCGACTGGAAACCAAACCACCCAATGTCGATGGTCGCTTTGCCGTTACAACCCGTGACCTGGTAAGGAACTCACTCAGGATGCGCCCTGACCGGATCGTGGTGGGTGAATGTCGTGGCGGGGAAGCTTTAGACATGTTGCAAGCAATGAATACCGGTCACGATGGGTCGTTGACTACAGTCCATGCCAATACGCCACGCGATGCAGTCTCACGTCTCGAAACGCTCTGCATGATGGCGGGTATGGATTTACCTGTGCGTGTAATCCGCAGTCAAATTGCAGCAGCAATCGATGTCATTATCCAGACCTCTCGGTTAAACGATGGGGCACGCAAAGTCACTGCGATTAACGAAATCTCCGGCATGGAAGGCGAAACCGTCACAATGTCGGAAATCTTCAAATTTCAACAAAGCGGTGTCGACCGGGATGGAAAAGTACTTGGAGAATTAAAAGCAACCGGGATCCGCCCATTCTTCAGCGCCAAGCTCCAGGCAGCCGGGTTTAAATTGGGTCCTGAGGTTTTTGGAGCAAATATGACAGACTTAATGAGCCGCAGAAGATAATCTTTCACGAGGAAAGCGCATGGAAAAACAGCAATTGATGATGCAAATACGAAAGAAAAAATTGGGAGTGCTGATTGCAGATGCCCGTATTGCATCACATCGAAACAACAATGACTGTGCCAGGGCAATGGGTGTTTCCATAGATGAATACAATGATTTTGAACAAGGTATTGCCGCACCCTCTATGCCTCAAATTGAGTCGTTGGCTTGTTATCTGAATTTACCCATGCAGCACTTTTGGGGAAAGGAATCGAAAAGCGCAGAAGGTGAATGGGAGCTGGATACCGTTCTTCAAAGGCTCGCAGTGCGCAGCCAATTCATGGGCATTCGTTTACGGCAAGCGCGTGAAGAAGCCGGTTTATCCTTGCAGAAAGCCCAAGAACAAACCTCTATTCATGCTGAAGATATTCAGAAATATGAAAATGGTGAGGTCATACTTCCCCTTCCCGAACTGGAAGCCATGTGTAAAGCATACAACATCGACATCAGCGAATTCTACGATGCGCGCGGCATAATTGGCAAATGGCATCTTCAGCAAGAAGCTGCTGTATTTTTTTCTGAATTACCTGAGGAACTTCGCCACTTCATAAGCAAACAGGTTCATTTCCCCTATATCGAAATCGCCATGCGCCTGAGCGAGATGCCCGCAGATAAGCTGCGTATCATTGCAGAAAGCCTGCTGGAAATTACCTATTAAAGGTTAAAAAATTGAGCACTGAGGAACTGGATAAACAGGCAAAACAAGCCTATGAAAAAAAGGAGTATGGAAAAGCTGCTGAACTTTTCCTTTCCGCTGCCCATTCCTGCCACTTAAAGGGCGATACATTACAGGCAGCAGAAATGCTTAACAATAGCAGCGTGTCATGGCTTCAGGCTGATGAAGCGCAAAAAGCACTGGAAGCCACCGAGGGAACCGATGCTATTTTTTCAGACGCCGGAGACCTGCGCCGCCAGGCAATGGCTTTGGGCAACCAGGCTGCAGCATTGGATGCCCTGGGCAGGCTAAACGAAGCCGTCCAGAAATACCAATCCGCTTCAGAAATTCTGAAAGACATCGATAATAAAGAACTGCGTACCTATGTTCTCCAAAACCTTGCTGCACTTCAACTCCGCACCGGTGACCAGTTTCAATCGCTTGCCACCATGCAGGCTGCCCTTGAACACAAGAAAAAACTCAGTATAAAAGAGCGTTTTTTAAAAAAGCTGCTGCGTATCCCTTTCAAGCTAATGAAATAGTGGTCCCATCTCAATCAGACTCTGTGGAAAATCCTGAAAAATGTCCATCCACTATAACCTTCGCGCAGCAGATGAAAACGATGCGAACGCAATCCTGCACTTACAAGACCATCAGGAATATTCACACCGGCATCTCGACTGGCGCACGCCTGTAAGCTGGCTAGAAAAACAGCCCTACTGGGTTTTAGAGCGGGATTTCATGATAAAAGCTGCCCTGGCATGTCCTGTTGACCCTCCTGGTATCGCATGGGTTCGTTTTTTTTCTACCCTGCCAGAGATAAATGTTGAGCAAGCCTGGCAAGTACTCTTCAAGGCTGTAATTAACAGCTTTCACGAGCCTCCTCAAATGATTGTTTCCGTTGCAGTGCAATCCTGGTATACTCGGTTGCTGATATCCAACAAGTTTTATCTTCACCAGACCATCGTGGTTTTATCCCTGGATGCCACCCTGCCTCATGTGTATCGTATTCATCCAGATCTCCAAATCGAAAACATGAAGAAAGAACATCTTGCCAGGGTCGCGGAGGTAGACAATGCCTCTTTTGAACCTCTCTGGCGCAACTCATTCGACGATATTGAAAATGCGTATCAAAATGCTGCATACGCCACCATCGCCAGAAAGGGAA
>CAYRRA010000118.1:0-13859 GCA_964426355.1 uncultured Anaerolineaceae bacterium
CGCCAGTGGAACCGTTTGCGCATACGTTTCAAGCAATGCATATAACTGATCTAGTGAAAGTTGCTGCAAAGCATGAATATGTTTTCCTGCCAACCTGACCGCCAGGTATTCGGGTCGCAGCCCAGTTCCCCCACACTCAGGACATGCAGCGGTGTTGGTGTAAGTTCCGCCCACATCCCAATCACGGATGAAACCATAGAAACCCGGAAAGGGCTGCATACGTTCGGTGATTTGACCTTTGCGGTTTTGATACAGTACTTGCATCGGCTCAGGGTCACCAAAGAGAAAAGCCTGCTGAGCCTGCGGCGACAGGCTGCGCCAGGGGGTAGTTTCTGTGTCAAAGCCATAACGGTTTGCCAACGCTTGCAGCATGTAGTAGCCACCGTTGAACGGCTTGCCCAGGTATCCTTTCGGGAAAAACCCCGGCGAGTACATCGCCCCGTTGCAAAGCGGCTTTTCAGGGTGGATGATCAACTTCTCTGGGGCAGGTATCTGCAAGGTGCCGACGCCCTGGCAGTTTCGGCATGCTGCGCCATAAGTGGCTTTTGAAAAATGACGCGGCTGGGCAATTGCAGCCACCTGGCTACACTGCGGGCAGACCCATTCCTTCTGCTTGCGCTGCATGGCTGCCCCGCAGTTCAGGCATTCCCGTTCACCCAGTGCAGCCAGGAGCAATGCCAGGTGATGGGAAATCTCGCTGGTCAATCCAACCGTAAAGCGGTGGTCAAAAAGCCGGCGTTCCGGGATGACAGTTACGGTTACACCCAACCCACTGATCGAATCGACCTGGGCTTCTGCGCCTTCCCGCACGCCCTGGCGTTCATACATGGACAGTGATTCGAGATAACGGCGGCGGGCTTCTACCTCCAGTACATCCATCACCAGGCTGGATTTTCCTGAGCCGGACAAACCGGTCACCACGCTCATCTGACCGCGCGGAAATTCCACTGAAACATCTTTCAGGTTGTGCGTACGCGCCCCGCGCAAAACAATCGTATCCGGGCGACGCGAGACCTCGCCATGCACCGGCTCCGGCTGAATTTGTGTCTCCTCACGCAGCGCCTGCGCAGTGAGCGAACCCGGCGCATTCAACAGTTCACCCGGTGGTCCAGCATACAGCAGTTCACCACCCTCCGGTCCGGCTCCAGGACCCAGATCGATGACCCAATCGGCGGCACGCAAAATATCGGTGTTGTGTTCCACCACCACTACCGTGGCACCGGCGCGCACCAGGCGGTCAAGTACCTTCAATAATCCAGCCAGGTCTTGAGGATGCAAACCCGTGGATGGCTCATCCAAAACCAGAAGCTGCCCCGCAAGACGTGCTTTGCCCAAAAATTTTGAGAGCTTGACACGCTGTGCCTCACCGCCGGACAGGGTAGGAGAAGGCTGTCCGATGCTGAGATAACCCAGCCCGACCGTGTTCAACGCCTCCAACATGCGCATGGCAGCATCCCGGCGGGAGGGGGGTAAACGTTGCTCATCCCACAGCAGGTCAAGTACCTCTGCAATTGAGAGATGGTACAGGTCGGCAATGGAGTACAAACGCCCATTAAACGGCAGCCGAACCTCCAATACTTTATCGGAAAAACGCTCACCGTCACAAGCCGAACAAGGTACCCAGGAGGAAGGCAAATAGCGCATGTTTACCTCCACCGCACCCATTCCGCCGCACTGCGGACAGGCACCCTCCGGACGGTTGAAGGAAAAATGCGAAGCTGAAAGCGTGCTTTGTGAAGCGAAAAGATCACGCAAAATATCGGATAATCCGGTGTACGTTGCGGGGTTGGAGCGCGGATTGCGCCCAATGGGTTCCTGATCGACCGACACAGCCTTGAGGGGAGGTCCTTCTATGCTGCGACAGCCCTGCAGGCTACCAGCATGAAGAGAAGCAACCAAGACGTTTTCTACCAGTGTGCTCTTTCCCGAACCGGAAACACCGCTGATGACGCTGAGACGTTCAAGGGGAACAGGCACATCAATTTCCTTTAGATTTCGTAAATACGCTCCATACAGCTTGAGGAAATGCCGTGGCGCAGGGCGCGGCGCTGGCAGCGCATGAGTTGCTCTGCCGCTGAAAAATAGTCCTGTTGGTGTATCCGCTTCCCACAACCCGGCAGGGCTGCCACTATAAAGCAGATGCCCGCCCTGTTCGCCCGCTCCTGGACCAAGATCGATGGCTTGATCCGCAGCGGAGGCAGCCAGTTGATCATGCTCAACATACACTACCGGTCCGGCAAGGTGGCGAAACACGGGCAGCAAACGCTTCACATCCGCGGGGTGCTGACCAATGGTTGGCTCATCCAGCACATAAAGCATATCCTCCAGGCGGCTGGTGAGCGCCACAGCCAGCCGCACACGCTGCGCTTCGCCGCGCGAAAGGGTCGGAGAAGACCGGTCGAGTGCTATGTAACCCAACCCCACTTCCATGAGCGCTTCCAGCCGGCGCAATATCTCCGTGCGAACACGTTCTAGCGCTGTTGAAGGCGCAACGGAAAGAAAGGTCTCATGCGCAACCTGCACGCTCAACGCCAGCAATTCGGGCAGGCGCAAACCCTGCCAGCGCACCGCAGCAGCCTCAGGGTGCAGACCGGTGCCACTGCAAGCTTCGCAACCTTCCCCTGCACAGTGCATGCAAGGTTGATGGAAATGCACCGGTTCCAGCTCACCAAACCACGTGCCGCAAGTTGTGCAAACCGGTGCAAGCGCAAGTGTGTCCGTTCGGGTGCTGGTATGCAAATCAAAACCATCTGCGCCCAATGCGAGTACATCCTCAACAATGTTGCGGGCAGCCGCCGCCCGGAGGATCTCTCCTCTATGGGTAAACAGCCGCAGAGAAATCACATGCGGCAGGCGTGGGTTAAGTTCTTTATGTTCCCAGGGCTCGCCATCCACGTGCAGGTCAAGCGGGTTGAACTGCTCGCACAATACGCGAAGGAGGGTGCGATGACTGCCGTATGCCTTGCGTACAACCGGCACCCAGACCTGCATAGACATGTCTGCGGAGGCGGAAACCAGACGCTCGACCGCTTCATCGCGGTCCACCACCGAGAGAACCGCACTGCAGTTTGCGCAACTGCGTTCCCCAAAGCGCGCATAAAGAAGCCGGAAAAAGGGATGCAGCCCCGAGGCACTGGCAAGCGTGGAAAGCGGATTGCGATTCAACAGGTTCTGACCCACCGCCACAGCCGGTCCCAGCCCATCAATCTGCCGCACAGCAGCCGGCGCCAGGCGCTCGGCGGCGGACCCCAAACCGTATACCTCTAAAAAACGGCGGCGTGCTTCGTGATAGATCGTATCAAAAACCAGAGATGTCTTACCCGACCCAGAAACCCCCGTTACCACCGTCAAACCATCGCCGAGAGTTACGTCGACCCCTTTCAAATTGTGTTCTTCAGCACCGTGTATGGATATGGGCATGTGATTAGTATAACAGAGGGAAAGAAAGATGAAGAAGGTGAAAATTCCTCGGAAATTTTTCCTTTAAAGGCAAATTTAACTACCTCGCACCCGTTATATTCTAAAAACAAAGAAACTATTGTACAAAATTTAATATGATGCGCTAATTAGCTTGCAAATTCTTTCGATAATCATTAAAATAATAACCAGATAATATAATATACATAATATATTATTACAGCAATTGGGGATTTTCATCGTTTCCCAAGTTGCCTGGCTTTTGTTCACAACGATGACTTTTTCCTTACAAATTTATGTCCCTTGTTACAAGAATTTCCTTTTTTGATTAATTGACTACCTCTAACCCGGGGAAATGATTACAGGTTCGGGTTTTATTTTGTCTTACAAGGAGGTGATGTTATCGGCAAAATCATCGGTATTCCAGTATGTTCGTGTTTTCCATTTCTACTGTGTAAAAGGAGAGATAAATGAGTAAGAAATTGTTGTACTTGTTGGCGATAGTGGCAGTAGCCAGTATGATTTTGACTGCTTGCCAGCCTGAAACCATCGTTGAAACTGTCGTTGTCACCCAAATAGTTGAGGGAGAAGTAGTTGAAGTTGTCATCACAGCTACCCCTGCGCCAAAAGAACCTGAAGAAGCAGTTGCCGGACCCAGTTATGACATGGCACCGGACCCGACAACACTGACGTATGTCATGCCCGATGATGCAGCCTGCCTCGATCCTCACCTGGCTTACGAAGGCACCAGCTACGAAATCATCAACAACGTCCTGGAACCGTTGATTTTCTTCAACCGGGAAAAAGCGAGCGAATATATCCCCTTGCTGGCAGAGGAAGTCCCCACTGTCCAGAATGGTGGTTTATCTGAAGATGGTTTAACCTACACCTTCAAAATTCGCGATGGCATCAAGTTTGAAAATGGAAACGACCTGACCGCCAGCGATGCAGCCTACTCATTCGAGCGTGTTCTGCTGCAATCCGACCCGAACAGTGGCGCCTGGATGATGATCGAAGCGATTATGGGCTACTCCAGCGGCGATATCACCGAACCCATCGCTGAAGGCGAATACGCCGGCGATCAGGGAGCATTAATTGCCAATGCTACTGCAGAAGAACTGGTAGCGATCTGTGAAGAAGTGAAATCTCACTTCACTGCCGATGACGAAACCGGCATTTTCACCGTTACCCTGCCTCAATCCTGGGGTCCTTTCCTGCCAATCATCTCCCGCCCGTGGGCTTACATCATCGACAAAGAATGGGCAGCCGAAGTGGGTGACTGGGATGGTTCTTGCGAAACCTGGCAAGAGTTCTATGCTCCTGGACAGGAAGCCACCAAGCTCGCCAAGGTCATTATGGGTACAGGACCCTACAAACTGGATCACTGGACACCCGATGTGGAATGGGTGCTGACCGCCAAAGAAGATTACTGGCGCGCTGAAGGTGACGAGATGTGGCCCGACGGACCGAGCGGAAACGCAAACATCCAGCGCATCGTTCACAAGACCGTGCCAGAGTGGGGTACCCGCTTCGCCATGCTCCAGACCGGTGATGCTGCCTTCGTGAATGTACCGCTCGCCAACCGACCCCAGGTGGATCCTTTGGTAGGTGAAATCTGTGACAATAACACTGGCGAATGCATCCCAACCGCTAATCCAAATGCTCCGCTGCGTATGTTCGGTGAACTGCCCAACCCTGCTCGTACCGATATTTTCCTGAATTTCAACGTCAAAACAGGTGAATCAGGACAAAATTCGTATATCGGCAGCGGACAATTGGACGGAAACGGTATTCCTGCAAACTTCTTCTCGGATGTGCATGTGCGTAAAGCCTTCTCCTACTGCTTTGATTATGATACCTATATTGCAGAAGGCATGAACGGCGATGGAATCCGCAACAACGGCGTCATCATCACCGACATGCTCGGTTATAACCCCGATCAAGAAATGTACATGTTCGACCTGGACAAATGTGCTGAAGAACTCGCACTGGCTTGGGACGGACAGGTTGCCGAGAAAGGCTTCCGTGTGCAAGGCGTGACCGCCACCGGTTACACCGCCAACCAGACTGCGTTGGCGATCCTCCAGGCTAATTTACGCTCCGTCAACCCCAAATATAACCTGGAAATCGTCACACTGCCGTGGGCATCTTACCTGGCTTCTTTCCGCGCTGCCCTGCTGCCCATCGCCGTTAGCGGTTGGACCGAAGATTATCATGACCCGCACAACTGGGTGCAGCCGTTCCTGATCGGCACGTATGCCACCCGGCAGAACTTCCCGGAAGAATTCAAAAATATCTTCCGCCCATTGATCGAACAGGCTGTAATTGAACCAGACGAGACTGTACGTGCCGAATTGTATTATCAGATCGGTGAATTGCGTTACGAAAACGTTCCGCAAATTAACCTTGCCCAGGCAGGCAGTCGTCATTACGAACAGCGCTGGGTGAGGGGTTATTACTATAACCCAGTAGGCAGTGATTACTACTATTACGCATTTGATCTGGCTGGACGTGAATAAACACCGGAAGGCGAAAGCCTGATAACACTTAGATCCTAAAAAAGATTCCGGCGAGGGCGTTTGTCCTCGCCGGAATACCCTGTTAGAGGAAATGATATGATTGTTTATCTGATTCGGCGTTTGTTGCAACTTCCCATCACCATGTTTGGTGTGACCATTTTTATCTTTGCAATGCTGCAACTGCTGTCCCCGGTCGAGCGCTCTGCGCTTTACATTAGCAACACCCCTTACAATGATTCCGCTGTTGACGCGATTATCCGTAAATATGGTTTGGACGATCCCTTCTATCTCCAATACTGGCATTGGCTGGTAGGTATTGAGGATCCGAATACCGGTGAAATTACTGGCGGGGTTCTGCGCGGTGACCTCGGATACTCTCGCACCGGACGTTTGCCAGTGAAAGAACTGATTGCCCTGCGTCTGCCAGCCACTCTGGAGTTAGCCCTGTGGAGCATCATCCCAATCATCGGTGGAGGCGTAGCATTGGGTGTTGTTGCCGCTCTTTACCATAATAAATTCATCGATCAGATGATTCGCGTCTTCGTTACCATCGGCTGGTCGTTCCCAACCTTTGTTTTCGGCTTGCTGCTTTTGCTAGTGCTCTATGCAAAACTAAAATGGTTCGCGCCAGGGCGCCTATCGGACCCCATGATGATGGTAGTGGCATCAGAAGGGTTCCACCAATATACATATATGTATACCATCGACGCACTCCTCAACCTGCGCTTTGATGTCTTTTGGGATGCGCTACGCCATTTGTTCATGCCCATCGTCACACTTTCATACGTCATTTGGGCACAAATTTTACGCGTGACCCGCTCAGCAATGCTTGAGACGCTGCGTCAGGATTACATCACCACGGCGCGTTCTAAAGGTCTGAGTGAACGCCTGACCATCTTCCGGCACGCCTTTCGCAACGCGCTCATCCCCGTGGTGACCTTGGGGGGCTTAATGGTGGTCAACATGCTCAATGGCGTGGTGGTCACCGAAATCATCTTCGACTTTCCCGGAATGGGGTCGGCTGCTGCACGCGCTGCGGGCAGCCTGGATGCTCTGGCAGTGTTGGGCTTTGTCTTGTTCGGCGGCATGGTTCTCATCATTGCCAACGTTGTTGTTGACTTACTCTATGCGGTCATTGACCCGCGCATCCGGCTGATCGGACAGTGAGGTGAACCATGAGTGAAAAATCGATTTCTGAACAGGAAGCCGCCTTCCGAAATATTGTTGCCGAACACGAACTGCGCCAGCGCGGCTGGTTTGAAAAGCTCGTTGGACCTGAATGGTTCCGACTCTTTCACGGTATCGTAACCAACCCCCTTTCGCTGATTGGTTTGTTTATCACGCTTATCTACATATTAGTGGCACTCCTGGCACCTGTCCTGGCTCCGCCGGTAAGCGAAGTGCATGACCCCTATCTGATCCCGCGCGATGGGTATTCACAAGAACCGAAGGCACCCGGCACCATCTGGAACCGAGAACCCCCTCCGGTTCCAGGATGGTACGAAGCCATTACCGGAAAAGACTACTGGGTCCACCTGATGGGCACCACCAGTGGTCAGTTTGATATCTTCTACGGCATCGTCTGGGGCACACGCATTGCTTTGCTGGTTGGCATCGTCATCACAAGCATGACGGTGGTCATTGGTCTCATCGTCGGAGCAATTTCTGCTTACTATACCGGCTGGCTGGATGATGTTCTGATGCGTATCACGGAAATTTTCATGGCATTTCCATTTCTGCTGGCAGCTCTGACACTTTCCGCTATTCTGGTGCCACTCTTTGGGCGCGGTATCTGGCCCGCAGTAATCGCCCTGGTGACCTTTGGATGGATGACCTTCGCCCGCCTCATCCGCGGCGAGATTCTTTCGGCAAAAGAACGCGACTATGTATTGTCAGCGCGCGTGGTGGGTGCACGCGATTTCCGTATCATCATGCGCCATATCATGCCCAACGCCATCTACCCCATCCTCATTATGGCTTCAATGCGGGTGGGTGACTACGTTCTTTCCTTCGCTACATTGAGTTTCCTGGGCGTGGGTACCGAAATTGGCTATGCCGACTGGGGACAGATCGTCAGCTTTTCACGCGACTGGATCCTCAGCCTGGATGTCTACTGGTTCATCATCGTCTATCCGGGCATAGCGCTGCTCCTCTTTGGGCTGGGATGGAACCTGATCGGCGATGCGTTGCGCGACATCCTGGATCCACGGCTTCTTCACAACCGCTGAAAGCCAGGCAAAATATTTTGCACATATGCTCGTAATGCGAGCCGATGCAAAAGCACTGCTGAAAAAGTACCTTTCTTTGCAGCAGTGCTTTTTTATAAAAAAGCGCTCCACTTGGAACTTGGAGCGGAGATGCAGAGGGGCGGATGGATGCTCGTTGATGCTGGCATCCATCCGCAAAGTTTCTACATCACCGTTCACAGGTTGTACCCATCCTGTTTCAGGCGCAGGTAA
This sequence comes from uncultured Anaerolineaceae bacterium, assembly GCA_964426355.1. Classification (GTDB taxonomy): domain Bacteria; phylum Chloroflexota; class Anaerolineae; order Anaerolineales; family Anaerolineaceae; genus JAJFTV01. The sequence goes on from CAYRRA010000118.1 coordinate 8,396, forward strand.
CTCTGGTAACGGCGCGGAGTGATCTGCCCATCCGATACCGCCTGGCGGATGGCGCAGCCCGGTTCTTCTGCGTGCTGGCAGTTCAGCCCGAATTTGCAGCGCCCCACGTACGGGCGCATCTCGCGGAAGAAAAATGCCAGGTCATCTCCGTCTACGTCCCATAGACCAAACTCGCGCACGCCTGGCGTATCAACAACCGCTCCGCCGCCGTCCAATGGAAACATCTCGACATACGAAGTGGTATGCCTGCCCTTGCCGGTGGTGCGCCCGATTTCAGCCACGCGCAAGCCAAGCCCCGGCTGCAGCGCATTGAGCAGCGAGGTCTTGCCCACGCCCGACTTACCGATGAAGACCGAATGTCGTTCATGCAAAGTCTCTCGCAGCGTGTTGATACCCTCACCAGTGACTGAACTGGTCAGCAGCACTTCATAGCCAATCTGCTGATAAACCTGCATCGCTTCCATCAGCTCGGCTGATGGCGCGCCATCCGTCTCCAATGCCAGGTCGATTTTAGTGATGCAGATGAGAACCGGCAGTTCCAAAGACTCGGCTGAAGCCAGGTAGCGGTCCAGCAAGTTCCAGGAAGGCTGAGGGTGCGCCGCTGCAAATACCGGTATGACCAGGTCCACATTCGAGACAATCACCTGCTCAAAGGCATGCGTACCGGTTGTGGCTGCGCGCCGAGAAAGCCGGCTGCGGCGCGGCAGCACCTCAAAAATCACACCGCGGCTGTCGTCTGCACGGGTAAAGCGCACCCGGTCGCCCACTGCCACTGGATCGGTATGATCCAGTTCTTTGACTGCCTGCACGCGACGGTGAGTTGTGTGCTGATCGGATGAGTAAATCAGTTGTTTACGCAGCAAAGAAGATAATGTACAAACGATGTTTTCCTCGTTGACCTGCACCCAATAATGACCGGTGCTTTTTTTGAAAACAAAGCCATCGTCCGATATCTCATCATTCTCTATCTCGTCAAAAAATAAATCTTGTTCTAGAAAACACATCGTGAAATAACCTTTTCAAATAAACCTGGCAGCATAGAACGATCCCGGTAACGGGACTGGAACATGAACGCGTCAAAGGCAGAAGAAATTCCGGCTTTTACAGACCGGTGCGATCCCCCGTAGATGCTGTCCTGCATTGACAGGCTGCAGGAATAAAAAACCACGGGGTATGACCGCTCCCGTGGTGAAAAGGCTCATCCGTAAAAGACAGGGATTTCTAACCTTCCCCCTGCGGGCGCGTACATAGCAAATCACTTGAAACGAATTCTCTTGCCGTCATCATCATTATGAAACTCGCCCTTTCTTTGAATAGGATATACAACTCCATAAATTTATCATCACAACCGTCATCCGTCAAGGGTTGAATTGTGATGAATCTATGCAATTTTATGCAGGTTCATGTTGCATTTCTCTGTTCTCGACAATCCTTTTTTTATTCTTTTGCCTTGAAATACATGTTTTTTAAGAAAATGTCGGTAAACGCCGGGTAGGCAGTCAGTTCGATGTAATTCACGCTACGTGCAACCTGGCTGGCTTCTGTGCGCAGGTGCTGCGATAGCAGCATTTGTTTTGCGCCCATACCGGCGGCATTGCCCACCTGGCTGAAGCGCTCCAACGGAACATCCGGGAACATGCCAATACGGACAGCGCTACCCAAATCAAGATAGGTCCCAAAGGCGCCGGCAATCACCCAGTGCTGCACCTGGCTGGCGTCTAACCCCGCTTCCGCCAACAAAATATCGATACCGGAACGGATTGCCCCTTTTGCCAGTTGGATTTCATTCACGTCTTTACGCGTGACGGCAATTTCACGTCCGTGCCCGCTCTGCCCGGCTGAAACAAGCGGAAACTCCGTCTTCCGTCCAATCGTGCGCACGCGTGTATCGTTGCGGTTGAGCGAGCCGCGCTCATCCAGTAAACCCGCATCCAGCATTTCCGAAATCGCCTTGAGGATACCCGTACCACAGATGCCCACCGGTTTGGCAGCCTCAATGGTGGTGACCAGCACACTTTCCTGCGTGATATGCAAGCTATCAATCGCACCCGGCGCAGCGCGCATGCCGTCGCGGATATGCGCACCCTCAAAAGCCGGACCGGATGCGGTGGAACAGGAGTGGATCTTTCCAGCGTGCACAAGGCTGATTTCCGTATTGGTGCCGATATCCACCAGCACCTGCGGTGTGCCATCCTGATACACCCGGCTGGAAAGCAGCGCAGCGGTATGGTCTGCGCCGACGTAACCGGCGATATTGGCAGGCAGGTACACCCGCATTCCGGGAGAAAATGTTAAACCTACCTCATCCGCACGTAACAGTAAGGCTTCACTGACCGCTGGGACATAAGGAGACGCCCCTAACTGGTGCACGGGCAGACCAGCAAAAAAATGATGCATGGCAGTGTTTCCCACCAGAACCGCATCCACAATTTGCCCGGTCTGCATACCGGTTTGTGCGCACAACTCACCAGCCGACTGTTGAATCGTTTCTACCAGGCGGGTTTGCAGCAGCACGCGGTTTTCTTCGCTGCGGTTTGCATACGCGATCCGGCTGACCACATCTTCGCCATATGAAATCTGTGGGTTCATCACACCCATCTGCGCCAGGGTGGCACCACTGGCAAGGTCAACCAGGTAAAACGCCAGCTTGGTCGAACCCATGTCCGCTGCCAGACCTAACAGGCGCGTCCCAGGTGAAAAACTACCCGACAGGTAACTGCCGCGCGGCGTTTTACCCAACGCAAGACGCACGCACCAATCCTCCTGGCGCATTACTGCCGAAAGCTGTGCAAGCGCTGCAACATTGGCTTCCAGGGAGGGTTCTCCCAATTGATCCAAAGCGCGCGTCAGATCCGAGCGCAGATCATGCAAATCGGGCGGTTTGAGCTCTAGGTCACTCCCTGTAACAACCGGGGCAACCTGGAGTTCGCTTTCCTTCCCGTCCACCTGCATTTTTTGACCCGATGGCAACGATTCAGGAGGGATCTCCAGGCGCACATGGCTTCTGGGCTGCGCCTGGCAAGCCAGGCGGTATCCACTTGAAATCTGTGTATCATCCAATGCCTGCTGCTCTGAAAAGGTTAATGGGGTCAGTTCTCCGCTAATCAAGCGCACACGGCATACCCCGCAAATGCCTGTACCGCCGCATACAGCCAGCAGGTCTACCCCGGCAAGCTGAGCTGCTGTAAGCAAATCGGTGCCTGGTTTTACCGGGATACGCCTTCCGATGGGCTCAAAATCAACGATAAAATGCTGGTCTGTCATGATCCGGTTATTCTCCTGTGAGAATTTTAGCACAGGACACGGAAATCAAAATTTGATTGAACTTTATCCAATAATGGATAATTGATTTTGATTTTATTTACTACATTATAGGTATTTTTTATTTTTGTACAAATTTTTCTTGACATTGTTTATGTCCAATGCTATTATTTTTAACTGTGACCGTTTCACCACATCACATCGATTTATCCAACCACTCAATTCTTCAAGGAGTAAATATGAGCAGTGATATTGATCCAAAAAACAATCCAGCATTCGATGGATTCGATGAATTCGTTAACAAGATTCTCCAGGACTGGAAAGTGCCAGGCGTAGGCATTGCCGTTGTCAAAGACAAGGAAGTTGTTCTCGCCAAAGGCTATGGCTACCGCGATCTGGAGAACAAACTGCCGGTCGATGCGGAAACGATTTTTGCCATTGGTTCAGCTTCCAAAGCTTTTGCTGCCATGGCTGTTGGGCAGCTTGTTGACCAGGGTAAACTGGATTGGGACAAACCGGTGCGGGATTATATGCCCACCTTTAAGTTATATGACCCCTTTGCCACCGAGCGCATGTCGCCGCGTGATTTGCTCTGCCACCGCAGCGGTCTGCCGCGCCACGATATTTCGTGGTACAGCAGCCCGCTCTCCCGCAAAGAACTGTATGAACGCATCCGCCATCTGGAACCCAACAAAGATTTCCGCACCGACTTTCAGTACCAAAACCTGATGTACCTGACTGCCGGTTATTTGGTCGAATATGTTACTGGTAAAACATGGGAAGAATTCACAAAAGAGAATGTCTTTGACAAACTGGGTATGGGGCTCAGTAACTTCTCAGTCGAAGACAGCAAAAAACACGATAACATCGCCTTTCCTTACGACAAGGAAAAAGACGTTATCAAACAAGTTCCTTTCCGCAATATCGACGCGGTCGGACCGGCTGGCTCGATCAACTCCACCCCAACCGATATGGCAAAGTGGGTTATCGCCCATTTGAACGAAGGTAATTACCAGGACACACAGATTATTTCCAAGGCGAACCTGGTACAAATGCATACCCCTACCACCCCCATACCGGGCTCGTTCTTCCCTGGCATGGAAGATGTGAAAGAGCTGGGGGATACTTCCTACGGGCTGGGATGGTTTATACAGCCATACCGTGGGCGACGCCTGGTCCATCACGGCGGTAACATCGATGGCTTTACAGCATTAATTTCCTTCATGCCCGATGAAAAAGTAGGTGTTGTGCTCCTCACCAACATGAACGGATCCTTCTCAACTTTCCCATTGATGCTCAACATCTATGACCGCATGTTGGGTCTGGATCAACTGGAATTGAACGAGAAATTCATGGAAGCCATCAAAAAACTGATGGAAGCCGTGGAAAAAAGCAAAGAGAAATCTGCGGAACAGCGTAGAAAAGACACCCATCCCTCGCATCCATTGGAGGAGTACGTCGGCGCCTATTCCAACCCCGGCTACGGTCCTTTGAAAATCGACATGGTGGATGGGAAGCTGACAGGAAAATACAATGCCCTCACCTTCAACCTGGAGCATTACCACTTCGATACCTTTGACGCCATCAATACAGAAGATGAAGAAATGAGCATGAAATTCTCCTTCTTCACCGATGTCCAGGGCAATATTTCCAGCATAGCTGCGCCAATGGAACCCAACGTGAAAGACATCGTCTTTACCCGTGTTGCATCGGATGAAATGCGCCAGAAGAGCTTCCTCGAACAGTTCGTGGGTAAGTACCGCTTCATGGAAACACAAACCCTCGAAATCGTGTTGAAAGACGAATTCCTGACGATAGCCTTGATGGGTTCACCGGAAATGGAATTGGAACCGTACATGAGCACGCAATTCAAGGTCAAAGGCGCACCTGCCAGCATCGAATTCAAGATCAAGGACGGAAAAGTGACCGGCGCTGATCTGCTGCAGGGCGGCGCAACTTTTGAAGCGGAAAAGATTGCATAATTTCCAACTAAAGTCCGCCCGTTAGTCAATCAAAGAGGCTGTCAAAAAAGACAGCCTCTTTTGATTCCAGAGAAACGTTTAGGGAAACTCCATTGGAAGTGATAACGATCGCTGCCCGGCTTTATGTTGTTCTGGGTTTACTCCTCAATATAAGCGTCTTGTAAGTAGACTGCATTGAGTTTTGTGGAATAGGTATAACCCTTCACGCGCATGTTCATTGC
>CAYRRA010000119.1:0-13660 GCA_964426355.1 uncultured Anaerolineaceae bacterium
TCATTATCCTGGAAAATGGTGTGGAAGATACAGATGACAGCCTGCGTCCGCAATACCTGCTGGAACACCTGCACAAGGTCTGGCGGCAGGTTAACGAAAATATACCCATCAAAGGATATTTCCACTGGTCGTTGGTGGACAATTTTGAATGGGAGCGCGGCTGGACTCAGCGCTTTGGTCTTTGGGGTCTCAACCCGGAGACCCAAATCCGCACGCGCCGCCCCAGTGTTGACCTGTATGCCGCAATCTGCCAGGAAAACGCAATATCCTCTGCAATGGTCGAGAAATTTGCCCCGCAGATTTATGACAGGTTTTTTCCGGTATAAGTTCATCCGCAGCTAAACACAGACTGGCAGCAAAGGCAATGGATTTAAAAATCCAGATCGACAACATGCGACCTGTTGATTCAGCGCAGGTGCTGGAAATTTACGGCATGGGCATTGCCAGCGGTCAGGCTACCTTTGAGACAGAAATACCCGACTGGGAAACCTGGGACGCCAATCATCTGAAGGTCTGCCGGCTGGTAGCGCGCAGCGGGATGACACTGCTTGGTTGGGCTGCCCTCAGCCCCATCTCCAAACGGAAAGCCTACGCTGGCGTGGCTGAAGTGAGCATCTACATCCATCCCGACCACCAGGGCAAAGGCATTGGTAAAGCCCTGCTGAACGAACTGGTGCAATGCTCAGAAGCCACCGGTTTCTGGACGCTGCAATCCAACACCTTTACCAGCAACACCGCCAGCATCGCAATACAAAAACAATGCGGTTTCAGGGTAGTAGGGCAGCGGGAAAGAATTGCAAAATTGAATGGAACCTGGCAGGATACCGTCTTGATGGAACGCCGCAGCAACATCACCGGCGTAAAATAATACCAGCTAGCCATCCGCCCGCTGGTATTGTTGTTACAAATCCCGAAAAAAAAAGAAATGTATTTCCTACTTTATTGCGTCGGCTAACATATAGCCTGCGGCTTTGCGCGCAATCTGCACGGCAAAATTGGTACCGCGATCCCAGGGGTAGACCTGGCTCATGCTGGCAAAATACAACCCGTTCAACGGTGTGCGAATATCGGGTATGTTTTGTGAATGCCCTGTCAGCGGTACGGGCTGGGCGTATGGTGTCCGGAACAACCAGGATTCGCGCACCCACTCAGGACGAAATTCCGGATTGAAACGGCGCAGGCTGGGCAAAAAGCGCTCCAAGAGTTCCTCTTTACTCAGGCGGAAGTACTCATGATCCGGCGCCAAATAATCGCCGCAGTACACCAGGTGGTCACCGCCAAACTCTTCAGGTGGGATAAAGTTGGTGTGTTCCACCAATGCCAAAAAAGGGAACCCGGCAGATTTGGGCAGGCTGAACCAGTAGAAACCCTGGTTAGACAGTTTTCGGCGCAGCGCAAGGATAAGCGCAACAGCCCCCATACTCTTCAAATCCAGCAAGCCTTTCAGGTAATCGGAAGGCAAAGCGGGTGCCAGGCGCGCCAACAAAGCAGGCGATAACGTCACCAGGCATTGATCAAAGGAAAGTGTTTCACCCGGCAATGTCAGGCGCAATCCACCCTCTGTATCCGCTTCAATCTTCTGAACGGGTACCCCCAGGCGCAACGTTACCCCGCGCTGGGTCAGGTTCTTCGAAAAATCATCGGCAAATTTCTGAAAACCGCCGCGATACGAACCCAATCGGGAGGTGCGTACCTTAAAGCGCGCCCAGAACCATGCCATATTCACATCAGTGTAATGCGGTCCAAATTTTCCAACCAGCAAAGGTTCAAAATGAGTCTGGTACAGGCGTTCGCCGTAAAACCGGCGCATCCAGTTGTGTGCAGTGTGTTTCTCCAGCCCTTTCCAGCCAGAAAGATACCGCAGATAGACCGTAACCAGTCCGAAACGCACCATGTCAAAAAAGCGAAAACCGGGAAATGTCAGCGCTGCCAACGGCGAATCAAGCGGATAGAATTGCCCTTTGTAAAAAACCACCGTCACCGGTCGTTTAAAAAACGCGTTTTCTTTCAGCCCCAATTCATCCAGCAAACCGAGAACTTCGCTATCCGAAGCAAACCAGTGATGATAATACTGCTCCAACGAGCTGCTCCAGTGAGCATCCTTAAATCCCGCAGCCAGTCCGCCCACGTAATCAGCTGCTTCAAAAATTGTTACCTCATGTCCAGCTTTGACCAGATCGTGCGCGGCAGCCAACCCACCCACACCCGCGCCAATGACCGCTATTTTCATTGTATCAACTCCTGTTCTGCATTTTCACTTATCTCAATTTTCTGCGTCCACTTCAACCCTTCACGAGTGAAATAATAAGCTCCCAACAGGGTAATCGGCAACCAGAGTGCTGCATGTAACACCAGGGTATATCCAGTTGCCATCTCTTTTGAAACACCGTAGGCTGTCAGTAATGCAATCCCGGGCAGGTCAAACGTGCCGATATACCCCGGCGCAGAAGGAATCGTGGTTGCAAGAACAACCAATCCATTCATCAACATCAGGGCAAAGAAACTGACCTCGAAATCAAACGCATGCATCACGAACCAGTATTTACCGGTCTCCAAAAGCCAGATCACAAAAGAGGTAACAAAGATCATCACCACCTCGCGCGGTGAACGCAGCGATTCCAGCCCGCTCATAAATCGGCTGAGCACGCCTTTAATCTTCTCACGCATTTTCTCCGGCACAGCTCGATCCACTACAGCAAACAGGATTCTCTCGCTCACTTTGGGAAACATGGCTGCCAGCAAGAAGACCAGCAGCGCGCCGATAAACACAGCCGTTCCCCACAAAGCGAGTTGTTTAATATTGCCCAAGAAACCCGAATCCTGCGTCAGCCCAGCCAATTCCGAAAGGTTCAAAAAAATAAACGCCAGCATCACAACACCGTCAAAGATGCGTTCCACCAGTACCGTCGCCAACGAAGCCGAAACCGGCACATTCTCTCGGCGCTTCAACACCACCGCACGCAGCACCTCGCCAGCGCGCGCGGGGTAGATGTTGTTTCCCATGTAGCCAATCGCTACAACCGGAAACATCGAAGCCGTTGGAATCTTCTTTACCGGGCGAAGAAGGTAATGCCAACGCCAGGTACGAACCCATACTCCAATGAAATACACAGCCACGCCTGGCAAAAGCCATATATAGTGTGCGCTCTTGACCGTTTCCCAGACTTCACCAAGCTGCAAACCTCTCAGTGCAAAATAAAGCATCACTGCACTGATGATCATACCCAACCAAAATTGCCAACGTTTCATGTGACAGATTCTACCATGTAAGAAGAATCAATAGTACGGCGCTTGTCTAAAATCGATTAGTGCATGTACAATAAATTCAACAGGAGGAAAAATGCCGCTGACAATCCTTTTGATATTTTTAGCCCTCGCCATATTTGCCATCTTGCTGCTTATTACTGTGGTCATTCTGCGCGCTTTGCTGGTCAAACCGGCTGCCGTACCGGTGAGGACGGGCGAGCTGGCGGATATCAACGGATTGGACCTGGCTGCCAACCTGGCAGAAGTGATCCAATGTAAAACAATCTCAATGGATCAAGGGGAGTCACAGGACCCCAGTGCATTTGAAGAGTTACACGAGATTCTGAAGAAAAACTATCCCCTGGTCCATTCACACTTGTCTTTGCAAAAAATTAACGGATACACGCTTCTGTACAACTGGCAGGGCTCTCAGCCCGACCTTGAACCCGCATTGTTCGCCGCCCATCAAGATGTGGTACCGGTCGATGAAAGCAGCCTGGGTCAATGGGATTATCCGCCATTTTCCGGTGCCATCGCTGATGGCTACGTCTGGGGCAGAGGCTCACTCGATATCAAATCCCAGGTCACCACGCTGCTCGATTCAGTCGAATACCTGCTGAAACAAGGGTACCAACCCAAAAGAACGCTTTTCCTGGCATTTGGGCATGATGAAGAAATCGGCGGTGCGGATGGCGCACTGGCTATCTCTAACATGCTTCAGGAAAAAGGCATCCACCTTTCGGCAGTCATTGATGAAGGCGGCGCCGTGGTGGCTGGCGCGCTTCCTGGGGTCAAATTTCCCCTGGCGTTAATTGGAACAGCAGAAAAAAGCAGCATCACATTGGAACTCAGTGTGGAAAGCTCACCCGGTCATTCCTCGGCACCGCCCCCCCATACCAGCATCGGCATCCTGGCACGCGCACTCACCCGCCTGGAAGCCAACCCCATGCCCGCCACCCTGGATTACATTAAACCCCTGCTGACAACACTTGCCCCTCATCTCGATTTTCTGATGAAAATGGCATTTTCCAACCTCTGGCTTTTTGAGGACGTCGTGGTGAATACCATGGCAAAAACCCCACAAACGAATGCCCTGCTGCGTACGACCACCGCCATCACGATTATATCTGGCGGCATCAAAGAGAATGTGTTACCAGCGCGCGCCAGTGCTTTGATTAACTACCGGATTGCTCCCGGCGACAGCATCGAAAAGGTCATTGATCATACCCGCCATGTGATTGCCGACCCTGCTGTAACCATTACCCCGATATCGGCAGGTGAAAAGCATGATGCCTCGGCTGTATCACCCACCGACACACCGGCTTATACCCTCCTCACCAATGCCATCAGCCAGGTCTTTGAAAACACACCCGCTGCTCCATTCCTGGTCACCGGCGCCACCGATTCGCGCCACTACACATCTATCTGCCGCAATGTGTACCGTTTCACACCTTTTTTGGTCACTAAAGATGAAATGGGGAAAATTCATGGGATTGGTGAACGCATCAGCGTGAGAAACCTGGAGCAGATGGCGCAGTTCTTCACTCAATTGATTCGCTTTTGGGGAGATACCGACCCGCTGTAAACTCATTTTCTTCCAGTCAAAGCCAGTTCCGTCATCATATCACCGGTTCTGGTAAGATTAACCAATGAAATTTCTCCGCTTACGTATTTGGAAAATCGCCCTCTTTTTAAGCAGCGCGTTCTTCCTGGTGGTTTCCCCTGCTTGTGGAATCATTCAGGAATATTTCCCAATGCCAGAAACCAGGGAATTCCCCACTTTAACCCCGCTTCCCAGTCAGACCATCACTTCCACAGCGCTTCCATCACCCAGCAGTACAGTCTTACCCACTGCCATCACACCGGCGCAAGAAGGCACACCCCTTCCGGTTTCCGGTCAGGGCTTACATCCAGAAAACATCACGCAGCTTGAATTGATTGCGGAATTCGGCAAAGGCATCCCTCAGCAAATCGCCGTTTCTCCCGATGGGAATTTAATCGGCGTGGCTACCTCTAACGGTGTATATTTCTTTAACCCGGATACCTTGAAAGAAGTCTTTTCCTTTCAGACCGGTGACTGGCATCACTGCCTTGCCTTTTCAAACGACGGCAAACAGGTCGCCTCTGCTGACCGGCATGGGCGTGTTCTGGTGTGGGATGTGCTCACTGGTGAACAAACTGCGTTATTAACCACAAACAATCTGCCGATATTGGCGCTGGCATTCTCTCCCGATGGGAGGTCACTTGCTGCCGCATCCTGGGACGGCACCATCCGTCTTTGGAACCTGCAAGATGACAGGACGCTGTACACCTTCAAGGCACGCATGCTTCCTATTCGAGCGCTGGCTTTCTCAGCAGAAAACAACCTGCTTTATGCCTGGACGCCCAGAGAATCGATCCAGGTGTGGAGCCTGGAAGATGGGCGCAAAAAAGAAGATATTTACATCGGTAAAGACGAACGTGGTTTTCTTTCACAGGGTGGTAGTTTCACCCAGGATGGAAGTCTCTTCGCTGCCAATCATGGACTGCGGATCCGCGTATTCCTCACCCGGAATGGCACAACGTTAAGATTAATCCGAGACCTGCAAGAAGCGGCACAAAACGTTGCGCTTTCACAGAACGGTGCCGTAGTAGCAGCAGCCGGGCAGGAATTTATGAAAATCTGGAGCCTGGAAAATGGTTCATTGTTAGCATCGCTCACCTTACAACCATCCACCAAAGCGGCTCTAGTCGCGCTTTCACCGGATGGGAGCGTTCTTTACGCGCTCACAAACACCCTCATGCGCTGGAACATATCCTCAAATGGCAGCGGCATTTTAACCGAACCCGATGTTGCTGGCAGTGTTGAGTTCAACGAGGGCATTTGTACCTACGCCAGGCTGATCGACCAGGAAAACCTGCTTTTCGGCTGCCTGGATGGTTCAGTCGATGACTATCTAGTCAGCACCGGTAAGATGTCTGCCCTTCTCCCGGGTTCAGGAAATACCCTTAGCAGCCTGGCACTCTCTCCCGACAGCCGCCTGGCTGCATATGGCACATTCACTGGAACCATCAATCTGCACAGCATCGAACAGGATGAGAGCCCTCTCGAACTCAATTCTCACAATGGAACCGTGCGCTGCATGGCTTTTTCAGAGGATACCCGTCTTTTTGCCAGCGGCGCGGAAGACAGGTGGGTATACGTCTGGCAGCTTTCAGACCAGTCCATTATCGCCAGCCTGGAACAAAACACAGTGCCACAAGCTATTCTTTTCCTTCCCGATAACAAAACGCTGCTGGTGCGCACACGCGAAGGAATTCAAATCTGGGATATTCTTGAGCAATCCCTCCAACAAAGCTTACCCGGTCACGCTATGACGCTCTCAGATGATGGAGAACTTCTTGCCATTGCAGACATCTCCGATAACACATCCATCATCCGTCTCTATCGGCTGCCATCTGCAGAATTGGACAGCGTCATACCCGCCACCGGAACACAGCTTGCTCTCTCGCCAGATCACTCACTGCTGGCGCAGGGCGGTGAGGATATTACCCTTTGGGATACACGCAGCGGCGTGCTGCTGCAGACTCTGCCAGGTGAAAACATATTCGGCAGGCTGCAATTTTCACCAGACGGGAATTTTCTCATCCTTACCTCATGGGATGGCACAGTGCGCCTTTGGGCGGTGCCCGGGTAAATCACCCTGCCAGAATCGCTCTTGCATCCGGCTTCTTTTAAGGTTAAACTTGACCATCATCACAAATGCCTGTCATGGACATTCATCGGCAATTTGGAGCGAAAAATGGAAAATCTCTTTGTCATTTGCCTCGGCGGTATTTTCTACATCGGGGGACCTCTGTTGTTTGGAATGGGCGTTTATTATCTCTACCTTGCCATCCGAAATCCCAAGAAAGCAGAAGAAAGCAAGAACTGGAACACCACCGAGGGGAAAATCACCATGATTCATCTGCTCGGCAGAAAAGGCTTCATCAACAATATCGACCTGCGTTATGAATACTCAGTCAGCGGCGTCAGTTATGTAGGTAAGAACCTGAACCTCTTCCCCAATACCGTTTTTGGCAAAAGCCGTGTCGATGAGATTTTTAACACCTACCATGCCGGGCAATATGTAACCGTCTACACCAACCCAGACCGCCCCAAAGAAGCCATCCTGGAAACAGATATATCCGACCAGGAGAAATTTTTCATCATCTGGTCAATCGTTAATGTGCTTGTCGGCGCATTTCTTATTTCTGTTCTGATATTTGGGATGCTGGGCGGCTAAGCTTTGCGCGCATAACAAATCGGTCAACTGCTCCAAAGCGATACTTATATTCTTCATCGCCGCGCATGAAATCAAACTCCGCAATTTCATGAGCATTTGCCCATTGCAGCAGAAAACCAAGAAGCACCCAGCCGGGGGAATGCTCTCTAAAAGCGGCGTCTACCCCAGAATTGTATGCCCAAAGCCGCCCGCGGTAATTGAACAGGAATTTCCCCGCCGCTTTCTGCCCATCAATTTCCAGAAAAGAAAGCTGCAAAATACCCGCCATGTCCGCCGTTGCTGCCAGCGAGTGCAAAAAATCACGCATTTCTGCCGTCAGGAAAGAGCCCTTTTCTTCGTCTTGCTCCATCAAAGAAAGAAAACCGTCCATTTCATCATGCAGGTCATGTCCTTCCCCAACCATGTACCAGCGCGAAGGGGTCTCGCTTTCTTCCAGGCGGCGCATCTTTCGCCGTATTTCGTGCCGTTGTTTCTTCTTGATACTGGATAGATAGGATTCCCAATCACCGGGCAGTGGGATGTACGGGGATGGCTGAAGCTGCTCTAGTTGAAAGTTCCAGCCGCGCTTTTCAGCAGCAGATTGCAGAAGCGGCAGGGTTGGCGAATGATCGATGATATTACATAAATCCACATCATCCCAGGGTTGAGCGAGCGATAGGATGAAATCCAACACTGCTTCCACAAATTGGGGTAAATCTTGCGGAGAAGCGATGAAATCAAGGTAATCAAAGACCTCAATGCTGCCCAACAGCATCAGGTTACGGCTGCCCTGGTTCTCGACAATAAAAAAGGGGGCGACACCACACAAACCGTTTTCGTTCTGTGCCGTGATGATGGCAAGCTCCGCTTGCTGCCATTCACCCCCACCGCGTGTTTTCCACCATGTGTTCAGAAAATCAAAACGCAGGAACGGGACATCCGCACTGCTCCTTGCCAGTAATGCATCCCACTCTTCTTTCAATTCAAACGGAAAATCCTGGTGCAATGACAATCGCATAGTCTTCTCTTCTTTTAACATCAGGGAATATGGTTATGGCTCCAATAAATTATCGTCCATCTTCAGACGGTACCCAAAACCTCTTACCGTCAGGATGTATTGGGGATTAGCAGGGTCCTCTTCCATCTTTTGGCGCAGCATCCAGATATATCGGCGGACGGCAGCGGTTTCTTCTTGCCGAAAACCACCCCACACCTCTTTAATCAATGTGTTCTCTTCAACAGCATCGCCGTGGCGCCGCGCCAGCGCTGCCAGCAGCTTCAGCTCAGTAGGCGTTAGCGAAATCACCTCATCGCCGTGATATGCCTCGCGTTTCTTGAAATCCAGCAGCACCTTGCCAATCGTCAGCCGGGTCAAATCGCGCGTGGTGTTCCGTTGAACGCGCTTCAACACCGCCTGGACGCGTGCTGCCAGCTCGGCAAAACTAAACGGTTTCGTGATGTAATCATCCACCCCCAGGCTGAAACCGCGCAGCTTATCTGCTTCGCTGGTCTTGCCTGTCAACAGAACAACCGGAATGTCCGAAACCTCTCGAAGCCGGTCAATCACCCCCCATCCGTCAACGTTCGGCATTGCCATATCCATCAACACCAGATCGGGACGTTCTTGAAAAACCAGACGCAACACATCGTTACCGTTGCTGGTGCGTGCCACTTCAAAAGAGCGCTCTTCCAGGTAATCGGCAACGCATCGCAGCAGCGTAACATCATTATCCACAACCAGGATTTTATACGACATACCAATATTAATCATACCATGAGAGCAGGTAAATCCCATAGAAACCATCCATCCCATCTCTTCTGCATCAAAGCCCTGCCCATTATCGCCCTTAAAGTGCAAATGAAATTGGAAACCACGATACAATAAAAAGAAACATCAATCCACCAAAGGGAAAGGTGAAATTATGGAGATACAAACGATCAAAATCGAAAAACCTGAAGAGATAAACTTCGTTCTTGGGCAGTCGCATTTTATCAAGACCGTCGAAGACATCCACGAAGCATTGGTGGGAGCTGTTCCCGGGATTAAATTCGGCTTGGCTTTTTGCGAAGCTTCAGGGAAATGCCTGGTGCGCTGGAGCGGCACCGATGAAGCCATGATTGAACTGGCACGGAAAAACGCATTGGCAATCGGTGCCGGACACAGCTTTATTTTGTTCCTTGGCGAAGGCTATTACCCCATCAATATCCTCAACACGATCAAACATATCCCCGAAATATGCGGAATTTTCTGCGCTACGGCTAATCCAACCAGCGTCCTCATCGCAGACAACTCGGAAGGGCGTGCTATTTTGGGCGTGATCGATGGCTTTAAACCAAAAGGGATCGAAGGGGAGGAAGATATCGCCTGGCGGAAAAATTTCCTGCGCATGATTGGGTACAAATCTTAACGCGTATCCTGCCAGAAAGCGCTCAAACCCGGCAAAAATGCATATCACTGCATTTCTGGCACAAACATTGCACCGCTCTATAGACTGGCATAACAGGTCCATCATCAACCAGAAACACATGCGATTCGGAAGGCTGTATAATACATTTATGGCTTTCATGTGAGGAGAAACAAACCATGAAAAAGGCGTTATTGTTCGTCATTCTCATCTTTCTGTTGGCTTCGTGCAGTCAAAACGGAGAATTGACAGATGACCAGATGGCTACGCGCGTAGCTCAAATCTTAACGGAGGAATATATCGAGCCAACGCCCACTGAGACGCTGCCAGTAGAAGAATTACCTGCCAGCGAAACACCCGATGCCACTGAAGCAGCGCCTGAGGATGTTACGGTGATCTCCCCAACACCGACTGTCACGGTGCCCAGTCCTACCCGCACTCCAACCAGTACCCGAACCGTCACACCTACCGAAACACCAGCCCCAACCGATACCCCTGAACCCACAGCGACCCCGCCCGCAACAGACCCGCGGCGCGTTTTGGGCAACCCTGCCTCCAGCGACCCAATGAACGACGCCAATACCTGGAACTGGCCCGTTGGCGCACAAGACTATACCAAAATGGAATTTAAAAATGGGTTTATGGAATTCACCGGATTACAACCCGTTGCAGGCTGGCGTCTACCTATGGCTTCAGCCGGCACCGACATGTATATTGAAATGACCGTTCGTACAGGTGAATGTACAGCAGACGACAGCTACGGCATCATCTTCCGCATCCCGGTCTTTCACGAAGCCGACCGCGGATACCTCTTCACCGTCTCCTGCGATGGCGCATTCCGCCTGACCAAATGGGATGGCAAAGCCGGAGAAAGCGGGCAGGGCGTGCGGTTGATGGAATGGCGCGCCAGCTCATACATCAACGCCGGACCCAACCAGGTGAACCGCATTGGTGTGATGACGTACGGTAACCGGTTTTACCTTTACGCTAACGGCTATCTGCTAAACGATAGCTTTATCCTTGAGGATAGCACCAATCCCTATCCAGGCGGGCACTTTGGTGTGTTTGTCACCGCTAAAAACACAGAGAATTTCACCATCTACATCGATGAAATGAACTACTGGTTAACCGCCTACAAACCCTGATCGCCTGTAGAACCAACACATAAAAAGACCTGACCGGCTGTTTCCAATCAAAGAACAGCCGGTCAGTTTTCGGATAAGAAAGGGTATAATAAGAGGGTTATGCAAGAAATCAGCCGCAAACAGACCTTTCAGGGTCGTGTCTTTGATGTTGAACAGGTAACCCTGCGCATGCCCGACAATCGCCAGCGAGAATACGACCTGGTCGTCCATCGCGGGGCAGTTGTCATTGTGCCCCATGATAACGGCGACTTGCTCTTTGTTCGGCAATTTCGCCTGGGTGCAGGTGAAGCATTGCTGGAACTACCTGCCGGTGTGCTTGAAAGCGGTGAAAGCCCAGAAGAATGTGCCCGGCGCGAAATCCGCGAAGAAACCGGAATGGGTGCTTCCCAGTGGATGAGAATCGGTGAACTCTTTATTGCCCCAGGATACTGCACTGAATATCAATACATTTTTCTTGCATCCGATCTCAAACCTGCGCCATTAAGACCTGATAGCGATGAGTTTTTACAACTCGTGCGACTGAAAGTGGAAGAGGCTTATCAAATGGCAGAGCGCGGTTTGATCCGAGACGGAAAAACGCTCGCTGCACTGTTGTTGGCGCGCCCCCATCTTTTCTCAGGTTAATGTTGTGAGAATATAATCCTCACCACGGAAAGAAGAAATCGTTAGAAGTAATGGCTATAAATCAGCCTTGTTTTGTCTGGAATATGACAGGAAACCATTTTTTTGAGGAGCTTAATTACTTCCGCTGGCAGCCGTTTAAATTTAGACTCAAGCCGGGTAAAATGTGCGGTATTCTACCCATTTTTTTGACGCGTACTCAGAGTTTCCCCTCTGTAAGCATAAATCGATACTAATTATTTTGGAGATTGACCATGACAAGAAAGACGGTAACACTTGATGCGAATGAAGCCGTAGCTTATATAGCTTATCGGCTGAATGAAGTCATCGCCATTTACCCTATCACGCCCTCATCAGCAATGGGTGAACATGCTGACGCATGGGCGGCACGCAGTATCCCCAATATTTGGGGAACCGTACCGCATGTGATTGAAATGCAATCAGAAGGTGGCGCAGCGGGCGCAGTGCACGGCGCATTGACCACTGGCTCTTTAACAACCACCTTTACCGCCTCCCAGGGATTGCTTTTGATGATCCCGAACATGTACAAAATTGCCGGAGAGCTCACCTCCACCGTGTTCCATGTGTCAGCCCGCTCGTTGGCTGCTCAGGCACTGTCTATTTACGGTGACCATTCCGACGTTACCGCTGCCCGCGCTACTGGTTTTGCATTGTTGGCTTCCGCCTCAGTGCAAGAAGCACATGACTTTGCGCTGATCTCACAGGCTGCCTCGCTTGAAAGCCGGGTGCCTTTCCTGCACTTCTTTGATGGTTTCCGCACCTCACACGAGGTTAACAAAATTGAATTGCTCAGTGATGAAGACATGCGGGCTCTCATCAACGATGACTATGTGATGGAACACCGTGCGCGCGGTCTTTCACCAGACCGACCTTCTTTGCGCGGTACAGCACAAAACCCGGATGTGTACTTCCAGGCACGCGAAACCGTTAACCCCTTCTATGCCAACTGCCCACAGATTGTGCAAAAATATATGGACCAATTTGCTGGCTTGGTGGGGAGACAATACAAACTCTTTGAATACAGCGGCGCTCCCGATGCTGAACGCGTGATCGTCATTATGGCGTCTGGCTCACAAACCGCTGCCGAAACCGCAAAATTTCTCTCTGAGAACCACGGCGAAAAGGTTGGCGTACTCACTGTCCGCCTCTACCGCCCCTTCTCCTTCGAACATTTCGTTAACGCACTGCCTGCCACCGTCAAAGTCGTTGCAGCGCTTGACCGCACAAAAGAACCCGGTGCCATCGGCGAACCACTTTTTGAGGATGTTGTCGCAGCCATCAACGAGAGCCTCCACCAGGGTATTGCCCCCTTCAAACAAATGCCGCTGGTTATCGGCGGACGGTACGGTCTGTCATCTAAAGAGTTCACGCCTGCTATGGTCAAGGGCGTCTTCGATGAAATGAAAAAGGCACAGCCCAAAACGCATTTCACCATCGGTATCAACGATGATGTAACCCACACCAGCCTGCCCTATGACCCCGGTTTCTCCATCGAATCACCTGAAACGGTTCGCTGTGTCTTCTTTGGTTTGGGTTCAGATGGTACTGTAGGCGCCAACAAAAACTCGATCAAGATCATCGGCGAAGAAACCGACAACAACGCACAGGGTTTCTTCTACTACGACTCGAAAAAATCCGGTTCGCTCACCATCTCCCACCTGCGCTTTGGTCCAAAACCGATCTATGCCCCGTACTTGATTTGTGAGGGCGACGCCAATTTTGTAGCCTGCCACCAATTCTCATTCCTTGAGCGCTATGATATGCTCAAGTATGCCCGACCAGGCGGTATTTTCCTGCTCAACAGCATCTATGGGAAAGACGAGATCTGGGAAAATCTTCCGTTGGAAGTGCAACAGACCATCATCGACAAAAAGTTGAAGTTCTACATCATCGATGGGTACAAAGTGGCTGAACGCGCTGGTATGGGCGGGCGCATCAACACCATTATGCAGACCTGTTTCTTTGCCATCAGCGGCGT
>CAYRRA010000120.1:0-13629 GCA_964426355.1 uncultured Anaerolineaceae bacterium
GACGTACACCAGGTAAACCAGAAGAACAGTCAACAGCGCTACAACCAATATCGCCGGGATTATTTTTCGAAAAAAGCTTGGTTTCATATCGATTTCTCCACAATTATTTCAATGTCAATCAAGGCGTTTGCGAAAGCGCAACACAGCCAGGCTCATAATCACAAAAGCAAAAGCTGCCAATGCGAGCACTTCATTCTGCAGTGCAGCCAGGCTGACTGACTTGAGCAGAACAGAGCGAATGATGACCAGAAAATAGCGCATGGGCAGAGCATAAGAGACCCATTGAAGCACACGCGGCATGGCTTCCAACGGAAATAGAAAACCGGACAGGAAAATACTCGGCAGGTAGAGCATGAACACCAGCAGCATGGCTTCCTGTTGATTGTTGGCAAAGGTAGAAACCACCAACCCAATCCCCAAACCGGTCAGCAAGAAAAGACCACATAACAGTACCAAAAGCATCAGGCTGCCGCGGATGGGCACATGAAACAGCAGTGAACCCAAAGCCAGCACCTCCAGGGTATTAAGAAAAGCCAGGAAGACGTAAGGCACCAGCTTGCCCACGATCAGCTCCCACGAACGGATGGGCGTCACAATCAACTGTTCGATGGTGCCGCGTTCTCGCTCGCGCACAACGGTGGTAGCCGTCAAAATCGAAGTGATGGCATACAGAATGGACGCGATCACCCCCGGCACCATGAAATAAGCGCTGATCAAATCAGGGTTATACCAGACCTGTGTGCGTAATTCCAAAGGAGAACTGAAAGAGGAAAGCTGCCCCAGGTCAGCCAATCGCCGGGTTTGTATCTGCGTGGCATGGGTTTGTGCAATCAGGCGCGCAGCGGATAGCGTTGTGGATGCCGAAGAAGGGTCGCTGCCGTCCAACACCAGCGCAACTTGCGCCGAACCACCCGCAGAAATGGCGCTGTAGTCCGGCGGAATGACCAGCACCGCCTTCACGGTGCCCGTCTCAATCAGGCTGCGCATTTCGTCCTCGGATTGAATGAAATACTGGATTGAAAAGTAATCCGCTGCACGAAAAGCATCCAGCAATTCACGCGCTGCGGGACCTTTATCCTGGTCATAGACAGCCATGGGAACATTGCGCACATCATTGGTTGCCGCGTAACCCAATAAAAGCAGTTGCATAATCGGCATCAGGATGACCAAAGCCAGTGTGCGCGGGTCGCGCGCAATCTGGATAAATTCTTTACGGATCAGGGACATCAAACGCGAGTTGACCAGTTTCATTTTGTTTCCCTCATAATCCCATGAAGAAAGATTTCAACAAAAGTCTCCATCTCTTCGGTGCGTACCTGTATGGAAGGTTTGAATAAAGGCTGCATCACCTGGTCGGTCAGGTAATAGGAGAAGAAAAAGCCAATGAAAGCGCGCGCCAGGAGGACAGGTGAAATAGAGCGGACACGCTCTGGATCCAGGGCGAGGATGCGGTTCACCCCAGTAATGATTTGTGGCAGGATTTTCACGAACAAGTCAACCGTATGGCTGCCGTTAAACTCGACCAGTTCGATAAACATAATGTTGAGAAACCCCGGGCGTTGCTCCAGAACAGATATCATCCGCCTGGCAATATCGCGCACAAGGCTTTCCGGGTCATCGCCCTCGGCTTCCGCCAGGAAGGGCAGAATTTCCTGATAGGGATGGTTCTCCAGGAAAATGGCTTCAAAAATGGCTTCCTTGCTGGGGAAGTGGTAATAAATCGCCCCCAGGGCAATCTCGGCGCCTTGCGCAATCTGGCGCATGGAAGTACCGTGATAGCCCTGCTTCAAGAAAAGCTGATGAGCCTGTTCAAGAATCTGACTGTGGGTTTTATCGCCTTTCGATAACGTTTCGGTCATCTTGATCTCCAATTATAAAACGAACGTTCGTTCATAAATATTAGCACAAACTTATCAATGAGTCAATCAGTTTTTTACCAACTGCCTCCCTGGACTTGTTTTTTCTCTTGTACTAACGGTTGGAGTATCGCCCCTGATTCTCTTGCTTCAGCGGGGCTGTTATCAACGGTGGTCGCTGTGGCAGAACAAGTTTAAACGTCGTCCCTTGCTTTTCAACACTCTCAAAACTGATCCTCCCCCCATGCGCTTTTACAATTCCCAAAACTACCGACAGTCCCAGCCCCATTCCATCACCAAACTGCCGCGTTGTAAAAAACGGATCGAAGATTTTATCGCGAATTTCCTCAGCGATTCCGCTGCCGGTATCCTCTACTTCAAGCACAATTTCATCCCCTTCCAGGTCAGTGCGGATTGTAATGGTGCCGCCGCTGGGCATCGATTCCTGCGCATTCGAGATCAAATGAAACAACACCTGCGAAATCTTATTGGGATCACAATAGAACGCCGGGAGGTCATCTCTCAGGCAGGATAAAATTTCAATCTTCGGATATTCAACCAATTTATGTTTCAGAAATTGAATCGAGTCCAGGATCATCTTATTTAGGTTGCAGACTTCTACCTGTTCGGTAGTGGTGCGTGTGTATGCCACCAGGGAATGCACAATCTCCGCCATGCGCCAGGCGTTTTCATTAATCCTTTCCAGGTTGCTCAGCAACCGGTCTAAACCTAACGCGCCATTTTTTGCGCGATCGAGGAGGCTTTCAGCGGCACCGGTGATAATTTGTAAGGGCGTATTCATTTCATGCGCAATACCCGCTGCCAGTGTCCCCAAACTGTATACCTTGTTCGTTTCTAGCAGGCGTTCCATCACTTTTTTCCGCAATGTGATTTCACGAATGACAAAAACATGTTTTGGCTCTTCATCCTGTTGTGAAAAACGAAAGCAAGAAACTTCAAACCAGCCCGGCAGCATCGGGAATTGAATTTCGCCTGAAAAGCTTCTAAAATCCGGCGGATTGACTTCTAAACCCCAAAAAAGTGAGGCAATGGGTCTGCCAATAATATCGTTAAAGCCCAGATTAAACGTGGCTGCGGTTGCACGGTTGCAACGGGTAACCCAACCTTCATTATCTGTAAGGATGACCATGTCTTTAACGGCATCAAAGGTCTGCTCCCAATCCAGTTTTGTCCGTTTTAGCTGCTCTTCCAACTTCAACCGGTCGGTCATGTCCCGTACCACGCTCAACCCCATTTTTTCACCTTGCAAACCAACAAAAGCTATCGATAATTCACAAAATACGTGCGACCCATTTGCGTGCAATAGAGTAAGCATCCCCGATTCGCTTTCTTTTTCACCGCTTTGGAAGGCGTGCATGATTGCTTCGGCTTTCTGACGTGATTCTGCTGTAAGAAAATCAAAGAGGTTTTTTCCTACAAGTTCTTGAGCCGTTTCCAAACCAAGTATTTCCGCCATCCGTTGGTTTGTTTGCAAAATCACACCAAATTGCGATACCACCACACCATCGCGCATATTTTCAAAAAACGCTCTGAAACGTTCTTCACTCGCTTTCAACGCCTTTTCAATGATCTTCCGTTCGGTCACATCTCGTGCAATAAAACTGAGAGCTGGTTCTCCTTTATAAGACAACAAAACAGCATTAAGGTTTACGTCCACCTTTGCACCGGATTTTTTCCGCATTTGCCATTCCCCAAAATGACAGGCGCCTTTTCGCACACAAATATCGATGAACTGTCTCAGGGTGTTATGTTCATTATCAATTAGGTCATAGAGTGAAAACGCGCCCATTTCTTGATGGCTAAATCCCAACAGTTTCTCCAAAGCCGGGTTGGAATCCAGTAATTTACCATTTTGCACACTGACAAGGAAAAGTCCTTCCAGCATTTGGGTCAACATATTCCTGCAGCGATCCTCGCTCTCACGGATTTGCTTATCAGCCAGGTATTTGGAATAAGCGGTTTCCAATGCAGCAAAAAGCTCCCCCCCCTCTACTGGTTTCACCAGATAGCCGTATGCACCCACTTTGCGAATGGCTTCCAGTGTCGGCTTGTCAGCATGTGCTGAAAGGAAAACAATGGGGATATCCTGTTGATCAAGTATTCTGAGTGCAGCTTGAACACCATCCAGATCACCGTTTAAATGCGTTTCCATCAACACAAGATCAGGCGGCTTATCCGAGATCATTTGAGCGGCTTTTTCCCCCGTAGCTGCGGGTGGAGGAACGCTGTATCCCAAATCGATTAAATTCTTTTGGGTCTGAAAAGCGAAAACCTCATCGGAATCCACAATCAATATACGTCTGGCTCTCATAAAAACCTCAAGCAGACGCAAAAATGCATCACATGGATCGTGTCGCCAAAACCGATGCCCATATACCTCCAAATCATGCGAGCATCTCAAACAACACACAACGGAGCAAATACCTCGCCCTCTCAGCCTGTGGGTGTGATGATTTTATTTAAGGCTTGACCTTCTCACTATTCCTTTAGATTATATATTATTTTAGCAAAGCAATGCAGCTTTCGTGGAGACTGCGGCTTCCTATGCTACAATAAAACCGTAATCAACCTTTACATGTCAGGCAAGGTTTACAAAAATGGATATACTTCTTCCCGATATCATAAAAATTCTCATCTCACTCACATTGGGTGGAATGATTGGCATTGAGAGAGATATTCGCGATAAGGCTGCCGGTTTTCGTACGCTGATGTTCATCTGCGTTGGCTCAACACTTTTCACCATCCTGTCCAGTAAAGTTTCCAGTCTAGGCACAGGCGACATAGGCAGAATCGCAGCCAACATCGTCAGTGGTGTCGGTTTTCTTGGGGCGGGTGTCATCCTGCGCGAACGCGGACAGATTAAAGGTCTTACCACTGCTTCCACCATCTGGCTTGTTGCCGCCATCGGCATGGCGGTTGGCGCAGGGGAATACCTTTTCTCGATGATTGTTACGGTCATCACATTGATTGTGTTGTGGTTTTTCCCGCTGATTGAACGACATATCACCGACGCACATTTATCCAGGACATACACCATCACCTGCAAATACGACCTGGAAAAATACGAGGAGTTCGTACAAATCTTTAAGAAGAGCAAGATGTTTCTTAGCAATCATCACCTGACCAAAAAAGACGATACAATGAAGATTGTTTGGGATGCCTACGGCAGCATAAACCAGCACAAACAGCTCGTGAACCAGTTTACCTGGAATGCAGACATCATCAACTTTAGCTTTTAACCGACAGGAAATAATGCGTCCTCTATCCCAAACAAACTACCCTTACAGCCATCTTGAAGAGTCCGCGTGAACGATTCCGTCCATCCCCAAAAACACAGGTATAAAATCTACACCGACGGCGGCTGCATTGGCAACCCGGGAGCGGGCGGTTACGGTGTGGTCATCCTCTGCGGCATGGAGCGCAAAGAATTGAGCGGGGGATACCGCCTGACCACCAATAACCGTATGGAGTTGTTAGCAGCAGTCGTGGCGTTGGGGGAAACCAAAAAAAACAGCCAGATTGAGCTTTTCTCCGATTCAAGCTACCTGGTAAACAGCATGAATAAAGGTTGGGCAAAGGGCTGGCGGTCCAACGGCTGGCGAAAAGCCGACAAAAAAAAGGCGTCCAACATCGATTTATGGAAAATCCTGTTAAACCTGTGTGAAGAACGGACGGTAAAGTTCACCTGGGTACAAGGGCACGCCGGTCTGCGTGAAAATGAGCGCTGCGATGCACTCTGCATGCAAGCTGCAAAAAAGAAAAACTTACCCCCAGACCTGGGTTACGAAGAAGAAAATATCCACCAGGATTCCCTGTTTAACAAGTAAATCAAATCACAGGCTGGATGCGTCCAATGCGGTGAGCACGACACCCGCCGCAACCAACGCACTATGGATTGCCTGGCTGACCGCCAGCGCATTGGGGGAATCGCCGTGAATGCAGAGCGTATCCACTTTGAAGACACCGGTGTTATCACCGCTGCTGATCCGAATACCTTCCTGCACCAAACGCAGTGCTTGATCCGCTGCATCCCGCGGTGAATCAATCACTGCGCCGGGCAAACGGCGCGACATCAACGACCCATCCGGGTTATAGCCGCGCTCAGGAAAGCCCTCGCTGGCAAACTTTAAGCCGTTCTCATGCGCAGCATCCGCAACCAATGAGCCAGCTAACCCCACCAGGATGATCTCCTTACTGAAACGAGCCGTACCACGTGCAATGGCGCGCGCGGCTTCGATGTTTTTTGCGGCAAAGTTGTACAACGCGCCATGAGGTTTAACATGCGTAAGTCTTCCCTGGTGCGCATTGACAAAACCCGCCAGCGCAGAAACCTGGTAAAGCGTAAAAGCCTCAATCTCCTCTGGCGTCATATCCATCGTGCGCCTGCCAAACCCCTGCAAATCAGGGTATGCCGGATGAGCACCCACTGCTGCACCGCTTTGAACGGCAAGCTGCACCGTTTGATCTATCACCAACGGGTCGCCAGCGTGAAAGCCGCAGGCGATATTAGCAGAGGTTACATAAGCAATCAGCGCCCGATCCTGCCCAAGCGTATACCGCCCAAAACTTTCTCCCATGTCACAGTTAAGGTCAATCTTCATGCTTCGCTCTCACTCCTTGTAAAATCAAAACCTGACCCTGAAATTTTCTATCCTGGCAAACCAATCCCGTCCATCAAGCATTTATTACTGCCTTTCTCCGGCAGCCACATCACTCAATATAAACCAGATTTTCCTCTTCCAAATGTTGCAGACAGCGTTCAACCTTCTCGATTTGTTGACGATAACGCATTTGTGCCGCCTCCGGTGTGGTCGTTTTAAATCGGATGGTTCCCACGCCCGGGATACACTGTGCCAGCAGGGGTAAATCCGCACTGACCACGGTGGCAATCTTGGTGTACCCCCCGGTAGTGGGGTGTTCGCTCATCATCACAATCGGCTGACCGCTTGCTGGCACCTGTACCGAGCCAAAACACATCCCGTCCGAGAGGATATCTGCACCAGAAAGATGCTCGATCGGTGTACCTTCCAGGCGGTAACCCATGCGGTCCGAACTTGCGCTGACCCTGTATTCATTGCTGTAGAATGTATCCAGCCCTTTCTGTGTAAAACGTTCCTCCTGCGGTCCGGGAACCACCTCCAATAGCGGGCTCTGGCTGTAAACAGGGCGGCATTCTTCAGGGAGAAAACGCCCGCTCAATCCATGAAAAGCTGCACACTGCGGGCAAACCGGAAGCAGGTCGCCATCCTGAAGGGGAAGCCCGCGCAGCCCGCCAATCTTCCCTCTCAGATACGTCGAACGTGACCCCATCACCAGCGGGACTGCTATTCCTCCGCTGACCGCCAGGTAGCCCCAATTGCCGCCCTCCGTTTTTTCCATGCGCACCGTGTCACCCCGGCGCACGAAAATCGCCATCCATCCCGGCATCCTGCGCCCGTTTACCACAGGAATAAAACC
The DNA here is from genome assembly GCA_964426355.1 of uncultured Anaerolineaceae bacterium. Lineage (GTDB taxonomy): Bacteria > Chloroflexota > Anaerolineae > Anaerolineales > Anaerolineaceae > JAJFTV01. The sequence continues at coordinate 7,335 of CAYRRA010000120.1, forward strand.
GCCACCAGCAGCAATCAGGCAGTCATCGCCAAAGACGAGTTCGGGCGCACCCATACCAAACTCAAACCCGGCGGCATCGCGGCGGTTCCCAACCAGTAAATTCACTGCCAGCAGCGCAAAACGATCCATCGGACCGGCGGCAGGCACGCCAAACTTCTCATACCCAAAACGACCCGCGTCCTGGATGCTGGTAAGATACCCGGCAGCTTTAAGCAAGATCGTCATGCGCCACCTCCTCACCTGAAACCGGCACAAAACGTACCAGGTCACCCGGTGAAAGTAAAAATGGTATCTCAGCAGCCGGGTCGAACAGTTTCAAATCAGTCCGTCCGATGATACGCCAGCCGCCCGGTGATTCAATCGGATACACACCGGTTTGTTTCCCGGCAATACCCACCGACCCCGCGGGAACATGCGTGCGCGGGCTTTCCAGGCGCGGCGCAGCAATGCGCTCATCCATCCCGCCCAGGTAAGGAAAGCCCGGGGTGAAGCCCATCATGTAAACCGGGTACTCGCCTGAGGAATGAATTTGGATGACCTCTTGCGGGGTGAGATGATTGTGTTCCGCTACAAAATCCAGGTCTGGTCCATATTCACCGCCATAACAGGTGGGGATATCCACCCGATGAATCACCTGATCTTGCGCATCCTGTAGACGCTCCATTCGCATCTTGACCGCTGCCAGCGCACCGGCATAGTCCTGCGCCAATAAATCGTAATAGACCAGGAGAGAGGAATAGGTCGGCACTGTTTCTACCAAACCAGGAAAAGGATCGCGGGCAATCAAATGATCCAGCGCATGGATGCGGCGATTGATTTGCAGGTCAATCTCCTCTCCGAAGATGACCAGCAAAGCACTATCACCAGCAGGTTTAAAAATGGGAAAAGTTTTCGGGGACATAATTCCTTCCATGAAAAGGCATCGGGTAAAAGTATATCAGACAACCGAAACGGATTCAATTGAAGGAGACACGTTTTAAATCAACTCAAACATACGCGATTGTACACTTTGTACAGATGCTTATGCCCGTTTTGGAAACATCAAAATGACCAATTCTGATGATAGGCGAACCTTCTCAACCCGTTATAATCAAATTATGAATGCTTTCCACCCAACGGCAAAAAGCAGGGTGAGCAAACCCATCATCAGAAAAGGATCAAAATAATGCCGGGTCTTTCACCAAATATCGCAGGGGTAATGGATACCTTGATAAAAGAGGTCTTTAAAGAAAACGAGCCCGGTGCTGCAGTACTGGTAGCGAAAGATGGTAAACCCGTTTTCCGCAAGAGCTACGGTATGGCAAGCCTGGAGTTGGGCATTGCCATTGAGCCGCACATGGTCTTTCGGTTGGGCTCAATCACCAAGCAGTTCACCGCAGTGGCTATTCTGATGCTGTACGAACAGGGCAAACTTGATCTGGATGACGAAATCACCCAATACCTGCCCGATTACCCCACGCACGCACATCGAATCACGATCTACCATTTGCTCAACCACACCTCCGGCATCAAAAGTTACACCAACATGCTGGAATGGATGCAGGTGATGCGCAAAGATATGTCCGTCGATGAACTGATCGACATTTTCAAAAATCAGCCAATGGAATTTGCCCCCGGGGAAAAATGGAATTACAACAACTCTGCCTATATCCTGCTGGGTGCCATTATCGAAAAGGTCAGCGGAATGACTTACGCAGCGTTTTTACAGGAGAACATATTTGACCCGCTGGGGATGACCCATTCCTATTACGATATGCCCGGTCCGATCATCCCTGGGCGCGTTTCAGGTTATAAAGTGACTGCGGATGGGTTTAAAAACGCAGATTACCTCAGCATGACCCAACCCTACGCGGGTGGTTCATTGGCAAGCAATGTGGATGATATACTGCTCTGGGATGAGGCGCTTTATGGTGAAAAGTTGCTCAATCAGGAAACATTGCAAAAAGCCTGGACCAGTGGAATGCTGAACAACGGCGATACCCTCCGATACGGTTTTGGCTGGACGGTCACAGAATTTGATGGCGCACACATCATCGCACACGCCGGCGGAGTCAACGGTTTTCGTACCGACGGGTTGCGTCTGCCAGAGGAGCATGTATATGTCATCATCCTGACGAACATCGAAAGGGCATATCCCGATCTCCTGGCATACAAACTGGCTGCCTTGGCAGCAGGCAAGTCTTACACTGATCCCAAATCCGTTACAATACCTGTGGAAGTACAAAAAAAATACGCAGCAATCTATACCGTCGCTGGTTTGAACTTTGATGTGACCATTGATTTTAGACGTGACAAATTGATTTGCCAGCTCCCCGTTTCTTCACAACAAAATGCTGAACTCAAACCGCTCTCCGAAACAGAATTCTTCATCAGCGATTCGCCCTATCGCCTGGCTTTCAAGCTGGATTCCACTGGCGCAGTCACCGAGCTGACGATTGTTGGGATATACGGCGGTGAGATGAAAGCGGTCAAAACCGAAAAACCACTGCCAAGCCAGCGTGAGATCATCCAGGTGGAGAAAGCCATATTGGAACAATACACCGGGCAATACCAGATCGCCCCAGGCGCTGAACTAAGCATACAGCTTGAAGAGGGTAACCTGGTAGCCATCGCGCCCGGTCAGCCCAGGCTGGCGCTTTTTGCCGAAACAGAAACTGTTTTCTTTATGAAGGAAGCGCCCATCAGTATCACCTTCGAGAAAGATGCTTCCGGATGCGTCAGTGGTATCATCATCGACCAGATCGGCAAAAAGTTACCCGCCAGAAAAATCAAATAACGCCATCCGATACCTGCACGCACTTCAAAACATGAGGCTGCCCAAAAAAAAAGAGAATGACCTGAAGGGGCTGCCTCTTTTTAACACAGCAGGGAAACGCAGGGGTTCTCACAGCAGGCTGAAACAACCTGGTATACACAATTTGTAGGAACACAAACCCTGATTTTAATAATATAAATTATGTATTCAATTTATACAAAATTGTGAACGTTTTTATTGAATAATAATGAAATTGCGATATAATATATTAATATTCTTCCACCACCGCTCAGCAGTTTTTGCCAGGGTGGTCAGCAAAAAAAATAAAGGAGTAATAATGTCAGATCAGCCAGCAGATTTAACCGAGGCAATGGATGCCTTAATGCGTGAAGTTTACAAAGAAAACGAACCCGGTGCCACCGTGTTGGTAGCAAAAAACGGAAAACCCGTTTTTCGCAAAGGGTACGGGATGGCAAACCTGGAGCTGGGTGTTGCCAATGAGCCGCACATGGTCTTTCGTCTGGGCTCCATCACCAAGCAGTTCACCGCAGTGTCGATTCTGATGCTGTACGAACAGGGAAAACTCAAACTGGAAGACGAGATCACCCAATACCTGCCCGATTACCCTACGCACGGGCACGCCATCACCATTCTTCACCTGCTGTACCACACCTCCGGGATCAAAAGCTACACCGGTATGCCTGAATGGCTGCCAATGATGAACAAAGATATGACCGTTGAGGAGATGGTCAACTTCTTTAAGAATCAGCCAATGGAGTTTGCTCCGGGTGAAAAATGGAACTATAACAACTCCGGGTATTTCCTGCTGGGCGCTATCATCGAAAAGTTGAGCGGCATGACCTATGCAGAATTTGTACACAAAAACATCTTTGAACCACTCGGAATGGATCATACGTATTACGATATGCCCACCAATATCATCCCCGGGCGTGTCTCAGGATACAAGGTCACCGCAGACGGTTTCGAAAACGCCAATTACATCAGCATGACCCAGCCTTATGCAGCCGGTTCACTTGCCAGCAGCGTGGACGATATGCTGCTTTGGGATGAGGCGCTTTACGGTGAAAAACTGGTCAGTCAGGAAACGTTGAAAAAAGCCTGGACATCGGGAAAACTGAACAACGGCGAAACGTTCAATTACGGTTTCGGCTGGGCGGTTGCTAAGATCAATGGAACACGCATCATCACACATGGCGGCGGTATTAATGGTTTCCTTACTGATGGGGTAAGGCTGCCGGACGATCATGTCTACGTTTCGATGCTGACCAACGCTGAAAAACCATTCCCCGACCTGCTGGCATACAAACTGGCGGCGCTGGCAGCCGGTCGTCCCTACCAGGATCCCGAATCGGTTGAAGTGCCGGTAGAAGTGCTGCAAAAATATCCAGCGGTCTATACCATTCAATCGGTCGGCTTCGATATTCCGGTTGAGTTCGTAGACGGCAAACTGATGTGCCATCTCCCTATTTCAACCAACCCTAATTCCGAGCTTAAGCCGCTTTCCGAGACCGAATTCTTTATCAGCGACTCTCCTCACCGCATCACCTTCGAGCTGGATGCGGATGGCGCAGTGACCGGATTAACCATTCTCACCATTTACGGCGGCAAAATGAAAGGCATTAGAACCGACAAACCGCTTCCCAGCCAGCGCGAGAGCATCCAGGTGGAAAAAGCCATTTTAGAGCAATATACCGGGCTGTACCAGGTGGCTCCGGGCATCGACTTCTCCATACAGCTTGAAGAGGGCAGCCTGATGGCAATTGCCCCCGGTCAACCCAAGATGCAGCTATTTGCCGAGACGGAAAGCGTTTTCTTCATGAAAGAAGCCCCCGTCAGCATCACCTTTGAAAAAGACGCCGCAGGATGCGTCAGCGGTATGCTGATCGACCAGGGCGGCGAGAAAATGCCCGCTAAAAAAGTGAAATAAACACGTCGGATAGAACAACATTTCTTAACAACCCATAAAAGGGGCGGTGCTTCAACAACAGCTACCGCCCCTTTCACTTCATGTTACCCTGCTTGCCCCAGCATGTATAATCAAAAGAGAGACTCTTTTGTGGTATCGCGTAAAACTGTGCATCTCAAGGATGATGAAACAGAAAAAGGTGCATCATTTGAATGGAGAGGTGGTATATGTCACAAAAAACGCTTTCTGGCAGGTTGGATGAGCTCACCCGACCGGCTGAACTGGTCGAAACGATGGAAAACGGCAATGTGCGCTGCCAGGCTTGCGCCCACCGCTGCCTGATTAAACCCGGAAGAAGAGGGATCTGCCAGATGCGTTCTAACCGGGATGGTGTGCTGTATGCGCCCTGGGGCTATATTGCCGGCGCACAAAGTGACCCGATCGAAAAAAAGCCGTTTGCGCATTTTATGCCGGGCAGCGACGCCCTGACGTTTGGGATGCTGGGCTGCAATTTCCATTGCAGCTTTTGCCAGAATTGGATTTCATCTCAAACCCTGCGCGAACCTGCCTCCGACAGTTCCCTCAGGTATATCGAACGGGTATCACCCGAACAGTTGGTTGCCCTTGCCTTACGCAGCGGAGCCAAAGTGATTGCATCTTCTTATAACGAACCCCTCATCACATCGGAATGGGCGCTTTCCATCTTCCAACTCGCCAAAGAAAATGGATTGAAATGTGTCTACGTTTCCAACGGGTTTGCCACGCCCGAGGTGCTTCAATATCTTCGCCCGTACCTGGACGGCTTTAAAGTGGATTTGAAAGCCATGCGCGATGAAACCTACCGCGAAATGGGCGGCAGGCTGCAGCCGGTTTTAGACAGCATCCGTCTCGCATGGGAAATGGGGCTATGGGTGGAAGCCGTTACACTGGTGGTTCCAGGCATGAACGACAGCCCCGATGAGCTCTGGGAAGCCGCCCGTTACCTGGCTTCGGTATCTGCTGACATCCCCTGGCATGTAACCGCTTTCCACCCGGCATACAAAATGAACGACCGCAACGCCACCACAGCCAGCAGCCTGATGCAAGCCGCAGAGATCGGTCAGGAAGCCAATCTGCACTATGTTTACGCAGGCAATCTGCCCGGCAGGGTAGGCTCTTTGGAAAACACGCATTGTCCCGCCTGCCACACCGCTCTGATCCGGCGCAGCGGGTACTCGATCCTGGAGTACCGCATCAGCGCGCTGGGTACCTGCCCGGATTGCGGAACACGAATCGCTGGCGTTTGGAGCGACGATCCTTCCAATGTACGACTGGATGGTTGGGGATTTCCCCGCCGCATTAACTGGTAAATGCCAGAGGAGAGGTTAATAAGTATCGATTGCAGGTGGGGGCGTGGGGGTTGGTGTGGGCAGCGGAGCATACTCGGGCTGCACAACCGTGGTTGATTGGACCCAGGGCGTGGGGATGACTTCCGGCACTGGTGCCTGGCTGATTGACGCGACATAATTAATCGCCTCACGGCAGCCTTCGGACAGGTTTGCGCTCACATTTTCCCAATTCAATACCTGCTGATGCCGCAGGGTGTTTTCAATGGCATCTGCGAGGCAACCGGG
>CAYRRA010000121.1:0-13509 GCA_964426355.1 uncultured Anaerolineaceae bacterium
GTATACAGGTGGATACGTGACAAGGCTTTTTGCGCCTCAATTTTTGTTGTCCCTTTTTCTAACCAGCCTGCAATCCGCTTCATCGCCCGGTCGAGGGCGTGGGCGTCGATATCGTAGAGATGGATTGTTTTACCATGCAGTGCGCTCTGATATGTGATACGAGAGCCCATGGTTCCACTTCCAATAATGGCAATGCAATCAATTTGGTCGATCATATCTGGTTCCAATTCTTGGCAGGCGCTCCGTAATAAGAGCGCCTGCCGTAATGGGGAGAATCAGTAAGTGGTCGGTGTTTGTGAGAGACCCATCATTTCACGAGCCTGAGCTGGCGTCGCAATCGGACGGTTTAACTCTTCTGAGATACGGACAATGCGTTTCACAGCTTCTGCATTGTTTTGCAAGAGCTGACCGCGTTTGTAATAGACGTTGTCTTCCATACCCACGCGAACATGTCCGCCAAGTAAAATGCCCATAACGTTCATGGGAAGCTGAAAACCGCCGGTACCTATCATGGTAAAGAGGGATGGCTGCGGCAGTTCACGGATAAGGTTGATCATGTTTTCTGGAGTCGGGAAGCATGACGATTGGCTGCCCATCACAAATTGGGTTAGATAAACCGGGCTGATTAAACCACGTTGGATGAGGTCCTGCATGGCATAAAAATTGCTCGAGTTATAGAATTCCAACTCGGGTTTGACGCCTTTCGTCTTCATCCTCTCAGCATACATAGCGATACTATCAAACGTAACATGCACAAGCCCGGTAGTTTCACCACCAGGTTTGGGGTGTTTAAGCGGTGCTTCGCGTGCCTTAAACTTGAACTTGTAAATTTCAGGCGCAAGGTTGAGTGAAGCGACTTCGGGTTTTGCTTCCAAACAAGCCATTTTTTCATCATCGGTCATGCTAAGACCCCCACCAGTGGAGGCGTTGATGATGATATCAGGGCATCGTTCGCGTATCAGCTTAAAGACTTTGTAGAAAACCTCCGGGTCGCCTGTGGCGTCGTACAACTGGTTTGGGTTGCGTGCATGGATGTGCACCATCGTTGCACCCGCTTTGTAAGCCTCATAGGTCTGATCAGCCTGCTCTTCAGGTTCTTCCGGAAGATTGAGATTGGCTTCTTTGCCCTGTATCCCGCCAGTAATGGCACAGGTGATAATCAATGGAGGGAAACTACCCTTGGCTGCACGTTGCACGTACTCGTATGAGTTGGTGTAATCCCATGCATATTCTTCAACTTTCATGATTTTTCCTTTCTTAAAAGTTTTGAGTCAATAGATTGATTATTCCTAGATCATCATTCGTGCATCTAAAACCAACAACCCTTTTTCATAAACGCGCACCGGGTTGAGATCCAGTTCTTTTATCTGTGGGTTTTCTGAAACCAGTTTGGAAACTTCCATGAGTAAATCTACGATTGCGTCCAGATCGCATTGTTGGTTGCCGCGTGCACCGGTGAGGAGCGGAAACCCTTTGATTTCACGGATCATCTGCTCTGCATCGTGTTTTGTCAATGGGGCAATTCGAAAGGTAACATCTTTGAGAACCTCAGCAAAGATACCCCCAAGACCAAACATGACTGTTGCGCCAAAGGTAGGGTCCTCAAGAGCACCGATGATGACTTCTATTCCTGGTGGTGCCTGTTCAACGATGAGCATCCCTTCAATTTCAGCTTTCGGGTTATGCTTTTTTACATTCGCTGTGATTGTATTAAAACCTGCTATCACTTCCTTAACGCTGTTGAGATTGACAATGACCCCGCCCACATCACTTTTATGCACAGCGTCGCGAGAGACAACCTTTAAAACTACAGGAAATGTAAACTCATGAGTAGCATTTACAGCTTCATCAAGGCTGCGAACCAGGGCATATTTGGGGTAGGGAATATGGTAAGTGGACAGCTTTTTAATGGATTCATGTTCAAGAAGAAATACCTTATTTGAGTTCATCTAGCAATCCTTGTGTTTTACGGTAATCAGCATAATTTACTGCAGCAGCAATGCCTGTAATGGCGCGCTCTGGTGTCGCGAAAACCGGAATCCCTAGTTCATGCAATGCTGGTCGGCTTGCTATTTCTTTTTCGCCTCCGCCAAAATATGCGACCGCCAGGCTTGACCGAATGGAGTTCTGTATGCTTAAAGCGGCTTCAACGCCATTATGGATTGGGTCTGCATAATTCAGCAGGTAGATGTCAGCGATGTCATATTCTTCTGCCAGCCGGACAACATCAGCAAATATATGCCCATCAAAAAGTGTCAGGTCACATGGGTTGGCGATGGTGGCATTGAATGGAGTACGGATTTCTTTTTTGAGGCGCTCAACGAATATTGGTGGTACTGCGGGGATTTCCAATCCGTATTCTTCGGCTGCATCTACGGCTAAAGTGTTTCCTCCTCCAGAACTGGAAACGACCATCACACGTTTTCCTTTTGGCGGTTTGAGCAAAGCCTGTCCTTTTACGGAATCAAAGAGTGCCTCCATTGTGAGGGGACGGAAAAGGCTGTATTGCCGACATGCGGCATCAAATACGGTGTCATTTGCTGCTAATGCCCCAGTGTGGGAAGCTGCTGAGCGCATACCACTGGCTGTGCGCCCAGATTTCATGATGGTAATTGGCTTTTTGGGGAGCGTTTTTCTTACTGCTTCAAGAAAGCGTTTCCCATCCTTTATCCCTTCCAGGTAAATGGCGATAGCGTGAGTGTCTTTATCTTCAGCAAAATATTCCAACAGATCAGATTCGTCGATATTCGATTTATTGCCCAGGTTGATACAAGCGCGTGTACCGATATTTTCCAGTTCCAATTGTTCCGCCAGGTACGCAAGAACCGAACCGCTATGAGCAATGATGGTGATGGGTCCTGCTTTTTTTAGAGCTGGAAAAAATGCAGCACTCATTTGGTTAGGTGGTACGTAAACTCCCTGTATGTTTGGTCCGAGGAAATGGAAATCATACGTATGTGCGATGTCGATAATGGCTTTTTCCAAATCATCATTCCCAGCTTCTTTAAATCCTGCTGAGATAACAATCGCAGTTCGTACACCTCGTTCTGCTGCTTCCTGTAATACAGCTGGTACGCCAGACGATGGAATCGAAACAACCATTGTGTCAACTACTTCGGGCACATCAGTAATGGAACGGTATATTGTCAACCCAAATATTTCGCCTCCTTTGGGATTGATTGGATACACCCTGCCTGTGTACCCGCCCTTGAGCAGGGTTTCCAGGATGATGTATCCCATTTTTCCTGGTGTGGTTGATGCGCCAATGATGGCGATTGAACGTGCATAGAAGATCTTATCCAGGTCTTCTCTTCTGTGACGGGATCCCATTTTTCTTTGATCTCCTTATGCGGGTTTATTTCTCTTTCTTTTCGCGGTCTGCAAGGATATAAGCGGCAAGGTTTTCATACAGTTTTTTTTCAAAGGTACTTACATCCCCTTCATGCCATTCGTAAAACCCTTTGCCAGTTTGTGGTCCGAGAAGATTGTTCTCAACCATTTCATTGATGATGAGGCTTGGCATAGAAGCATTGTTCAGATCCGGGAAGATGTATTTTTGGATCTGTGACATTTGAGACCAGCCATCCTGTACTTCAGCCAACTCAATCGGACCTACATGAGCTAATCGACGACCGAAACCGAACTTAACCGCGATATCGATATCTTCTGCTGTGGCAATGCCCTGGTTGATGATGAAGATCGCTTCTCGTAGAAGGGCAGATTGAAGTCGGTTGGCGACAAACCCTAAAGCCTCTTTCTGTGTGATGATCGGTTTTTTCCCTGCTTTCACGATCGCGTTGTAAACTGCCTGCGCGTATGGCTCCCCGGTGGCATCGCTTTTTACGATTTCCACCAACGGCATCAAGTGCGGAGGGTAAAAATAATGCAGAACGAGTACTTTGTCAGGACGTGTGGTTACTTCAGCAAGAGATGAGGGCATTAAGCTAGAAGTGTTACTTGCAAGAATAGTATGCGTTGGGCATACCTGGTCTAGTTGACGAAAGACCTCTTGTTTTTTCTCAAGAATTTCGAAAATTGCTTCGACCACTAAATCAGCATGTTCAACCGCTTCTGCCAATTGGCTGAAAATCTTGAGGTGCGACATGGCTTCATCTATTTGTTCACGGTTGATCAGATTCCAATTTGCCATATCGTTGAGGTTGTTGTTGATTCGTCCAAGCACATGTCCACGCACGATATCCGACTGGTCAAATATGTTAACGTTAAAACCGCTTAATGCGAATTCCTGTCCAATACTGTGCCCCATGGTTCCGGCGCCTACGATAGTGACATTTTTTATCTCAGATATAGTCATCCATTTTTCCTTTGGAATAATTATTTATTTCGTCCGATAATCAAACCCAATGGGTCCACTTCCTCGCGAAGAATGCACAATTCTTCATCTGTAGGCTCGGGTGTGACGGTGTCTTCATCCACGAAAAGCATCTCAAAACCGGTGTTGTCAATCACATCCTGTTTTGAGACCCCTGGGTGGAGCGTTTCAACGCGCATGCGTTTGCTGTGGGGATCATATCCCATAAGTGCCAGGGTGCTGATGACTTTGTAGGGTCCGCTGTTTGGGGGTAAGCCAGCAGCTTCACGCGAACCAGGTCCGTTGATGTACCCTGGTGTGGTTAGGAAATCCAGCTTTTCAACGAAGCGGCGTTTATCGTGAGGGGTGATCGAAAGGGTTTGCCAGCAGAGCGAAGCGAGATCATTTGCACCACCGCTTCCTGGTAAACGCACCTTTGGTTTACGGTATTCACCAATCACAGTGGAATTGATATTTCCATACTGATCGATTTGCGCCCCACCGAGAAAGGTGTAATCCACCATGCCTCGCTGGCAGGCTTCCATTACATCATTCATACTCGAGTGCAACAAGGCACCTGTTTGTGTGTACGAATCTGCGACAGAAATTGGAAGTTTTTGCAGGATGGGTGCCATGGCGCCGGCTTCAAACATAATAATCAGGTTGGGTGAGCAGGTTTTTTGAGCCAGCATGGCAGCAGCCAGTGGCATGCCTGTGCCGATGACCGCGGTCTTGTTGTCTTCCAACTGCCGAGCAGCGACACACACCATTAGTTCAAACAGGTTGTAACGTTGAGTCGGATCGGTCATCCCATTCTCTCCCTTTTTAATGGTTCGATTTCCTGTATTTTTCTTAATTTTTCTGATGGGCAGGCGAGCGCAACATATTCTTCAAATGTTTTCACGCCATAGATATATTTGTCTAAAAATGCCTTAAAGGTATCCTCATCATTTTCTGCCTGCATCCATTCCGCAAGGTGCTCTTCATCGGAGTAATATTCATAAGGCATATTTCCCGGATAACTGCCAAACGGAACCTCGCATACTGCATCGACAAGCCAGTAAGGAATAACGGTCTTGAGAGGGTTCTTACGAATTTCATCGGTTGAGACGATTCGCTCGGCTGTGATCAAAACACGTTTGGATGCACGCGCCACATCATAGTCAGCGATGCTGATTCCATCGATTTGGGCATTACCGTACATATCTGCCTGGTGTACATGGATGACTGCTACATCGGGAAAGAGAGCGGGAACCGCCAATAATTTTTCACCGGTAAAGGGACAGGTGATTTCTTTGGCAGCGCTGAATTTCATGCCGTCAGTACCCAACAAAGTGCGCGCCGGCATGAACGGTATCCCCATCGCTGCCGCTTTGTAACGCCAGTTCAGGGTAGCGTTTGTCCATTCTGTTACTTCCACTTCTCCGCTTTGCATCACTTTGCGCGCATGGGTTGAAAGTCCGCGTAATTCCAACCCTACAATGTATGCCACATCCACCCGGTTGAAACAGTGCCCTGCTGCCAGGATTTGAAAATCGTGGGTGGTGGTGTGACCGGCAAGACCGAGGTTTTTCTTGCGCGTGCGTACGATTTCATGAAGAATCGAGGAGGCAATGCGGACACCCCCAAAACCGCCGGTTGCCAGGTAATCCCCATTGTGGATAAATTTATCAACCGCTTCTGACACACTCATTCGTTTATCTTTCATGGAGCGGTCTTTTTGGCGGAAAAACTCACGAACGCTGTTCGCATCTGGCGACATGAATAGTTTTCCATCTGGTTCTATTTCCATTTCATACAAGCACATTCATTTCTCCTTTGATGTCAAATGAACTACCTGGGTTAATTTGTTCTGCTGAGGATGAGCGCTGAACCCATTCCTCCACCGATACATAAGGTTGCCAGTCCGTGATTTGCGTTGCGTTTGAGCATTTCATGTACCAGGGTGACAGTAATTCTTGCACCAGAGGCACCGATCGGGTGACCCAATGCAATCGCTCCACCGTTGACATTGACCTTTTCTTCATCAAATTGAAGCTCTTTTGCGACCGCCAGACATTGTGCAGCGAAAGCTTCGTTGCTTTCAATGAGGTCGATTTGTTCGATAGAAAGACCAGCTTTTTTTAATGCCTTACGAGTCGCTGGAATGGGACCCAACCCCATAAACGCCGGGTCAACACCGGCGGTTGCCCATGCTTTAATCACTGCGAGAGGCTGCAGCCTCAATTCTTTTGCATGCCTTTTGCTAGTTATCACAATGGCGGCTGCACCATCATTGACCCCGGAGGAGTTTCCGGCTGTCACCGTTCCGTTTTGTTTGAATGCAGGTTTTAACCCTTCCAGGTCCTCCAGGGTTGTATCAAACCGCGGAAATTCATCTTGCTGCAATATGAACGAGGTCTTTTTCTGTTGAACCTGAACCGGCAGGATTTCTTCATCAAAACGACCTGATTGGATAGCGGCTTTGGTTTTTTCCTGGCTTTTCTGAGCGTATTCATCTTGCTGTGTTCGGGTGATGCCGAATTGCTCGGCGATGTTCTCTGCGACGATGCCCATGTGAATGTTATTGAAAATATCTGTCAAGCCGTCATGGATCATGCTGTCCAGTACCTGTGAATGACCCATCTTATAACCCTCGCGCGCCCGCGGGAGCAAGTAAGGGGTTCCTGACATGTTCTCTACCCCGCCAGCGACAACAATTTCTGCATCGCCGCAGAGGATGGATCGTACAGCCTGGATGATGCTCATCATTCCGGAACCGCAGACCATATCCACCCGATGGGCGGGAATAGCGTCAGATAACCCGGCATAAATGGCAGCTTGACGAGCAACATTCATACCTGAACCGGCTGAGAGCACATTGCCCATGATGACCTCATTTACTTCTTCTTTTTTGACCTGTGTACGGGCTAATGCAGCTTCTATCACCAGAGCCCCCATCTTCCCTGCTGGAATGGATGAAAGAGAACCGAGGAATTTTCCGATGGGTGTACGAACCGCAGAAACAATGACAATCTCTTTTTCGTCTTGATTAGTATTATTCACCAGATTGGTCCTTGACATGGGGTATTTTTGATTTGAGTAATTTGATCCAGCAGGTTCAATTCTGGTTTACTTTTCAATATGTATGACTGAATCCCTGCCAGATTTGCTTTATTTTCAAAGTTTGGATCACCTTCTGTCTCCATCATGATGATGTGAACTGAAGGTAGGTGTTCACGGATATAGCGGGCAGCTTCAAATCCATCCAAGCCAGGCATACGTGCATCCATCAAAACCACCTGTGGCAGCTCTTTCCTGGCGATATCTATAGCCTGTATGCCGTTAGAAGCAAATCCGATGATTTCAATCCTGTCATCGCTTTCCAAGAACGCTTGCAAGCCTTTTCTGACATGAGAGAGGTCATCAGCAATGAGAATCCTGATTTTTACCGGTTTCGTTCTGTGGATAAATTCGGAATTGAACATGATTATTTCATGGCGCCTCTATGGATATTGTAAGAAAAGCAATGTTGAAATACATCCGTCCAGAGATGGATTTAGGTCTTATCTCTTTCAATGGAGAAAAAAGAAAAGTCTTAAGACTAGACCGAAAGAGTCTTAAGACCTGGCAGGATTAAGAGAGGGCAGTGAGAAATTAATCGGTTATGATCTCTTATTCTGATATGATGCCTTGTTGAAGCGCGAACATGGCTGCCTGGGTGCGGTCGAGAATATGCAGCTTGCTCAAGATATTGCTAACGTGTGTTTTCACAGTTTTAATGCTGATATTCAGTTCCAAAGCGATTTCTTTATTCTTTTTGCCTTTTGCAACCAGCCGTAATACCTCAATTTCACGCGGGGTCAAATCACTCATTATTGGGGGGGAAGCGGGTTCCGGGGCGAATTCTTCCAATACCTTGAGGGCAATTTTGGGATGCAGGAGAAATTCTCCTTTAGCTACCGAGCGGATGGCACGCCCGAGGTCTTCCGCGGGAACATCTTTTAATAGATAACCCATTGCCCCAGCTTTGATGGAGGCAAACACCTTTTCTTCTTCACCAAAACTTGTCAGCACCAATACCCGACTTCCCGGGCTGACCTGTTTGATGCGACGGGTTGCTGAAATCCCATCCATACCGGGCATAACCAAATCCATTAAAATAACATCCGGGACGAGCTCTTGGGTTTTAATGATGGCTTCTTCTCCGTTGCCCGCCTCACCAATGACCTCGATATCCTCTTCACTTTGTAAAAAAGAAGTAAGACCGCGTCTTACCATGGCATGATCGTCAACTATTAAAACACTGATGCGCTCCATTTCAGTTCCTTCCTATGTAGGGATGGTAGCTGTAACAGTTGTGCCCTTTCCTTGTTGTGATTCTACCGTAAAAACGCCCTGTAATAGTTCAACTCGCTCACGCATCCCCAGGATACCAAAAGATTGTCGCCGGGAGGTTATCATTTTTGGATCAAAACCTCTTCCGTTATCAGAGATGCGTAACATGACCTGATTGTCGGCGCATTCCAGTGTGCAGCGTATCTCAGATGCAGTTGCATGTTTGACAGCGTTTCGGAGAGCTTCCTGCCCAACACGAAACAGGCACATTTCGATCACATCCGGCAGACTGCGTTGGCAGTTAGACTGAAAGGTGATTTCGACATCATGTGCATTCAGGCGTTCGATTTGTTCTTTCAGCGCTTGCAGCAAACCGATTTCTTTGAACGAGATTGGGCGGAGATCGTAGATTAATGACCGCATTTCCTGCAGGGTGTCATGGGTTGTTAAGCGGAGCTCCTGAAGTTGTTCTCGGGCTTTTTGCAAATCTTTCTCAATGTAGGTTTCAATCGCTTTGGCATGTAAATCCATGCTGAAGAGTGATTGTGTGACAGAATCGTGTAATTCGCGCGCCAGCCGGTTTCGTTCTTCTAGAACAGCGATTTCTTTGCTGCGTTCATAAAAATAGCTGTTTTGAATGGCAACAGCCACCTGGTCGCTGAGACTTTGTAACATGAGTGTTTCCTGCGTTCCAAAAGCATTCACTTCTTTGCTGTGCACATCCAATGTACCCAGGAGCTGGTCGCCCATTTGAAGTGGGATCACCAATTCTGAACGTGTCAAAGGGAGCAGGTCATCATGTTGATAATCAGTTAACTGAGTTACATCGTTCACCACGACTAGTTTTCTCAATAACCCCGCACGCCCGTTCAAACTGGATGTGTCAACTGGCACCTTCTCTTGATGTTGGTGTGATTTTTTGTCGAATTCACCACTGGCAGACTTTAAACTCAAGAAACCCGGCTCTTGATCAGTAAGAAAGACTCTGACGCAGTAATATCCAAATGTTGAATTAATCAGGTTAACAACTTGTGACAGAAGCCGGTCAAGACTAAGAATGGAAGTGATTTCCCGGCTGACCTGTACACTGAGGTTGATTTGACGAGTATGTTTTTGCAATTCAGCCGTACGCGCCTCCACTTCTTGTTGTAATGCGTTTTGAATCTCGCGGGTTTGTTCCTGTAAAACCGCATACAGGCGGGCATTCATGATGGAAACTGCTGCAATGTTGGAGAACAGAATGGCTAGGCGGATATCATCTTCAGTGATTTTCTTACCATTTTGTTCAACATCAATGGTAAGCACGCCAATGGGTTTCTCCTGCCAGATCATCGGCAGTGCCATGACAGAGTGCAAGTTGATGCCCTCACCGACGATAAATATGGGTGATCGCCCCTCCCAATCGTAATAGTTTTCAATCACCATTGGTTTGAGCTCCTGAAAAACTCGTCCGGCAAGCCCTTCACCCGGCTGAAGCAGCACCCCCTCATACTTATCTGTATATTGTTGGGTGTGACGGGTTGGCATTGTTAACACCAGGGCATTTCTACTGGAATCCCAAAGGAATATTTCGCCCGCATCTGCTTGAAGCAGGTCAACTGCCCATTGGATGATGGACTTCTGTAACTCGATCATATCTGGCGGTTCTGCCAAATGGTGAAAGATTAACTTCCTGATTTCTTCTTCGGTAAATGTTTTTGATGATTTTTTTGGAGAGGTCATTTTTTTATCCGGTGTTCGTAATACGGTTTATGTTTACCAATATCAATTCATCATTAAAACCACATTATAATAATAGCGCAGATTATCAGAAGTAACCGGAAAGAATGCATCATTTGTCTGGCAGCATTCAAATGGTTGTCTGATCCAAACATGTTCTTCTAAAATACCTGGAGGTAAATGATTAATGAAGAGATTGTTGTCTGGAAATGAGGCTGTTGCGCATGGTGCCTGGGAAGCTGGAGTAGCGGTAGCCTCTGGATATCCTGGAACACCCAGTACCGAAATTTTGGAGAATTTTGCCCGGTTTCCAGGTGTCTATGCGGAATGGGCACCGAATGAGAAAGTAGCAGTGGATGTTGCCGTGGGTGCAGCGTATGCCGGCAAACGGGCAATTTGCACGATGAAGCATGTTGGCTTAAATGTGGCTGCTGATTCTTATTTCATGGCGTCAATGACAGGGGCAGAGGCTGGTTTGGTGATTGTTTCGGCAGATGATCCGTCCATGCATTCATCACAAAACGAACAGGACAATCGACAGTTCGCCCGGTTTGCACGTGTCCCTTGTCTTGATCCTGCGGACAGCCAGGAAGCCAGAGATTATGTGCTTTCTGCCTTCGATATCAGCGATCAATTCGATACGCCGGTGATGCTTCGTTTGACCACACGAGTTTGCCATACCAGCTCAGTGGTTGATGTGCATGAGAAGCGCTTGCAATTGCCTGAGCCCGGTCCTTACCCGCGCAACCCAGCAAAATATGTCACCACCCCTGCTCACGCAAGACTCATTCACGTCAAAATAGAGCAGCGCATCCGAGACCTGGCAGAATTTGCGGAAACGTATGCTTACAATGTCATTGAAGAACGATCCACTTCGCTGGGGGTGATCACTGGTGGCGTTGCTTACCAATATGCGCGCGAGGTATTCCCGGATGCAAGCATACTCAAGCTGGGAATGGTCTATCCGCTTCCTTATCGGATGATCACCGAGTTTGCTTCACGGATGGAGCGCATCATTGTGATGGAGGAACTGGATCCATTTATTGAAGAGCAGGTGCGTCTGATGGGTGTTGAGGTTTACCGAGGCGTTGAAAAGACACCCTATGAACCCAACGCCAAATCAATTTTCCCAATCATGTACGAGTTCAACCAGCATGTCGTAAGAGAAAGCGCGCGAATAGCTGGTTTACCCATCGCTGAAGAAGAGAAACTGCCTACTTACGAAGCCGTCGCTGCTCCCCCGCGACCACCCGTTTTATGCCCTGGGTGCCCACACCGCAGCACGTTTTATGTATTGAGCAAAATGAAAGTTCCTGTTAATGGAGATATTGGGTGTTACACGCTGGGTATGGTACCGCCATTAAGTGCCATTCATACGACAGGGTGTATGGGTGCAAGCATTGGCGTTGCGCATGGTGCAGCCGTTGCCGAAAGCAAAGAGCGGCATGTTGCCGTGATCGGTGATTCAACCTTCTTCCATACGGGTATCCCTGCCCTGTTAAATGTGGTCTACAACAAAAGCAATGTCATCACGGTCATCATGGATAACCGGATTACCGGTATGACCGGGCACCAACAGAACCCGGGGACTGGTTTGACATTGCAAAACCAAGAAACGAAGGAAGTGGATATCGAACCGCTGGTGCGTGCCCTGGGTATTGAAAAAGTGAAAACTGTGGAAGCGTATGATGTTAAATCAGTGGAATCCACTTTGAAAGAGTGGATTGCAGAAGACGAACCAGCCGTTTTGATTACCAAACACGAATGCGCATTGCTGCCATCCCAAAGGAAGCGCTACTTACCCTTGGAGGTAAACCCGGATATTTGTAATGGTTGTTCACTTTGTTTCCGGATAGGCTGCCCTTCGATTTCAAAATCGGAACAAACAGATGCTAAGACAGGTCGCGCACTGGCAAAAATCGACCCGTTGCTCTGCACCGGATGCGAAATATGTGCGCAGGTATGTCCACGGAATGCCATTTTGTTCAGGGAACAGGTCATCGAAAAACGACAGGCAGCGGGAGAACAGAGGTAGAAATGACTGAGACAAAAGACAAAACGATTAGCTTTATGCTGGTTGGTGTGGGTGGACAAGGTACGATCCTTGCCAGCAACGTGATTGCCGAGGTGGGTTTAAGCCTGGGTTATGACGTGAAGCAGGCTGAGGTACACGGTATGTCACAAAGGGGTGGCAGTGTTACCTCGCATGTGCGTTGGGCAAAACGGGTCTACTCTTCCATCATCACGCGGGGGGTAGCAGATGTCTTGATTGCCTTTGAAAAATCTGAGGTTGCACGTTATATCGATGGACTGAAACCGGGTGGCATTGTGCTTGTGAATGATTACAGTATCGTGCCCATCACAGTTAGCTCGGGAGGTGCAACCTACCCGGGTGATGATGCGATTAAGAATCTCATTGCAACCTTTACTGACCGCTCTTACTGGATAAAAGGAGTTGGAATTGCAGAAGAAGTGGGGAATACCCGAACAGCCAATGTTGTGTTGTTGGGGGCATTATCCCAGTTGATGGGAATTGACTCACAACACTGGCTTGATGTTCTTAAACAGCGCGTTCCCCAAAAATTTCTCGAAATGAACTTGAAGGCATTTGAAAAAGGTCGAGAGGTCATTCAGGATAGTTGATCAATCTCTGGGTTGGATTGTTTTTTACCAGGCTTGAAGTTTGTTCAAGCCTGGTTATTTTGTATCAACGTTTAAAATTCGATGCGAAAAATTTTGGCGAATCTCAACAAGCTGTTTATAATCAGGGTATGAGAAAGCGCACTTCGGAAGAACAGGAGCAAGTACAGCATGGGTGAAGTGAACGGGCAAATGATTGATCGTTACCAGCTTGTTGAGTTATTGGGTGAAGGCGGAATGGCTTCAGTTTATAAAGCGCTTGATACCCGACTGGAGAGATATGTTGCGTTGAAGGTCATTCGTTCACAAATGGATGCACCTGAATTCATCAAGCGGTTTGACCGCGAAGCAAAAGCACTGGCACACCTTTCTCACCCTAACATCGTGAAGGTGTTAGATTACGGCGAATATCAGAGCCAGCCTTTCCTGGTGATGGAGTATATCTCCGGTGGAACGCTGAAAGATAAATTAGGCACACCCATCACCTGCAAGGACGCGTTACGGTTAATTATCCCCATTGC
>CAYRRA010000122.1:0-13137 GCA_964426355.1 uncultured Anaerolineaceae bacterium
TAACCAATAAATCAAGGAGAAAAGGAAATGAAACGTATTTGTCAATTTATCAGCGTGATTGTCATGGTCTCAATGCTGGCAGCCTGCGGCAGCACGCCTGCCGCAACCGAGCAAGCAGCCACAGACGTGGAATCGGTAAGCGAGCCAGTGCAGACTGAACCCACAGAAGAGGAAATGGTAAACGAACCAGTGCAGACTGGACCCGTGGTTGGGGGCACCTGGGTGTATGCAATTGACTCTGACCCTGATACACTCGATGTTCATTTCACCGTATCGGGTGATTCATCATTTATCATGAAGCAGGTGTCCGGCTCTGTGCTAGCCCTCGATCCAGAAACACAGGAATTTGTACCCTACCTTGCAGAATCATACAGCCTGTCTGAGGATGGTCTGACATGGGAGATCAAGTTCAAGGATGGCATGAAGTGGCACGACGGCACACCGTTTACCGCTGAAGACTACGTGTGGACATTGGAGCGCGTCATGGCAAACCCCAGCCCTGCCACCGGCGCCATGATCGATGGCATGGCATCGGTTGAGGCAATCGATGACCTGACTGTCCGTATTCTCATGGACCGTCCCAACTCAGGCATGCTTTATGGTCTGACCAGCGCCTACTTACAGCCGCTGCCGAAAGCTTACATAGAAAGGGTAGGGCAGGAAGAATACAGTCGAAACCCGATTGGTATCGGTCCGTTTATGTTCAAAGAGTGGCGCACCGGAGACCGCGTCATCCTGGAACGCAATCCTGATTTCAATTGGGGTCCTCCGTATGCTCACCAGGGACCTGCGTACATCGAATTTATCGAAATACGTATTGTTCCTGAATATTCCACCCGGCTGGCTGGACTTGAATCCGGTGAGCTCGACCTGGCAGTTGTGAGAAGCAAGGATGTTGAACGAGTTCAAACCATGGGCTCGATCGATGTAATTATTACATTCGAATTTCAGGGCGCCGGTCCATACCTGCTCTTCAACGTCAGCCAACCCCCGTTCGACGACATCCTCGTCCGGAAGGCATTCAACCTGGCAATCAACCGGGAAGAACTGGTAGAAGCTGTCTTGTTGGGTTACGGCGCACCACTGTGGGGCGTGATCACCCCGGCAACCTACGGTCATTGGGATGGTGATAAAGAGATAGGCTATGGATATGACCTGGAGCAAGCCAAAGCGTTGATGGAAGAAGCGGGTTACACGTTGAACAGCGAAGGCATCCTGGAAAAAGACGGGCAGCCATTGGTATTGGAATTCAAAGTATCACCTTCCGATCGTGGCGATTCGATCAAGACAGCCCAGATGCTAATCGAACAGTTCAAAGAACTGGGCGTTGTGCTTGAGTTGCAGCAATTGGAATACGGCGTCTGGCAAAGCGAGCTTACCTCCGGAAACTACACCATCACTATCGATTCCTGGGGATGGGCTGAAGCGCAGATCCTCATGCCAATCTTCTATTCCGGTATGATCGGCGGGATGAACGTGGGTTTTGTTAATGACCCCGTGCTGGATCCCATTCTACTTGAGGCATATATGGCGCCTGACCGAGAGACCTTACAAAATCGCTTGGATGAGGCTCAACGCTATATCATCGAAAAAGCTTATGTGGCGCCACTTTATAGCATTCAAATGCACGTAGCGATCAGTAAGAAATTCACCGGTATCATTACGAACGCCGTTACAGCCCAAGTCGAGCTTTTTGATGCATATCTCGTCAATCCTGAATAATTGATATCTACCCCAAAGACCGGATAAATGGTGACCCAATGTTGAACAACAAACTGGATTTCATGAAAGAGGTACTGGATTTTTACAATCAGGTGGGGTTGGATTTCAACGTTCCCGTGACCGGCTCACCTGCGGATGCATGGATGATCGTCAATGGCAGGCGCGTCCTCAATCTTTGCAGCAACAATTATTTAGGATTGGCTAACCATCCACAATTAAAAGAAGCAGCCAGGCAGGCTATCGATGAATGGGGCGTGGGTGCCGGTGCGGTACGTTTTTTTGCCGGCACCCAGAAACTCCATGTGAAACTGGAGCGCTGCCTGGCTGAATTCAAAGGCACCGAGGCTGCCATGTACACGCAGACCGGATTTATCGCCAATCTTTGCAGCGTTACAGCATTGTTGGATCGTGAAGATGTGGTTTTTTCCGATGCCTTGAACCACGCCAGCATCATTGATGGCGCACGGCTTTCGCGCGCCAAGATTGTTGTCTATCAACATTGCGACATGGATGATTTACGCGCCAAGATCGAAGAACATCTCCCGAGTCACCGCCGGGGTCTGGTGATCACCGACGGCGTTTTCAGTATGGATGGCGATCTCGCCCCTCTGGACAAAATTGCAGCCCTTGCTGAAAAATACCGCTTGCTCACCCTTGTGGACGACGCACATGGTGAGGGTGTGTTGGGGAATGGACGCGGGATCGTTCACCATTTTGGTCTTGAGGGCAAGATCGATGTGGAGGTCGGCACCCTTTCCAAAGCCCTCGGCGTGATTGGTGGAGTCGTCGCTGGAAAAAAACTGGTGGTCGATTTCATTCGCGCCGAGGGTCGTGCACAAAACTACTCAACAGCCACCACACCGGCAGATACAGCCGCGTGCCTGGCGGCAATCAGTTTGCTATCCAAATCCACTGATCTGGTGGATCGTCTGTGGGAGAACACTCGTTATTTCAAAAGCGGATTGGAACAGTTGGGCTTCAACCTTGGCATCACGCAAACACCCATCCTACCGGTGCTGCTGGGCGATGTTGGATTAGCCAAGCACTTTGAATCATCTCTGTTTGAAGAGGATGTGTTTGCCATTGGGATAGGCTATCCCATTGTACCCCAGGGAGCAGCGCGCCTGCGCGTGATGAATTCTGCCTGTCACAGCCGTGACGACCTGGATTTTGCGCTGTCAGCCTTTGAAAAAGTTGGTAGAGAATTGAACGTGATCTAAGGAGATGGGACTATGAATGAAGCACGTTTTTCGGGTCAGGTAGCCATTGTCACCGGAGCAGCCCGTGGGTTGGGCAAAGCGATTGCGCTCAAGCTTGGCTGCGAAGGTGCGAATGTGGTCGTCAACGACTTGCGCGCCGACCTGGCTGACCAGGTGGTCGATCAAATCATCGCTGGTGGCGGTCAGGCAACCAAACACATCGCGGATGTGACCGATGAGGTACAGGTAAAAGCGATGGTCTCTTCCACGCTGGGGCGGTTCGGAACGGTGGATATCCTGGTGAACAATGCCGGTATCATGCGCACCACCCGTCCTATGGAGGATATACCCCTTGAGGAATTCAAAGCAGTGATGAATGTCAACGTGACCGGGGTATTTCTTTGTATGAAACACGTATTACCTATCATGAAGAGCAAAAAGAGCGGCAAAATCGTGAACATTTCCTCATCCGCTGGACGCTGCATGAGCACGTTCAATGGCGCCCATTATACTGCCTCCAAAGCAGCCATACTTGGGCTGACCCGTCACGCAGCCCGGGAGGCTGCCTCCTACAATATCAATATTAACGCTGTCGCACCTGGCACCTTTCTAACCGAAGGGGGGACTGAACTGTTCCCCGAACTGACGCCCGAGTTGGTGCAACAAATCGAGCAAAGCATCCCGATGCAACGTATCGGTCAACCGAAGGACAACGCCTACCTGGTGGCATTTCTGTGCTCACAGGAAGCGTCCTACATCACCGGCGCGACCATCGATATCAACGCCGGCGAACTGATGATGTAAGCATGGCAACTCCTACCTTTTCCAAAAAGATTCGAGTGACCCCACTGTCTGGTTCAGAAGCCGGGGACTTGATTATGAAACCCTATATTTTTCGCGCCCGGCGGAGTCTTTTCAAGGTTGAAAAATATGCGGCTGATTTTGGCACACTGGTGGTGCCGGAAAACCGGAACAAACCTGGCTCACATTTGATTGCGCTCCCTGTACTGCGTATCCATGCGACTGGCACGCACCCTTTGGAACCCATCTTTCACCTGGAGGGAGGACCGGGGTGCAGTAACATGGAATTCGTTCCTCCAGCATGGATGCTGGAAAAGCATGACTTTGTGCTGGTAGGGTATCGCGGTGCGGATGGCTCAAGTATTCTGCATTGCCCATCATTGGAAAAAGCTTCGCATGGTATCGGAGATGATCTGTTGGGCGAGGATTCACTTGCCAATCTCATTGACGCAGCTCAGCAGGATGTGCGCCGGCTGCAGGAAAGCGGTGTCGACCTGGCAGGTTATAAAATGACCGAGGTGATTGAGGATATCGAAATTGTGCGCAGGGGATTGGGGTATGAACGTATCAACCTGCTCAGCGAAAGTTACGGAACACGGCTGGCTCAGATTTATGCCTATATGTATCCGGACAGCCTCTCCCGTTCGGCAATGATAGGCGTCAACCCACCAGGTCGTTTTGTGTTCGAGCCAGAAACCATCGACAGGCAATTGGCTTACTATGCCGATCTATGGGCAAAAGACCCGGTTTGTGTTTCCCGTTCTCCTGATCTCATCAGCACGCTTCGCAAGGTAAACCAGAATATGCCCAAACGCTGGTTGTTCATGCGTATTGATCGCAGCAAAGCACGTATAGGTGCGTTTTCCCTACTTTACCATACGCGGACTTCCCCTTACGTTTTCGACGCTTATGTTGCGGCAGAACGGGGAGACCCCAGCGGTCTGGCACTAATGTCTCTTGCATACGACTTTTTCTTTCCCAGGAAGATAATCTGGGGCGACCTGTTTGCCAAAGGACTTAGTGCTGATTTTGACCCTGACCGAAATTATCGTGAAACCTTAGAAACCCCCAATTCAATTATGGGCTCACCGCAAGCTCTGCTGTTGTGGAATCAAGCAAAGGTCTGGCCAGCGGCGGTGATGCCGCAAGCGCTCCGGCAGGTTCAACCCTCCGCTGTGCATACACTTTTGATCGGCGGGAGTATCGATTTTTCAACGCCAGTACACTATGCAACAGATGAACTTTTACCCTTTCTATCCAATGGAAAGCAAGTCATTCTGAATGAGTTTGGTCATTGCGATGATGTATGGCGCCTGCAAACAGAAGCGACAATGCGCTTGCTGACCCGGTTTTTTGAGAGCGGTGTCGTCGACGATTCGGAGTTCCATTACCAACCGGTGAAATTCCGTGTCCGTTTCGGTCTTCCCTTCATTGCCAGGCTGCTGTTGGTCATCATCATTGCCATCTTGCTGGCGATCCTGGCATTCATTTTAGTTGTTCTGTTTTAGTCATCATTACAAAAAAGGTAAACGAAATATGAAAAACATAGGTATCATCGGCGGGATCGGTCCCGAAGCCACCATTGAATATTATTCGTACATATTCGATAAGGTAAGGGAACGGATCAGCATCGAAAACGATTTTTCCTGGATCCCCAACATCATCATCTACAGCATGGGTAGAGAAAACTACTCAGGATCCAATTTTGGGACGCCTGATAAACCCGAAAAGGTCAGGGCTGTCATCGAACGGTTGCACGCATCGGGAGCGGATTTTGTGATTGGTGCCTGCAATGCACTGCATATCGTATACGACCAGCTGGTCGATACGCTACCTATCCCCTGGGTCAGCATCATGGATGCGACGGCTGAAGCAATTACAAAAGCCAATATGGGTACGGTGGGGTTACTGGGTACTTATATGACGATGACGGAAAGCTTTTATCAGAGTGCCCTGGCACGGCACGGTATCCAGACCATCATTCCCGACGAGGAAGGAATGCGTGAAGTCGAAGAAATCATTTTATCTGAGTTAATCTGGAATCGGATACTGGATGGTTCCAGGAAACGCTTGCTGGGGATCATGGAAAAATTGGTGCAAAAAGGAGCACAGGGGATCGTCCTCGGTTGTACCGAACTGCCTTTGCTCATCAAGCAAACTGACACACAAATCAAAGTCTTCCCAACCACCACCATCCTGGCGCAAAAAGCCCTGGATTTAGCTTGGGAGCAATAAAGTCTGGTCATCAACACAGCCAGGCACATGATAAGGAGAAAAAGGTGGAAGGAAAAACCATCAAAGTCGTGGCAATCAATGGCAGCCCCAGGATAAGGAATTCCAACACTTCTCTCATTCTGACCCCCTTTCTGGAAGGGATGGAGGAAGCCGGAGCTGAAGTGGAAATGAACTATGTAAAGGATTTGCATATCCACCCCTGTCATGGGGATCTGTGCTGCTGGATCAGGACGCCCGGCAGGTGTTTTCAGCAGGACGACATGCAGATGCTGCTCCCAAAAATGAGAGAAGCAGATATTTGGGTGATAGCCACACCGCTGTATGTAGATGGGTTGGCGGGTCCCCTTAAAAACCTGATCGACCGGCTAATACCGCTCCTGCAGCCCTTCTTTACACTGCGTGATGGGCACTGCCGCCATCTGGTATACGAGGGACACAAGTATGGCAAGATCGTCCTGGTCGCCAACTGTGGGTTTTGGGAAATCGATAACTTCGAACCGTTGCTCACCTTCATGCAGTCGATGTGCAGGAATTTATCAAGAGAGTTTGCCGGTGCATTGCTGCGACCGCACGGTGAAGCCATGCGACCCATGCTGAAGCAAAATGCTATGTTGGATGATGTCTTCGAAGCTGCACGAGAAGCCGGTCGCCAACTGGTGAGTCAAGGAACGATGGATCGCCAAACACTGGACACGGTTTCACGAGAACTATTACCTAGAGAGACATATCTTGAACTGATCAATGCAAATTTCGCCAGAATTTTGTGTCGAGACAGAAATAGAACTGTTCAGAACGCGCAGACACCGACTGAGCAAACAAACCAGTTATCTGAGGAGAATGTAGATGAAAAAAATCATTAAACGAGTGGCGGTCATTGGCGCCGGTACCATGGGAGCAGCCATCGCCGCCCACGTGGCAAACGCCGGCATGGACGTCTATCTGCTGGACATCGCGCCAAAGGAACTGTTGCCGGATGAAGCAGCCAAAGGGCTGACGTTAGAACACCCCACAGTGCGCAACCGTATTGTCACACAGGGTTGGGAACGTTGTGTGAAAGCCCGCCCTGCCAATCTCTTTACCCAGGATATTGCCAGGCGTGTCACCCTGGGCAACCTGGAGGACAACCTTTCCTGGCTGGCGGATGTCGATTGGATCCTCGAAGCCATTATCGAGCGTTTGGATGTGAAACAGCAGCTCATGGCACAGATTGACAGCATTCGGAAACCGGGTAGCATTGTCAGCACCAATACTTCCGGGATTCCCATTGGAGCGATTGCTGATGGGCGTTCTGACGATTTCAAAGCCCATTTCCTCGGAACCCATCTTTTCAATCCTCCGCGTTACTTGAGGCTTTTAGAACTGATTCCCAGCGAAATGACCGATCCCGAGGTTGTCGAAGCTATGCGGCAATTCGGTACCCGCACGTTGGGCAAAGGCGTGGTAGTGTGTAAAGATACACCCAATTTCATCGCAAACCGGGTCTTGGGGTTGCTCGGCATCTACACAATGAGTTACGCCCTCGATCATGGTTACACGGTGGAAGAGGTAGACGCCCTCACCGGTCCGGTAGTTGGCTATCCCAAAACAGCAACTTTCCGCCTCAATGACCTGGTAGGGATTGACGTCCTTGAACTTGTTACAAAAAATTTGTATAAAGCTATCCCCCATGATCCCTTTCGCGAGGTATTGAACCATGCCAAAAGCCTGGAGTTGATAGAGGCAATGGTCGCCCACAACTGGCTCGGTAACAAAACTCGCCAGGGTTTTTATAAACAAGTAGAGACGCCGGAAGGTCGCCAGTTCTGGGTTCTGGACCTGGAAACGATGGAATACCGACCACCAGAAAAACCTCAATTTGAGTCTACGGAAGAGGCAAGTGGGGCAGAGGTAGGAATGCGCATCCGGAAACTTTGCTCTGTAAACGATCGCGCCGGAAAGTTTATTTGGGCAACGCGCTCTTTTGGCTTGAACTATGCCGCCAGTATCGTACCTGAGGTTGCCGATGCCATCACATCAATCGACAATGCCTGCAAGTGGGGTTTTGGTCATCAATTAGGTCCTTTCGAGACCTGGGATGCGCTCGGTGTAGCCGAATCGGTCTCTCGGATGGAAGCGGAAGGGACCAACGTGACACCCTGGGTCAAGGAAATGCTGGCTGCCGGTTTCACCACCTTTTATCAAAACCGCAATGGTAGGCTGCATTGCTACAGCCCCATCAGTAAGGGTTACGAACCGGTCAGCCCCGATCCGTGGGCAATCGTGATTGATGATCTCAAACAGGAAAAGAAACGTGAGATCGCTGCCAATGACAGTGCCGGCTTATTGGATTTGGGTGATGGCGTTCTATGCCTGGAGTTTCACTCCAAAGCGAATTCGCTCAACAGCTCCATATTTGAAATGTTTGCCCAGACCGCTGAAGAACTGGAGAAAAATTGGGTTGGACTGGTCATCGGTAATCAGGGGAAACATTTTTGCGCTGGTGCCGATCTCGCTCTGTTTATCGATTTCATTGAGCGAAAAGCCTGGGATGAAATGGAAGCGCTCATCCGCAATATGCAGTCCATCTTGCTTGGTTTTCGTTATGGCAGTAAGCCAGTAGTTACTGCTCCGTTCGGAATGGTTTTGGGGGGCGGCGCGGAAGTGATGATGGGCTCATCGGCAATTTGTGCCGCAAGCGAGTCTTACATCGGTCAGGTGGAAGCTGGGGTTGGTGTTATTCCTGCTTTGGGGGGCTGCACCGAATTGGTTCGCCGGGTGCTTGCGCCGATAAAAAGGAGCAACCCTAATGCCAACCTGACGCCATATCTGCAAAGAATATTTGAAATGCTCGCCATGGGCAAGGTCAGTGGAAATGCCCATGAAGCCATGCAGTGGGGTTTCCTCACCCCATCGGATCGGATTGTGAAAAACGCCGATCACTTGCTTTCAGATGCAAAAAGAATGGTGTTGGATCTTGCGTCATCGGATTACCACCCGCCTACAAAAAACAAAGACGTCTGGGTGCTGGGCACATCGGGATTAGCGACCCTCAAGATGGTTATATGGAGTTACAAAGCTGCAGGTTATCTTTCGGATCACGATGTGGTCGTATCTGAAAAAATTGCTAATGTAATCTCCGGCGGCGCACTTACCCGTCCGCAATGGGTAGACCCGGAACATCTTCTTGACCTTGAATGTGAAAATTTCCTTTCCGTATTCTCCGAACCCAAAACACTTGAACGCATCAAATATATGTATCAAACGAAAAAGGTGCTAAGAAACTAAGGATGAAAACCATGAAAGAAGCAGTGATTATTTCCGCAGTTCGTACAGCTATTGGCAAAGCACAACGGGGAGCGCTGGTGGATGTGCGCCCCGATGAAATGGCAGCAGTGGTGTTGAAAGAAGTGTTGCAGCGCACCTCATCGGTGGCATTTGAGGACGTCGAAGATGTGATCCTGGGCTGTGCAATCCCAGAAGCAGAGCAAGGTATGAATGTTGCCCGGATTGCATCCACCCGTGCCGGGTTACCTTATACGGTCCCGGCACACACAGTAAACCGTTTTTGCTCTTCCGGTCTGCAAACAATTGCCCATGCTGCCCAGCAAATCATGGCAGGGATGGCAACCTGTGTCATTGCCGGAGGCGTCGAATCGATGAGCATGCTCCCGATGACCGCCATCAATCTATCGCCTAACCCGTGGTTGGTAGAACACCATCCCGAAATTTATGCCAGCATGGGGCAAACCGCCGAAAATGTTGCCAAGAAGTACGGCATCACCCGCCAGGATCAGGATGCATTTGCCTACAAAAGCCACTGCAAGGCGATTGCTGCCCAGGATGCAGGTCGTTTTGAAGATGAGATTGTTCCTCTCCAGGTAGAGCAGACCGTTCTGGTAAAAGGTAAACCTGTTACCCAGACGACGATATTCAAAGATGATGAAGGTCCCCGCAGAGACACATCGCTCGAAGCGCTGGCTAAACTCAAACCGGCATTCGCCCTGAACGGCACCGTGACAGCCGGTAACTCTTCACAGACCTCTGACGGTGCTGCCGCCGTGCTGCTCATGGAACGCACCCGGGCTGAATCCCTTGGAATCAAACCACTGGCTCGCCTCGTCGGTCACGCAGTTGCAGGCGTGCCGCCGGAGATCATGGGGATTGGTCCGGTAGCGGCGATACCCAAAGTCCTTGCCCTGACGGGTCTTTCGCTGCAAGATATTGGTCTGATCGAACTAAACGAAGCATTTGCCTCCCAATCCCTGGCAGTTATCCGGGAACTGGGATTGAACGAGGAGATCGTCAACGTCAACGGTGGGGCTATCGCCCTGGGTCATCCACTGGGCTGTACCGGGTCAAAGCTAACCACCCAGATCATCAACGAAATGAAACGACGCAATGTTCAGTATGGAATGGTGTCGATGTGCATTGGCGGTGGAATGGGTGCGGCAGCCATTTTTGAAAATTTGAGTTAGGACTGGTTGAAAACATGATCGACTTACGCAGCGACACACTCACACTACCCTCACCGGCTATGCGCGAGGCTGCGTACGCCGCAAAAATGGGTGATGATGGCTATGGCGAGGATCCCACTGTTAATCAACTGGAATCAATTGCAGCTCAAACTACCGGTAAAGAAGCCGCCCTTTTCCTTATCAGCGGAACGCAAGCCAACCTGGTAGCGTTACTGACCCATTGCCAGCGCGGTGATGAAATCATAGTCGGAGACCTCTCACATATCTTCGTACTCGAGGCAGGGGGGTCGGCTGCCCTGGGGGGCATCCACCCCTGCCCGGTACGCAATCAAAAGGATGGAACCCTGAGAATCGAGGATATCGAAGAGGCGATCCGACCCGTGGACAAGCATTTTGCCCGGACACGTTTGATCTGCCTTGAAAATTCACACATGTTGTGCAGCGGTAGTGTGATCTCACCGGTCTATACCGACCAGGTAGGCGATCTGGCTCGCTGCCATCACCTTGCGCTTCATCTGGATGGCGCACGTATCTTCAATGCAGCCGTAGCGTTGGGTGTGCCAGTCAAGGAGCTGACCCGTCCCGTGGATTCAGTGATATTTTCCCTCTCCAAAGGATTGGGGGCGCCAATGGGTGCCCTGTTGTGTGGCAGCCAGACTTTTATTGATCGAGCCAGGCTGTGGCGCCAAATGTTGGGCGGGGGAATGCACCAGGCAGGCTTGGCGGCGGCAGCCGGTATCGAGGCGCTGAGGAATTACACATCCCAACTCCGGTACGACAACACAAACGCCAGGACTTTTGCCGAGGCAATTGCCGGAATCCCTGATTTCGACCTGGATCTTGAGACGGTGCAAAGCAACATTGTCATGTGGAAGCTTAGACCAGGGAGTTACCATCCCCAGCAATTGGTGGATATTCTTGACGCCAAAGGGGTGAGGATCATGCACCTTGGTGGGCTGTTGCTACGGGCGGTAACGCACAATGGCATCAATACTACGGACATCGAGCGGGCTGTTGATGTGATTGTGAAAACAATGAATGATAAGTATCCAACTGCGAATAAGGATTTGTGATGCTCATCTACACAGTTCGAAGATTGCTGATGCTCATTCCTGTGCTTCTGGGTGTTACCTTGCTCACCTTTGCCATCGTCCAAATAACACCCGGCGATCCGGTGAAAATGATGCTGGGTGTTCATGCCACTCCAGAACGGATTGCTGAATTCAGGGAAGAATTGGGTTTAAACGATCCGCTTTTCGTGCAATACGGGCGCTACGTCTGGAATGCCATGCATGGTGACCTGGGAAAGTCGATTCGCGGGCGGACGTCGGTTATGGATGAAATCCTGGCACGCTTTCCCAACACGCTTGAACTGACAATCGCATCTTTATTAATTTCTATTCCTGGTGGAATCGCTTTAGGGATCATTGCAGCCGTTACAAAACGCAAATGGGTTGACAATGCCAGCATGACAACCGCTTTGATCGGTCTCTCCATACCGAATTTTTGGTTGGGGATCATCTTGATCATCGTATTCGGTGTCAAACTGGGCTGGGTATCGGCAATTGGCGGCGTGAAGTTTCAAGACCTGATCCTGCCTGCCTTCACACTGGCGCTTGAGCCGGCTGCAGTGCTGGCGCGTTTAACCCGTTCCAGCATTCTGGAAATCATCCGTGAAGATTACGTGCGTACTGCCCGCGCCAAGGGGCTGAACTGGAAAGAGGTCACTCGGGTTCACATCCTCCGCAATGCCTTAATCCCGGTGGTGACCGTGATCGGTCTCCAGTTTGCATCCTTGCTGGGTGGAACAGTGTTTATCGAGAACGTTTTCAGCCGTCCGGGGATTGGTCGCTTTGCCGTGAATGCCATTACAACCCGAGATTATCCTCAGATCCAGGGGGTAGTGCTGTTCATTGCCGTGGTTTATGTCATGATCAATCTGGCTGTCGACCTGGTCTATGGCATACTGGACCCCCGCATTCGCTATGATTGATAAAAGAAAATGGAAAATGAATTGGAATCTAGAAAAGTAGATTTACAAGCCACGCAAGGCGTCACAAAAAGCGAAAACCTGTGGCGTACTGCCTGGCGTACCCTGCGCAAGAATACGGGCGGCATGGTCGGGCTGGTGGGGTTTGGACTGCTGTTACTCGTGATTGCACTGGCTCCGCTCCTTGCCCCGGCGGAACCGATGAAGATGGACATTGACCATCGCCTGACCCCCCCCAGCCTTACGCATCTGTTCGGTACTGACGACCTGGGCAGAGATATCTTCAGTCGGGTGTTGTGGGGTGGGCGGGAATCGCTACGGGTGGCGTTGCTGGCACTAATCGTGGCTGCTGTCGGCGGGATCGCCATTGGATTGATATCCGGTTACTTTGGTGGTTGGGTGGATGGGATCATCATGCGTATCATTGATGTGATGCTGGCATTCCCTTCGATCCTGCTGGCGCTGAGCATTGTGGCGGCGTTGGGACCCAATTTAGGCACGGTACTGATAGCCCTGGGCATCTCTGCCATCCCAGGCGTCTCCCGTTTTGTGCGCAGCACGGTGCTGGCGACCAAGAACAACGAATACGTGACCGTTGCACAGGTGTTAGGCGCCAGCCATTTTTATATCATGTTCACCCAAATCCTGCCCAACATAATGGCGCCTTTGATCATCTACAGTACGCTGGGGCTGGGTGCCTGCATCATGGCAACATCCGGGCTGAGCTACATCGGAT
>CAYRRA010000123.1:0-13084 GCA_964426355.1 uncultured Anaerolineaceae bacterium
AATAAAGGTTTCGGCTGGCTATCAAAAATGATAAATCGGCTACGCATGCACAGTTGCGACATCTTTTTTAATACCTGCATCCCGTTTTTGCTGGTATTTCGCAAAACCCGGTTGATTTCTGTATTGATTTGTGACACAATCGCTGATAGATGATTTGTAGCCGGTTCGATACCGGCGGAAGGACACCGTATCATGGATGAGAGAAAAGTCCTCGCGAATATCGATGAATACATCGCTGCATTCCCGGCAGAGATCCAGATTATCCTGGAAAAGATTCGGAAGACCATCCGAAGCGCTGCACCAGAAGCAGTGGAGACCATCAGCTATGCCATGCCCACCTTTAAACTCGAAGGCAACCTGGTGCATTTCGCTGCTTTTAAAAGACACATTGGGTTCTACCCAACGCCATCCGGGGTGGAAAAGTTTCAAAAAGAGCTGGCGGTGTATGAAAATGCAAAAGGGTCGATCAGATTTCCCCTCGATCAACCCATCCCGTATGACCTCATCAGTGAAATCGTTGCTTACAGGGTGCAGGAAAATTTGGAGATGGCACGCGCCAAACGAAAAAAAGGGCTGGGGTAAACCCAGGCTGAACGCGGGCTAAACGGTTATGGCGGAATCG
This sequence comes from uncultured Anaerolineaceae bacterium, assembly GCA_964426355.1. Lineage (GTDB taxonomy): Bacteria > Chloroflexota > Anaerolineae > Anaerolineales > Anaerolineaceae > JAJFTV01. The sequence goes on from CAYRRA010000123.1 coordinate 623, forward strand.
CGCTGTTCTTTGCTCCAGACCATCACCCGATTGCGACCGGTTTCTTTTGCGTAATACATTGCCTGGTCGGCTTTGATAGTGAGTTCCTCAGCCTCGCTGCCATGAACCGGAAAACAAGCCACACCGAGTGAGATGGTGGAAGACAAAAACATGCCGTTATCAGCAAGAACAAACTCCTCAATCTTCTTGCGGATTTCTTCTGCACGTTTATGCGCCGCGTCTACGGCTGTGTCGGGCAGCACGAAGATAAACTCCTCTCCTCCATAACGAAAGATAATATCCGAGGTGCGCACCAGGCTCTTGGCTAACCGGGAGATTTCCACCAAAAAATGATCTCCGGCTTGATGCCCGTAATGGTCATTGATGTCCTTGAAATGATCGACATCTGCAATGATGATGCTGAGGCAGGTGTTTTCCTTCTCTGCTTGTAATACTTCTCTCTCTAGAATTTCTTTGAGATAGCGGCGGTTGTAAAGACCGGTGAGCGGGTCTCGAATAGCCTGCTCCCGCAGTTCCGTCTGGAGTTGCTCAATTTCGGCGACGCGTTTATTCAGTTGTTCGTTGGCTGCTTTCAAATGATTCTCAGCCAGTTTGCGTTCGCTGATGTCGCGCGCGACAATCTGGAAATGTTGAGGATTCCCATGTTCATCCTTTACCAGTTCCAGGTACATTTCAACAGGGAGTAACGATCCATCCTTTTTGCGAAAGACACTTTCAAGATGAGGAATATGTTCACCCGTGAGCAGGCGTGCGGCGATAGTGAGCGTCTGGTCAATCTGCGCAGTGATATCTGAAAACGAGAGCGACATGATCTCGCTTACCGTGTAATCCAGCATATCCGCCCCGCGTTGATTGACGGTAAGGCAACGACCCATCAAGTCGATGATGAAAACTGCGTCGTGGGTTTGCTCAAACAGGTTGCGAAAGCGCATTTCGCTGGCAAGCAGTCTCCCTTCCGTCTGGATGCGCTCGGCAATTTCCCGGTTGGAGCGTTCAAGCGCTCTCAGCGTGGTGCGCAGTAAAAAGTAAGCCAGGCTGCCGATTAACAAGAAGAACAAGACGTAGATGACCCAGTAAATGACGTCAATCTCGTAGGTTTTCTCGGCGATAATACCGTGATTGATCGACCAGATTAATCCCCCCAGGAGCAGCGAGCTGGCAACCGAGGAGATGATGATCCCCCTCATCTCGAATAAAAAACCCGCTGTGATGATGATGAACAGATAACTTGCCGTGGTGGGCGTCAGGATGGTGCCCAGGCTGGCAATGGCAGCCGTGATCAGAAATAACCCGGCGACAATGAGCCAGAAACTGACCTCTTTTACCTTGCCTTTAAACAAAAAATACCGAAGAACCAGGCAGGTTAAAAAAATCAGGGTATCAACAATTTTTACGGCAACAGGGAACTGCTCACTCAACACAACAACGGGCAGCATAATACTCATGAAAGCCAGCATTGCAATGAAAATGGCGTTCAGCAAGCGCGCGTGATGCGTCTTTGCCTCGTCTTCAACAAATACGGGGGGTTGCAGCCAGCGTTGGATTTGGGCGATAAATTGTTTTTGCATTTATACAGGGTTGAGAGGAACCATAAGGGATTTCAGTTCCTTGTGGTTACACCATAAAAGAAACCAATAAGCGGTAAAAATCCTTCAACAAGTATAGCATAGACCAGGATTGCCAGTAAAAAATCAGGATTACTTCAAGAAACAACAGGATGCACGTCAAGGTTCCATGCGGATCTCACTCATTGCAATGCCACTTCAGGATAAAATACCTGTATGCAATTTTGTATTTGTTTCATCAACCAGCGATCAATGAATTGAACTAACTAAATGTTGGATCGGCAAATCGTTTATTCCCTGTTTGAGCAGCAGCGCGATCGTAGACTTTCACGATGGCAAATCGTGTTTTTATTCTATTACGGATTAATGGGACCATGGATGCTGATCCTATCAATCTTGCTTCTGCTCATACCCGGAGGGGCTACACCAGGTTTGCTGTGGTTTTGGGGGGTGATCCATAGCGGTTTGTTGTTCTGGTTTCTCTATGATGCCAGGAACGATCAGATTTGCGCCGGGATGATGCTGCAAGCTATATCCGACGGCGGCAGGCAGTTAGCATGGATCTACCGCTGCGACACTTTGACTGCACAAGGGGCGCTGCAAGGGATCGCTTTCCATTTCCGTTTCACCAACAAACGACACGGTTCGCTCAGCACCACCGATGAAATGGTATCCGGGATGCTGGCGTATTTTGCACAGAATTATCCCCAAATCAGCACAGGTTACAGCGCAAACCTCGAAAAAAAATTCCTGCGTTCACCACAGAGTTGTAAAGAGAGCCCGCAACGGGGCCATGCAGTGAAGGTGGAAAGCGTGGATTACAGCCAGGCAAACGGCTGGTGAGGGTCTTTTCTCCAGATAAGTACGAAGGTGAGACAATAGAGACCAGCGAGGCTGTTTAATAAAAGGCAACCTCGTTGTTTGCCTGAAAGGGGAGCTTGCTACTAAAAACACGAAGCACAAAGAAAAAACGGGAAATACATCGTACTCCGTGGTTTCTCTTCACAATAGCATGACAGACTGGGCGCACTTTGTTCTTCCGAATAAGATGACCTTGTCAATGGGTTAAGTAGATTTCTGTTGGGTTGCGCGGGGCTTCTGGATTGTAAGGGCTTGCGAACTTCCCCCCTCCACCACAACCTACCTATTATCCTGCCGGGTTAGCCTGCTTTGCAGGGGCTGCGGTGATCCTTCACTGCGTTCAGGATGACAACCCGGGCGTGTTGTCATGCCGAATGCAATGAGGCATCCACCCGGGTTTACGCACAGCAGCGTTGCCTACCACGCAGGGGCTGCGGTGATCCTTCACTGCCGTTCAGGATGACAATCTGACCTGCGTTCCAATTCCCCCTCGAAACCCAACAACATCCACTATTCCCTGCCCCAACCCAATCACCAGTTACCCATTACGAATCACCTGTCACAGTCAGTTTGCCATGTTGGGGCAACGGTGACTCCTCACTGCGTTCGGCGTGACAAAGCGGTTGCTTTTCAATTTCCTCTCGAAACCCGACAACAGCCACCGCACCCTGCCACAACCCAATCACCAGTTACCTGTTACGGATTACCTGTCCTGCAGGAGAAGCGTTGATCCCTCTTTTATCAAAAAATCTGGGTCTTGACAAAATATTTATATTTACTTACTATTAACTAAGTAAAGAGATAAATCATGCGAAAATCACGAGATGGCGAAGGAACAAAAGAGGCTGTCATCGCGGCAGCTAAAGAGGTGTTTGCCGAGAAAGGTTTTGCCGGTACATCGCTGGCGATGATTGCCCAAAAAAGCGGGATATCCGATGGGTTGATTCTGCATCACTTCCAAAGCAAGAAAAACCTTTACCACGTGGTGCTCAACAGCCTGGGTGAAGAATACCGCAAAGCAATCTCAGCCGCCTGGACGAACTCCCCAAACCCGGCAGAGGCGTCTCAGAACGTACTGCAAGCCACGGTTCAGTACTGGAGCACAGACCGGGTCTATAACCGCATCGCTCTTTGGGCATACCTGGAAAACCAGACAGAGCTGATGGAAGAAGAAACAAAAATCACGGCAGACCTGTCAGCGGTGCTATCGCAAATGCAGGCTGCCGGTCAGGTTGACCCGACCTTTTCGCCGTTTGTCTTGTTGACCATGACCATCGGACCGATCCATTTTTGGACGCGCTATCGGGAGCAGTTTAAGCAAGCTTTACAGTTAGATTCCTCCCTGGAGGGAATGAACGAGGTCTTTTTGAATGAGTATATCCATCTGATCCAGAAAATGTACCAGCCACCGTTGGATCAGATATAGCAAGAGAAAGAAGGTTAGCATGAAATCTGGAGAAAATAAAAAAATCGATTTTGGCAATTGGGTTTCGGTTAAGTTCATCGTCGTTCCTACCGTGCTGGGGCTGCTTTGCCTGGGTGCGGGTATTTGGATCCACTGGCTCTTTTTCATCGGGGTGGCGCTTTTTGGGGTGATTGCGGGCTATTTTGCAGCGGCTCGCCATATCTTTTCTGCGAGCGGAAGAAACCTCAAAGACCGCGTGCAAGACCTGGTGGTTGAGCACCTCCAATGGGACGGCAAAGGGAAGGTGTTGGATATCGGTTGCGGCAATGCCCCACTAACCATTAAGATCGCCCAACAGTACCCTGAAGCTGAAATCATCGGATTGGATTACTGGGGCAAAGGATGGGACTATTCAGAACAGATGTGCCGCCAGAACGCACAGCTTTCCGGGGTGAACGGACGGGTATCCTTCAAACAAGGCAGCGCGACTGCACTTCCGTTTGAGGATGCCAGTTTCGACCTGGTCGTCAGCAACCTGGTGTTTCATGAGGTAAAAGATGCAGCAGACAAACGCGATTCGATCCGTGAAGCGCTGCGCGTGCTGAAACCCGGTGGGGTTTTCGTACTGCAAGATTTGTTTTTACTGCGCGAATATTACGGCACACCAGAAGAACTGGTTGAGATCGTGCGCGGCTGGGGTACAAGCAACGTTGAACTCGTTCATACCTGCGATTCCGCCTTTATCCCAAAACTTGTCAAACTGCCGTTTATGGTGGGTACGCTTGCGCTTCTGCGCGGGGTCAAATCTCTGCCTGCATAAAAAGGATGCTGTTCCCATATCGTAACTTGAAGGGGCTGCCTCAAAAGAAGGTTGTGGGAGAGCAAACCATAAAAGGTGATTCGTAATCAGTAAACGGAGATTGGGTTGGGCTGGGTGCGGTGGCTGTTGTCGGGTTTCGAGGGGGCATTGGAACGCAGCCACTCTGTCATCCCGACCAGCGGGAGGGATCACCATTGGCTCTGCTGGGCAGGTAGCGTTGCAATGCATCGGTTCAGGTCGATCCTTCGCTCTGCTCAGGACGACAGTACGCCCAGGTTGTCATCCTGAACGGCAGTGAGGGATCACCGTTGCCACTGCCTGGCAAGCTGTGCTGCTGGAGTGTGAGAGTTAAAGAAGATAAGCAGCTGCGAAGCTTAGACCGGTCGTTCAAAAATGCGGTAACGCCGCAGGGGTTTTGCATCCAGCTTGAGGATGGCGTTGTTCATTGGGTCGTTATCTTCCAGTACGTAATTAATCTCCATGCGGAGTTCCGAGTTATAGCAGGATTCATACAGAGCGCGGTAAATCAGGCTGTCCACGCCCTTGCCGTGATATTCGGGCACCACACCCAAACCGAACATGCGGTATTGGTTTAAACGAGGCAGTTTGCGCAGCAGCTTGAGCCATCCGAACGGAAACATCTTGCCCTTGATTTCCTTCAGGATCAGGTTGACATCGGGGATGGCGATGGCGAACCCAATGGGATTGCCTTGCTGGTCTTCGGCGAAGAGCACCGCTTTGGGATGAATGACCGGTTTCAGGTCGCGAGCCATCGCGCGCACCTCAGCATCGGTCACGGGGGAGTAACCCCAGTTACCGGTCAGGCTCTGGTTGGAGAGGTCCATGATCGTTTCAACCTCGTCGTCGAAGTTGTTCATGTCAACCGGGCGCACGCGCACCTGGTATCGCTCTGCCACTTTTTCGGTCAGTGATAAGATGCGATTCGGGATTTGATACCCCTCGCGCGCATCGATGATATATACTAACAGGTCTTTAACCTTTTTCAGACCAAAGTCCTCATACTGCTGGTTATAGTATGCCGGGTTGTAAGGTGCCATGATGACCGGTGAAGGTTCAAACCCTTCCACTACCGACCCCCACTCCTGTGAAACAAAGCTCCACGGTCCGCGCATCGATTGCATTCCCTGGTCCTCCAGCCAGCTCCGAGCTGTTTCCAACAGCAACCGGGAACACTCCCCTTCGTTTGGGCATTCATAATAGCCGAACAGACCCACCTTTTCACCCCAGAACTCGTTTGCCAAAAAGTCGTAGAAGGCGGCAATACGACCGATGACGCGCCCATCCTCTTTGAGCAGGAAAAGACGATATTCGCAATGGTCGAGCATTGGGTTGCGCTGTGGATCAAATTGACCACGCAGCTCACTGCGTAGCGGTGGTACCCAAAGCGGGTCGTCTTTATAAAAATGATAAGGAAAATGAATAAACGCGTTTCGTTCGGAACGGCTTGTAACGGGGGTGATTCGCATGGATGCTCCTGGTATGGGCTGAATGAACAACAATTACCACATTAGCAGAAATTCTACCCCACGTCAATAACGGATTTATGCCGATGATCTTCTTTCGGTGTGTTCTGCGGATGGTTTAACAAAGCGGATGAAGAACAACATGGAGAGCAGCCGACCTGCGCCAGAGATGGCAAACACAGCGCGATATCCCCATGCTGTGACCATCACACCTCCCAGTATGGCGCCCAGCGTGCTAGCCAGGGCTACCATGACCTGGGCGATGGCGTTGTACCGCGTCAACTTGAGCGGTGATGCCAGTGTGAGCATGAAGCCAAAAGATGCCAGTGTATAACTCGACCAGGCAATGCCGTCATAAAAATAGGCAAAGGTGGTGCCCCAGGCATCGCGCGCCAGCAGCCAGAGCCAGGGTAGCAGCGGGATGAGGAACCCCGCCAACGCCATCGATTTCCAGCCACCCCAGCGGTCCATCAGCTTCCCGAACAAGTATGTGGCGGGCAAACCGGACAGGGTCGCAATCATGGTGAGCACACCGACGATATCCGGTGTGGCATTCAACTCACGCACTAAGTAGATGGCGAAGAACGGACCGGCAATGCTGATGGAGCCGTTCCACATCAACAGAAAGAGGCAGAAATTACGCAGGTTATGATCTTCCTTGAGCGTGGCAACCAGGGCAGCCGGAGAGTAGCTCTCGATCTGATGTTCAGCCGCTTCTTTTTGAGGCTCGCGGATTCTCGAATAACAAAACGTGGCTATCATCCCCACTGCAAAAGCGATGAAAAGCGCAACCTGGTATCCGCCGGGTCTGCCGATGGCGAAAATCAGCCGCCCAATCACCAGCACCGTCAGCATGGAACTGATGCTCATGAGCAGGTTGCGCAAGGAAAAATAGCTGCCGCGCTGCTCCATGGGAACGATATCAGCAGAGAGCGATGTCCAGGCAGGTTGGGAAAGCAGGTTGAAGTTATCGACCAGCAGGCGGGCAAAGATGATCGGCAAGATCGCGGCTGCTTCCTTAAACCAGAGCGGCAAGAGTGCGCTGACCAGCAGGAAAATCCGGCTGATCCCACCCGAACCGAACAAGACAGCTCTTTTTCGGCTGCCGATCTTTTCGGTGATCCAGGCTCCGGGCAGCACGGTGAGCAATAAAAGCAAGTTGGTCAAGGATGCCATCAACCCGATCTGGGTGCTGGTGGCTCCCAGTGATTCCAGGTAAAGCGTGTAATAGGTGTTGATAATGGCAAGGGAAGATGCTGCAAAGATACCATCAAAGAGCATCCAACGCATATTTCCCAATGTGGTGGATGAAACGCCAGCGGCAGCGCGCGGTTTAAAGAGGAGGTCGCGTAACAATGGATATCCTATGAATGGGCGGAATTATATCAATGAATGCCCTTTTAAAGCGGAGAGTTTGCGAAGATGATAAGCGCAACCAGCCAATAACAATCGCATATCTTTTTTATTGAACTAACAACGCATTTTTACCTATCCGAAGAAAATCTCTTTTTTGCAGCGAAATTGAGCGCTTAACGCTCAATTTCGCTGCAATTACCCTTGTAATCGACTGAAAGTCTTTTTACAAAGAAGTAAAAAAACAGCCGATTACTTCTGCAATAACCAATTCAGTGAGAAATTTCAAAAGATGCGCGATGATATAATCAAATCATGATGGACTCATCCGATTTCACCCAACCCCAGGCGATCAAATGCCCGCAGTGTGGAGCCGATCTGATCCCGGGCGAGGAAGATTACATCCTCTGCCCTTACTGCGGCTCCAGCCTGTTGTGGAAGCATAAAAAGCAGGGTGGTGGCGCAGACGCAGAACAGGTCGTGCGTGGGATGCGTTTGAAGAAGTTTGTTTATACGGATACGGAAGGCACCGGATTGCAGATGTTCCACATCCTCGCCCCAGCCAACTGGCAGATGCAGGGCGGGTGCCGCTGGCTTCTGGACAACCCCGGCATGCCTGCCACGATTTCGATGCAGATTTACAACCCTCACGGGCTGGAAGCGTTTGAAATTCTGCCCAATATGAATTTTACCTGGAATAATACCCCCATGAGCCAGATGTTGTTCCCTGTGGGCTCACGCTATTTTGGCGCTGAGGTGCGCCCTTTGGTGAGTGCTCTTGATGCGTTGAAAGGTTTTGTCCTACCGCGTTATCGCGGTGGGGCACCCCATCTGCGTTTGATCAGAGAAGAAAAACAGCCCGACTTGCCGAACCTGGTGCGCTCCGAAGCACCAATCTCCGGAGGTTGGGCGGATGGCGGCAGGGTTCGCATTGCCTATGATTTGCCTGCCGGGACAATTGAGGAAGAGATTTACGCGGTGGTCGAAGCTTTCCGCATACCGATGGCGACCATGTTCGCAACTACGGAACTGGTGCTCTGGAGCATCTCGTATCTTTTCTCGTTCCGTGCTGCAGCAGGAAGCCTGGATGCACAGGAAAAGCTGTTCTCGACGATGATCCAATCTTTTCAACTCAACCCGCAGTGGTACGCAGCCTATAAAAGCCTGATTCAAACACTCACGCAACAGCAGATTCAGCACATTCATCACATCGGGCAGATCAGCCAGATTATTGCTCAGACGTCCGATCATATCCGTCAGCAGAATATGCAGTCCTGGTATAATCGCCAGGCGACCTATGACCAGATTTACACCAACTGGAGTCGTAATATGCGCGGCGTAGATGGGTATTATGACCCGCACCGCGAAGAAACGGTGGAACTGCCCGGAGGGTATGGACATGCCTGGGCGAACAGTCTGGGTGAGTATATCCTCAGCGACGACTCCAATTTCAACCCCAACCTGGGTTCCAACCTGAACTGGCAACCCCTGAAGCAACAAGGATAAATCACCCCCACCTCGAACATCTCAGGGTTTATTTTGGGCTGCTGTGACGATTTTTTCGGAACGCCAGCGTTTTCCGAGAAACCGCGTCAGCAAACCTGCGGGTAGCAACAAGCCCAGGACAGCCAGCAAACGGTTCAACCACCCCGGCACGTAAAGCGCTTTTCCCTTCAGGACATACTCAAGTGTATGATGGGCAACGAGAGATGTTTCCATCATGGTCGCCTTTCCCCAAAAACCCTGCGCATCCATCTTGCGGCGTGATTCGGCATGGGTGGGAAGCCCTGCCGGGCAAAGGATGAGCACATTCCCAAAGCCCTTAATCTCTTCGCGCAGTGCAAACGAAAAATTCAGCAAGAAACGTTTAGCGGAAGAATAAGTTGCCTTGAACGGCATCGGAAAGAAAGCTGCCAGGCTGCCGACATTGACCAGCAAAAAACGGCGCGTGGTGTCCCGCATGGACAGAATGCCATGTGTCATGTCCAAGTTTGCTGCGATGATCAGTTCGACCAGGTGAAGGAGTTGTGCGCGCGAACGCCCCAAAAACTCCCCCTCGTAATCGCGCCCGGCGACGTTGAACAAACCGCAGAAGGTACAGCCTTGCTCTTTAAAGGCTGCCAGTAAACCGTCACGTTCATCCGCTGAGGTCAATTCGCAAGCCCGGTAACGCACATCGATGGAATAAGTCCGTGCCAGGGTGTGTGCAAATTCTTCTCCGCCTGTGCTGATATCGGTCAGGTAAAGATGATAGCCGCGCCGGGCACATTCATGTGCAAGGGTACCCCCCAAGCCGCCCAGCGCGCCGGTAATTAGAATGTAGGATGGCATAGATATGTAATCCTTATTGGGTTTTTCTGCAGGTGCAGAATGGTCCTATCGATACTCGCCGGTATCTTCAATTTTCTGTGGCTAAGAAAAACCTCGCAACTTTGATAATTATAGGCGCATTTCACAGCGGCAGTCGAACTGCCCCCAAAAACGCAAAATCCCTGAACAAAGTATAATCTGAGGATGGAAGAGAATGAAATCCACCCCTGGAAAACGTTGGAACGAAAGCTAATTCTGGATCACAACCGTTTCCTGCAAGTAGAAAACCATGTTGTCCAGCTTCCGGATGGTCAGGTAATCCCGGACTGGGCGTGGGTAACCATCCCCGACGCGGTGATTGTGCTGGCGCGCACCGTTGAAAAAGAATTTCTCTGTTTCCGGCAGACAAAATACGCTGTGGAGGGCATCACCCTGGCACCTGTGGGAGGAATGATCGAAGAAGGGGAGCCGGTACTGGCTGCTGCACAACGCGAACTGCGAGAAGAAACCGGCTACACCGCCACCGAATGGAGATACCTGGGCGGTTACCTGCTCGACCCTAACCGCGGGGTCGCGACCATGCATCTCTTCCTGGCGTTGAACGCACAATGGGCTGCCGAGCCCATCAAAGACGATCTCGAAGACCAGGTGTTGTTACACTTAAGCCAGGAGGAACTGAGTGTTGCCCTGATGAACGGCGAATTCAAGATTGTTTCCTGGACTGCGGTGGTTTCCCTGGCATTAAACGCGCTCGCCAGCCAGCCATAGTGTTTACTATGTAAAGATTAGTTATCTTAAAATTTTCAGACATACTTGACTCACATTATCAAAATACCTATAATGATTGTACAGGGCGTTCCGAGAAATTGGGATGCTGACCACTGAAAAGGGCAAAGATAGTAAGCTTTAGGCGTTATTCGAAAGAAAACGAAAAAAGTTGAACTGGAGCCCAAAGGTAATCAAAGCAAAAACTCTTTAGAGAAATTGAAAACAACCCCTGAAATTTAGGAGAAGTTTTCGCAAAATTTCAAAAAAGGAAGCTGAGAAAACCTGGCGAGACTCAATCTCTTATAGATAAGGATTAGCCTCAATCAAGTGGAAAGCAGAAGGTTACTTGGAACCCCTGTTTTTTTAATCCCTCGAATTTCCTTTCAGCACCCCCGTTTTTAGCACCCCTACATAAGGTAGGTTGCGGTATTTTTCGCGGTAATCCAGCCCATACCCCACCACAAACTGATCGGGCAGGTCAAACCCTTTGTACCGCGTGGGAATGTCGATGAGCCGTTTTGTGGGCTTGTTGAAGAGCACGCAAACTTCCAGGCTGGCAGGTTTGCGGGTGCGCAGGTTGTTGAGAATATAGTTGAGCGTCAGACCGGTATCAATCACATCTTCAATGAAGATAACATGCCTGCCTCGCACGGAAATCTCCAGGTCTTTTTCCATGCGAACAAAACCCTGGTCGCGCGATTCTGCTGAGTAATTGGAGACAGCCAGGAAGTCGACCTCAAGCGGGATGTGCACCGCACGCAGCAAATCAGCCATGAAGAAAAGCACGCCGCGCAGCACTCCCACCATGAGTGGATTTTTACCGGCATAATCCCTGGAAATGCTCTCGCCAATCTGGTGAACCCTTTCCTGGATGGTTTCTTCTGAAAATACAACGGATGAAATATCCGCGGCAAGCTCGCCGAAATCGGCAGTTTGGGGTTTTTGCGTCATCTGTACTGCCCGCTACTAATTTTGAGCTTCATCCCCATGAAGCTGTTCGGCTTCTTCATACAAGCCGTATTTAATCATCATCTCGCGCATCTCGCGGCGCTTTAACAGTTTTACCTTGACCTCTGGATAAAGCTCTTGCAGCCGTTTCAGCTTCTGGTTTTTATGCGTGGTCAACTGCGGGCGTAAGGTGGTGAGTTCGATGTACAGGTCTTGATCTGGCAGGTAGAAATCAGGCGCAAATGCTTCGGTGACTTTTCCCGATGCATCATGTTCCAACGGGAAGGTACGTGGCTCATACTGCCAGGTGATACCGTAGAAATCGAGCACTTTTGCAAAGGTTTCTTCGGCGGGGTGAGCGAATTTATGATTTTGCTGGATCTCTGTTGGGTCTTTTATCAATTGAATTCTCCTCATTCTTGGCGATGATGTGGGTCGGGCTGGTGCCGGGCGGAAAGCACCGCCTGGCAGATCGTTTCTACCGCATCGTCAAAGCTAATTTTTCCGGTGTCGATGACCAGGTCATACAGTTTGGTATCAGACCAATCCACGCCATAGAACTGGCGCAGATACCTGCGGCGGTAGCTGTCGGATACTCTTACCTGTGACATGGCAGCAGGCAGTGGAATTGAGAGGCGTTCGGCAATGCGTTGAGCACGCAGCGCTTTTGGGGCAATGATACGCGTATGCAGGCAGCCGTGCATATTCGCCAGAACCACCTGCCCGGCACGCCCGACAATGACGATATTTCCCTGATTTGCCAGGTCGTGCAGGATCTGGTTGACCACCTGGATGTATTTTTCAATTTCCTGCGAAGTGGGTTTAATCCCCAGTAAACCAAGCTCATCAATCATAGCCAGTGCTACAGCCGGAGCGCCTGCCTGTTGGGCTGCCTGGTTAATCAGATCACGCCAGACCATTCCGAAGCCAAGCTGATCGGCTACTCGC
>CAYRRA010000124.1:0-12968 GCA_964426355.1 uncultured Anaerolineaceae bacterium
AAAGCGTTTTTTGCTCGTATAGGCTGCCTTATCTTTTGGGCAGCTTCTGCTTTTTTTACTCGTTGGATTTTCTGATTCGATCAATGATACTCGCTGCGCGCTGCGTGACGGTACATCCGCGGCGTCGTTCCGATGCAGGAGGAAGTACCTATGACCTGTCTGGCAAGTTACACTGCAGAGCATACGCTCCGGTGATGAAGAGAGAGTAACCACGAAGCACACGAAGGAACACGAATATATTCCATTTTTTCTTTGTGAACTTTGTGTTCTTGGTGACAGCATTCGTGTTGCAGGCACGACCCTCTTAATGTGCGCTCACAGCAAAGACGAATGGCTGGTCAACCACCTTCTACCAGTCTCCCCGCTCAACCCGGTTTTGAATCCTGATGAATTTCGTCGATGTTGGAAATGATTCCGTTTGACATTCGCTGGGGGGGAGAATACAATTGGCTTATCTGATAACTACTGCAGGTGGATGGGAATGGGTCGTTGGTCTGGGAAATTTGTGATTGGTTTGACGGGGAATATCGGCACCGGCAAGAGCGTTGTACGCCGCATGTTGGAGCACCTGGGCGCTTATGGGATTGATGCTGATGCACTTTCTCACCGCGTGATTGAAAAAGGGGCACCAGGGTATACACCGGTTGTCACCCATTTCGGTCGATTTATCCTCAGAGAAGACGGTGAGATCGATCGGTCGCGCCTGGGACGGATTGTCTTCAGCGACCCTGAGGGGATGCGTTTCCTGGAGGGAATCATCCATCCGCTGGTATCGCGGGTGACCGATCTTATCATTCAACGTGCACAGCAGCCGGTCATCGTCATTGAGGCAATCAAACTGTTGGAAGGGCACCTGGCTGCCGACTGCGACAGCATCTGGGTAACCACCGCCTCGTTTGAAATCCAACTGCAACGGCTGGTTGACAAAAGAAAAATGAGCGAGGATGATGCGCGTCAACGTATCCTGGCGCAGTCTGCACAAGAAGAAAAAATCCGCCGTGCGGATGTGCTGATTGACAACGGTGGATCCTTTGAAAATACCTGGCGTCAGGTAATTGCACATTGGAAAAAGCTTAACCTTCCTGTCAGCTCCAGGCAAGTTTCCCACCCTGCACCGCAGAAAAAAACGGGTGAGTTGACGATAGAAAACGGAAAACCTTCATCGGCTGGAGAAATTGCTATTTTCTTTAACCAGTTTCGCGCGGAGAATGGGAAACCCATCGGTAAAGATACCATTATGCAGGCATTCGGTGATAGGGCTTTTTTGCTTTTGCGCCAGGATGGCAGCCTGGTGGGTGTGGCAGGCTGGCAGGTAGAGAACCTGATCGCACGTACAATCGACCTTGTCCTTTCACCTGAAATTGCAAAAGAGAAAGCGATTCCTTTGCTCATAGAACGTATCGAGGAAGAATCGCTTGCGCTGCAATGTGAAATGTCGCTTGTTTTTGTTCCACCCGCGGATGCCATGCTGCGCTCTATCTGGGAATCTCTGGGATACCGCCCGTCAACCATTGAGAACCTGCGCGTTCCGGTATGGATGGAGGCAGCCAGAGAATCGATGCCGCCGGACACCTACCTGCTTTTCAAACAACTGCGCGAGGATCGGATTTTACGACCCATTTAGAGCAGTTCAGGGTTTGTTCAACTTGTTTAGCCGTGCATGGCTTCATTGATTTTACACACACCAGATTGAAAAATCTGTTAAACTGAATGTAGATGAGGTAAACGATATGAGTTTGCCCGCATCCTTTGAACCGTTATTATGACCGGTGATTAGAAGAAACAATGTTATTTTTAGAGACCTTTTTTGATAATTTATTGAATGACCTGGTTTTTTTGTTCCAGCGGTTGAACTGGACCAGTATTCTTGATATCACGCTGGTTACTGTTGTAATTTTTCTGGTTCTGATTATTGTTCGAGATACGCAAGCTGTTGTATTGCTGCGCGGCGTTGTCTTTTTAATCATCCTCCTCTTTCTGTTAACTTCCCTGGTGAACCTGCCTGCATTTTCATGGCTTCTCAACACCACTCTTCCTGCCTTGTTGTTTGCTGTTCCGGTTATATTTGCCCCAGAGATACGCCGGGCATTAGAACGATTAGGGCGTGCTGGTTCTGGAGACTTTTTCTGGAGGTCTCAGACCAATCAGATGAAAGCTATGGAACCTGCAATTCAGGCGATTGTGACCGCATCGGCTCGGCTTTCCGCGCGCCGACACGGCGCTTTGATTGTCCTTCAGCGTAAGGACAGCTTGAATGACTATGTGCGTACGGGTGTGTTGTTGAACGCAACCTCAACGCCAGAATTACTTTTGCAGGTTTTTTATCCAAATACTCCTTTGCATGACGGTGCTGTGGTGATTATTGATGGAAAGGTGGTGGCTGCTGCCTGCGTGATGCCGCTCTCAGCTAGTGGCATCCTTAACCGTTCTCCGGAACGGCAGATGGGTCTTCGGCACCGTGCCGCCCTGGGGATATCCGAAGCCAGTGATGCAATCGCTGTGGTGGTCTCGGAGGAAACGGGTTCTATCGCGGTTTCACATGGCGGACGGATGATTCGCCGGTTGGACAGTGAGAGGCTGGAAAATATTCTAATGGCATTCTATCGCGGACCGGAAGGTCAGCCGGGTGCGGTGAAAGCAATTCGGGAATTGATTGGGCTTCCTGAACCGAAGAAACGGCAAGAGGACTGAATGAAAAACATCTTCCATGTCATCACCAAGAACTTTTCGAACTTGCTTTTAGCGCTGGCACTTTCCATTGCGGTTTGGATTTCTGCTGTAACCGCTGCTGACCCGACGGTAGAAAAAATCTATCCTCGAACAGTCAGCATTGACTTTGTGGGTAAAGACCCCAGCCTGGTCATGCTGTCGAATTCCGCCAGCCAGATGAGCATTACAATGAGTGCACCGCAATCCATCTGGGATAGCCTGACGCGTGAAACTGGTATGGTCCGGGCGCTAGTTGATCTATCCGAATTGGGTCCGGGGATTCACGATGTGCCAGTGCAGATACAGGTGGGGGTTAACCCCGTGCGGGTCGTTTCATATACTCCGGTTTTAATCACGATTGAACTGGATGCGATTGTTACCAAAGTGCTGCCTATTCGGTTAATTATCAAAGGTGAACCTGATATTGGGTACCTGGCAGGTTCTCCAACGCTCGGCGAAACTGCTGCAACGATTTCAGGACCCTCCAGTCTTGTTGAACAGGTGGAAGAAGTACGCGCTATGCTGGATATTGAAGGGATTTCCGAGACGGTAGACCGGTCGGTTAGCTTGAATGTAGTCGATATCAATGGTGACAGCGTCGACAATATTACCATGAACCCCCCTCAGGTGCGGGTCACCCAACCCATTACACAACGCGGCGGATACAGAAATGTGGTTGTAAAGGTTATTACAAGTGGGCAGATTGCCAGCGGGTATCGCGTAACCAATATCTCTGTGTTTCCTCCAGCCGTAACTGTCTTTTCTGATGATCCGGGTTTGATTGAGGGTATCCCCGGTTATGTTGAAACGATGCCATTGGATTTGACCGGAGCAAAGGACGACCTGGATACCTTCCTTAATCTGAACCTTCCACCGGGTGTATCGGTTGTGGAAGATTCGTCAGTAGAAGTCCAGGTGGGTATTGCAGCAATTGAAGGTAGTATCACCCTGGGCAATATGGAGGTTACGGCGACTGGTCTAACACCTGGATTATCGGCAGAGATATCTCCGCAGAGTGTAGATGTGATTTTGTCCGGTCCGTTACCTGTGTTGGATAACCTGAAAACCTCTGACATCCGAATAATCATCAATTTGGAAGGATTGACCGAAGGAGTTTATCAACGAATACCGCAAGTTGAGGTTAGTTTAGATGATATTCGGGTACAATCAATACTTCCGGGTTCGATTGAAGTACGCATCAGCAATGCACCCACTGTTTCACCGACGTCAACGCGTGATTTAGGCGAGAGCTCGCAAACAACCCTCACGCCGATGCCTTCAGTGACCCCAACTATACCGTAAGAAATGTGGACATATGAAGAAACCAGTTGTAGCCCTTGTGGGCAGACCCAATGTAGGAAAGAGTACTTTATTCAATCGCTTGATTGGTGAGCGTGTTGCGATTGTTGATGATGTGCCCGGCACGACCCGAGACCGTTTGATGGGAGAGGCGGAATGGAACGGGCGGCTGTTTAACGTTGTCGATACGGGTGGGATCGATCCATCGATGGGGGGAGAAACACCATTGTCGATTGGCTCATCAGAGTATATTGCGCAGATACGCGCCCAAGCGCTGGTCGCCATGCAGGAAGCCGATGTAATCCTCTTTTTAGTAGACGCGGTTTCTGGGGTGACGCCAGCCGATATGGAGGTCGCGCAAATTCTCCGCAAGAACCAACAAGTCAAAGACGGCGAACCTTTCCCACCGATATTTCTGGTAGTCAATAAAACGGATAATGATAAACTGCGCAAGGAAATAGCGCAGTTCTACGAGATTGGTTTGGGTGAACCATACCCGATTTCAGCCCAGCATGGCACGGAAACCGGTGATTTACTGGATGATCTGGTGGCTGTCTTCCCTGATGTGGAAGAAGAAGACGATGATTCGGTCAAAATTGCCATTGTTGGCAAGCCAAACGTGGGAAAATCCAGCCTGCTCAACCGCATCCTGGGTGAAGATCGTTCGATTGTCAGCCCGATTGCCGGGACGACGCGCGACGCGGTGGATACCTATTTGGAGCATGAAGGTATTCCGGTTACCCTGATTGATACAGCGGGCATCCGCAGGCGTGGGAAAATTGACCCTGGCGTCGAAAAATACAGTGTGCTGCGCGCCATGCGTTCGATCGAACGCTGCGATGTTGCTTTGCTCGTGATTGATGCGGAAAACGGTATCACAGCCCAGGATACACATATCGCTGGATATATCTTGCAGGAATGGAAGAGCACGGTGGTGGTAGTCAATAAATGGGATTTGATTGAAAAAGATACCTACACCATGAAAAATTTCACCGACCGTATCCGTCAGGAATTGAACTTCATGAGTTATATCCCCATTGTGTTTATCTCGGCGAAGACCGGTCAACGCGTCGATCAGGTGCTGCCGCTTGCCTTACGTGTGCAGGAAGAAAGGCTGGCGCGCATCAGCACTGCCCAATTCAACCGTATTCTGCAACGTGCACAAGACCAACATGCTGCGCCTTCCCGCAGCGGTCAATTTTTTAAGATTTATTACGGGAACCAGGTTCGCAGCGATCCCCCGACTTTCCTTATCCATGTCAACGATCCCAAACTGGCACATTTCACTTATTTGCGTTATCTTGAAAATTGTATTCGGCGTGAATTTGAGTTTGTCGGTACCCCGATTCGATTGGTATTGAAAGCTCGCAGGTAATCATAGAATTTCCGGGTGTTCTGATTGTTGAGAAACACAACAGAAACGATAAGCGAAACAGATGATGTCGGAATTTTGATACTCGTGAACGACCAGTTTGAGGTGCAGCGGCTGGGTTTAGGGAGTATTTCGGTAAAAACGGTTATCTTTTTTGTTAATTCGTTTTGAGAAAAAACAACCCCTCTTGATGCATTTATTATCCCGTTTTATAATAAAATGATTAACAGAAAGATTGTTGAGGAGTCAGGTTTGGATACTTTAGGGCTTTCTGAAAGCAAAGCTTCAATCGAAGAAGAAAAAAAGACGGGTTCAGGTTGGGGCAGCTTTCTATTGGAGACATTGCAGACAATTGTTTTGGCGATTGTTTTGTACTTCCTGATTGATACGGTCGTGGCGCGGGTGCGTGTGGACAATATCAGCATGCTGCCCACGTTACAACCGGGTGAGTTCCTGCTGGTGGATCGTATTTCATATCGGTTTAAAGAGTTAAACCATGGCGATATTGTCATTTTTCATTTTCCGCAAAACCCGAGCGAAGATTACATCAAACGTTTGATCGGATTGCCGGGTGATACGGTGAAGATAGCCAATGGAGAAGTTTATGTTAATGGGCATCAACTGACTGAGCCTTATCTTTCAGGGGCGCCTGACTATGAAGGGGAGTGGGTGGTTCCTGAGGGTGCGTTTTTTGTGCTTGGCGATAACCGCAACCAGTCTTCTGACTCGCATAGTTGGGGTTTTGTGCCGAAAGAAAACCTGATCGGTAAGGCTTTGGTGGTATATTGGCCCATTAAAGAGATGAAAGTATTAACTCGACCAGACCTTGTGAATGCCGCCGTTAATTAAAGGTGATGAAATGACAAACGATAATGAATTACACTCAGAGATTAGCTGTAAAGAATGCCAGATGGGGCGGTTGACACGCAGGTATGTAACCTATATTACATGGCTTGGCGATGAGATGATTACAGTACCTGATTTTCCTGCCTGGATTTGCGATGTGTGCGGTGCACGGATTTATGATGGACATGCGTTAAACCGCCTCAGTCTGCTGCTCAGCCCCAATGCAGGCAGACCGACTTTGAAACCTGCCGGGTTCATCGCTTCTTCTCTCTCGAACAAAGCCCGTCCATCACAGCCCAGCTAACTTGAGTTGATGTGCCCTTCACGCCTGGTGTGTGACAACCGCCAGGCGTTTATTTTTGCCAATCGGGTTGCGAATCCTGATGAATCGGGTCATTGGTCAGGTTGCTTTGCAACAATCCGACATTCGTCATGATGTAAATTTCTTGATTTCCATCTCGCTCGGAAGTGAAGGCAATCCACTGCCCGTCTGGAGACCAGCAGGGTTGGTACTCAGTGAAATGGTTGGGTGTGAGCATGGTAATCTTTGCACCGCGTGAGACGAAATCTACAATTTGAATTTGTTTTTTTCCTTCATTATCTCGTGTATATGCAAGATAGCTTCCGTCAGGGTTGAAAGCCGGGTCATCCACCTCGCCCATCCGCCCAAAATGGGTGGTGGGGTCAAAAGGTTCAGGTGTGGCGTAGGATTCCACTTTATTACGCCAGAAGAAGAAATTGTGGTTGTTTGCATGAATCACATACAACAACCATTCCATGTCCGGTGTCCATTTCGGGTTTGTTTCCTGGAAATCCAGGCTCAATCTCTGGCGATTTGCTCCATCTGAATCCATCAAATAGACAGCAAACACATCCGTGATACGACCGAAATTTGCAAAGGCAATTTGCTTTCCATCCGGTGACCAGGTCGGGTTGAGATTTGTGCCTTCCAGGTCAGATAGCTGTGTTTGAGTTCCAGTGACAAGATCAACCACCCAGACCTGGTTTTTTCCGTTGCTTCCCGGCGCAATATACACCAGCTTGCTGCCATCCGGTGACCATTCCGGCTCTGATTTATCGCCTTCGTCAAAGGTAAGCTGCTGCAAATCAAGGGCGATAAATTCATTGTTCATGGTTTGCCCCACTTTCATGCTCCAGATTTGGAAGGTGGTGCCATCGCCACGGTTGCTGATGAATGCAATTGGGCGTTCATCGATGAGGTAACGCGGCGTGGCAGTGAAAGTGGGCATTTCTGTTGCGCTTGACTGCTGGGTTGCAGTAGCTGTCACAACGAGTTGAACCGTTGCGGTAGCTGATGGCTCTGGTGAGTAAGTGGATGTGGATTCCGCCGTAGGAATATCTTGAGGGGAGCTTTCAACTGCGACAACCTGAGTAGGTTCTGTTGACGGCGGTTTTTCCCTCAGGATGAAATACCAAACGGCTGTTCCGCCCAAAGCCAGAATGGCAGTCAGTACGACGATACCCAGGCAGGTGAAAAGAAGCGCACGATTTTTCTTTTTTTTGGGTTGGGCGGGTAACGTTCCTGTCTGCGTAGACTCCCCCGGTGTAGCCGGCAGAGTCGCAGCGGTATTTACTGCGCCCGTCCTCACCGCGGGGGCTTGATAGGTGGCATCACTGATGGCAGAAACAAATTCATTAATTGAGCCAAAACGGTCTTGGGGTTGTAATGCCATTGCCTTTTCAATCGCATTTTGGATGTGTTCGGGAATGTTGGGGTTAAGACCTTTCATTGGGGTAAGCGTGGCTTCACCTAACAGGCGTCTTATGCTCTCAACCGGTTTTTGATTGGTCAGCAGTTTGTACAGCGTGGCTGCCAGTGAATATTGATCTGAAAAAGGACCCGTGTGCGCACCGCCGTACTGCTCAGGGGGAGCGTAACCAGGTGTGTACCCCGTTGCCCCTGCAGCGGTTGCCTGCGTTGGATCCGACGCCTTCGCCAGACCAAAATCAACCAGGATGGCTTGCCCATCGGGGGTGATTTTTACATTTGCCGGTTTAATGTCGCGGTGAAAAACAGGCGGGTTCTGGCTGTGCAGGTAACTGACCGCTGAGCCCAATTGCCTGGTCCAGTCGATCACACGGTTGAGCGGGGGGATACCTTCATCATCTAAGAGCGTTTCCAGGTCTTTGCCGGGGATGTAATCCATCACGAGATACTGCGTATCTTCAACGATGAAGTGGTCGATCACGCGTGGCAGGTTGGGATGGCGTAAAGTAGCCAAAAGGCGGGCTTCACGCAGGAACTGCTCCTTGCTGTTCTCATCGGTATTGTGGTTGCTTTTAACTGCAACCTGCATATCCAGGGCGGTGTCGTATGCCAGTTGGACGGCGCCCATGCCGCCCCTTCCCAACATGCTGATGACGCGGTAGCGGTCTCGCAGTAAGCCATCGCTCTGGTCCATCGTTCACCTCCATGGTTTGGCTGAATGGACTTATTATATAACAAAAACACGGCAGCAGTTTTTTGATTGGTATGAAACACCTGGGATTGAGCCAATAAATACGTTATCCTATTTTAATAACCAGTTATAATACTGACATTACAATAGGCAGGCGTTTCTTAATAATGAATGAAATTAACAATGGACTGGACGAACAGGTTTTTGACCCGTTTATCCTGGAAGATTTGCGGCAAATGAGCGCTGCTGAACACTATAATAAATGGTTGTATACCCTTATCTCACCCTACCTGGGGAAAAACATCCTGGAAATTGGACCCGGTATTGGCAATATCACTTTACAAATGATTGATAACGCTAAAAGTATAACCGGTGTAGAGCCTAACCAGTATTGTTGTAGCTGGTTGAAAGAAACAATGAAGGGGTTTGAGCACTTCAAATTGCTTAACTCAAAAGTGGGGCATTATCGGCGTTATTCAAAAAAATGGATCAGAGATTTGTTCAAACAAACTCGGCTGATCCCAGAGAAAATCACATATTCAAATTTTTACGGATTGATGGGGTGGCTGTATAACGCCAAAGTGCGCAAATTTGAAAAACAGGACAACCGGCAAATCAGTGTTTTTGACAGGCTGGTGCAGGTAATATCATTTCTTGAAAGGTTTTTTGCCCCACCTATCGGGTTATCATTGCTGGTTGTGTATCGGAAGAAATCTTGAAGAGAAGGATGCCTGGCGAGAAATGAAAATTGCTATTTTGATCCCCTGTTATAACGAGCAAGCGACGATTGTGAAAGTGGTTGATGACTTTAGAAAAGAACTTCCAGAGTCCGATATTTATGTGTTTGACAACAATAGCACCGATCGCAGCTATGAACTGGCGAAAAATGCTGGCGCAATCGTTATCAAGGAAAAAAACCAGGGAAAAGGATTCGTTGTCAATTCAATGCTGAAGAAAGTTCAAGCCGATTTCTACGTAATGGTAGATGGCGATGACACTTATCCTGCTGACATGGTGCATGAGCTGCTCAAACCGGTGATGGAGGAAGAGGCAGATATGATTGTGGGTCAAAGGCTGTCCAATTACAGCGAAAAAGCCTTTCGCCCGATGCACTATGCTGGAAACAAACTGGTCTGCAACCTGATTAACCTGGTATTTTCATCCCACATCAAAGACCCGATGTCGGGATACCGGGCATTCAATCGCGAAGTAGCATTAGAACTGCCTGTACTTTCATCAGGCTTTGATATTGAGACCGAAATGACGCTGCAGCTTCTTTATCGAAAATTTAAAATCAAAGAGGTCGAGGTTCCTTACCGAAACCGACCGAGGGGAAGTTTTTCCAAACTCAATACTTTCAGGGACGGGTTTAAGGTTCTGTATAAAATATTCACCATCGTCCAGGCGTATAAACCACTGACATTTTTTGGCGGGATAGGGTTGTTATGCGTGTTCATTGGTTTGTTCATTGGCGGCGGCGTGTTGCGCGAAATCAGCCACAGCGGGCAGGACCTTTCAATCCTCAATGCCTTGATCGCAATGGGCTTCTTTGTTTCTGGCATTGTCTGCGGTACCATTGGAATACTCTTACACATCTTGAATTACCGCCTGCTGGAAATATCCAACATACTGAACAGACATACTTTCTCAACTCGAACACATTTATCTGTTGAAGGCGAATCAACTGAAGAGCGGTGAGTATTTCCCCTTTTCAAAATACACATCTCCAGCTTCTGTTGTCAAACGGATGGGTTGTTTTCCTTTCGCAGCTTTCGATAGACCGATCTGATTGCCTTATATAAGCCTGGAGGGAGCGTTTTATTCAAGAGAAGCACAAACTTATAAAAAAAAGGCAATAGTTTGATCATAATGTCTTTGAGCAAAGAGGGAGGGTAATGTCGATATTTCAACCAACGGTAATGACGAAACTGTTTCTTTTCGTTTTTGTTACAAAAATATGCTGCTTCATGGTAAATATTCGAAAATACTCTTCCTTTTATTCTTCTTAACTCTTTTGGCAAAGCCGGGTTATTGTACAATTTAACTACAATACTGATTAATTCCTCTGCAATAGCTGAACTCATATCACGGATCTGAGCCGAATCATCATGCGTGCGATGAGTTGCTAATACTTCTGGAATGTGTACGGGATCCTGATAAAGACTTAATCTACACCAATATTCCAAATCACCGGTATATCTTCGGCTGTTTTCCCTGGCTCCGTATTTTTCAAGTGCTTCTCGCCTGAAAAATGTTCCTGGTCCTATAGCGATATTAAAAAAATGTTTTACCATGTTGTAAATGTTGTAATTGGGTAAAGTGTGTTTTTTTATCGTATTCGAGTTTTTATCAATTTCTGCCCAATCAGGATACACCACAAGCGCATCTTTGTTCTTTTCAAAAGCGCCGACAACCTTTTTTACTGCTCCAGGAAGAATTGGGTCATCCGAATTGACGACACCAATGATTTGCCCGGTGGACATGGAAAAACCTTTATTGACCGTTAGCGTTTCACCCATATTGGCGTGGGTCTGCCAGATAATTTTGCCCTCATATTCTTTTAGAATTTCCATTGTGTTATCCTGTGAGCCATCATCTAATACGATATATTCGATCGGTTCATAATCTTGACTCAATACACTTTCAATGGTTTCGCGCAAAAAACCTGCCCGGTTATATGTGGGTGTGATGATTGTGACTAAAGGTTTTTCTGTCATTGATGGATCCTTGATGGTTGAGAGATATTTCCGTAAAACTCGATCAAACGGTTTTTAAGAAAATTTTTATCAGCCAGTTTTTTTACAAGTTGCAAATTCGCTTCAGCCGCCTGGTCAACTAACTCATCATCATTCATTGCTCGAACGAGAGCAGCGGCAATTTCCTCCGGGTAAAGGTTATGGGCAAAGAGGACATTTTGTGGCTCAGTTACAACCGTCCGGATGGTATCGAGCGGGGAGACAATCGGAAAAGCGCCGGCAGCCATGGCTTCATAAAGACTGTTGGGTATGCCATCCACAAGGGATGGCGCCAGCATTACCCTGCTTTGCGTGAGTAATTTAATAAACTCCACACGCGAGACCACCTTGTAATCAATAAATTTCATTCTCATTTCTTCAGAGAGCGTATAAATCCATGCCGTGATCTCTTCAGAAGTGTTGAGCATATAGACTTCACATGGTTGGATGCGATCCCAACAAATTTTTAACGCTTCAAGCACAGATGTTCCTTTTGCCCAGGGTAAATCATACGCTCTTTGCCAAATGATGGCTCGACGCGCAGAGGGTAAATTTTTTTCCTGGCTTTTGATCCATTCCACATCTACTCCGCCGCTGCCAGGGATGGGTGAAATGTGGGCGAATTTTTCCCTGGGGATGCCGAGTTTCTCTGCAATCTGGATGTTGATGATGTTGTCGCTGATGATATGGTCACATTTGGTCAGGATATCACGGATGGTATCCTTCATTTGTGGATCACAATGGCGTAGAGCAAGATCGGAGCCCCCGCGTAATTGGACGACCCATTTTCCCTTGTAATGGAAGCTGTATTCTTTAGTTACCCGATGAAAGAATTCGCCGCCTTGTTGGTCAAAAATACCCAGCGTGTGAATGATATCAGGCTGCCATTCCTCAATGATTTTCCTGAGAGACTTCTCTGCAGAGCAGGTTTTATTGAACTCTCGAGTATATTTTTTATGAAACAATAACTGCCAGATTTGATATGGGAGTGAAACCAATAATACAAAAATCACAAATAAAAATCTTTTGGGTCTGTAAAACAGGGGATCAATATAGATTCCCTGTTGAGTGATTCTTTTGAAAAAACCAGCCAATATTTTTTTGGGGCTGCCTTGAGGTGTTTCAGGGTCCGTTGAAAGGTTTACGAATATACTTTTATCAAGTTCTTTATCAATTTGAGGGGTATTCAGATACGTTTGGAACCCCCAGTTTTTTGGCGGAAGTCCATCATTAGGGATAGCGAATAGTCGGATGTTGAGCTCTTCATCACTGAGTAAGTTCATCCACCCATGTGTATGTGTGCTGCTGACTTGACCGATGAAAAGAATTTTCGGTTTTCCGGGAAACTTATCTATGAAATGTATCAATGACCCTCCAGACAATCATGAGAAAAGTAATGAAACTTAATCCATTTTAACATATCCAATGCCTTCTAAATGGTTATCCGAAATTGGTATTCATAATACTGCTGTTTATCATTTGTATATATTGCGTTTCATTACCCAATTATTGACCTTAGAATCGAAACTGTTAGTGGAATATTGATATATGTTAGAATAATGATTCGAAAAGATCATTTCCCACTAC
>CAYRRA010000125.1:0-12822 GCA_964426355.1 uncultured Anaerolineaceae bacterium
CTGCCCGTCACCAATGCACTCCACAGCGCAACAGAATTTCGAATGGAACCCACTGAACAGCTTCTGAACATGATTCGAATCGAAGAGCTGGGGTACGAGATGATTGCCATTTACCATTCACATCCCAATGGACCCGCCACGCCCTCAGAGACCGACATCAAATCACATGCCTACCCGGGTGTTTTCAGCGTCATCCTCAGCCTGCAAAATCAGCAATGGTACTGCCGGGCTTTCGATATCCAATCCGATGGTTATACTGAAATCCCTCTTTCTTCCGGGTGAATCAAGACAAAAAAATCCCCTGGCGCATGGCTGCCCAGGGGATCATCTGCTCGGAACAATTACTCGCCAGGGTTTTCAGAAAGCTGTTTGAACAGCGCGTACACATTACGGTGATGCAGCTCTTCAGCCAACCCACCCAGCAACACCTTGCTCTTGCCGCATGATTCGATATCGATCCCATCCAGCAAGTCGATTGCGTTTTTCCGTTTTAGCGTGTTTTTCACGGCGCGCTGCAGCGTATTCAGGTAATGGATATTCTCCTTTACCGAATCCTCAATTTCCCCGCGCAGAATGATATCGCCATGCCCCTGGATGATATTTTCCAACCCCATGTCCCCAATCGTACGCATCGATTGAGCCAATTCGTTGATATCGCCTTCGACAATAAATGGGATCGGCATAAAAACGTCACCTGCAAAAAGGATGCGGTCTTCCTCAACCAAAACCGATATGCCGTCCTTGCTGTTCCCAGGGGTCGTCAGAAGGATCAGGTGTTTCTTGCCCACCCGCAAAGAAAGAGTACCCTCATGAAAAGTAAGGTGAGGGAGCACGATTTTTGTGTTCCTGAAGATCGGGTTGGTTCGTTGTGCCGATTCCAACGCTTTCTGTTCAAGCTGCTGCATATACTGTCTGCATAAGGTATGCGCAATGATGGTTGAGCCGGGAAAATAGCAATTACCCCAGGTATGATCGGCATGATGATGCGTGTTGATGATATAACGTACGGGTACTTTCAGTTCCTCTTCAATAAACGAACGCATTTCCAGGGTTTCTTCTGGAATCGCCAGCGTGTCAATCACCACAGCCCAATCTGTACCAGCAACCACCCCGGCGGTAACTTGAGCGTAAATTTCGCTCTGAAACCAATAAACATTTTCTGATATCCGTTCTCGCTGCATAGACCCATCCCAATTGACTGATACAAAATGAGACAATACCCCATTTTGATCAGAAATTTCTTCTCCTTATATAAAGTTTACTAACTACGAAGAATAGCACAAATAAATTGAAAAGTCAAAAATTTGCTCTAACTGGCGCCTACTGTAATGGAATCAAATCAATTGGAAACATGTGGCTTATTCAACGTAAGGCTTTATTCGGGAATATCAAAGTCCACGGCTGCGTTGTAGCGCTCAAACCGGTACTCTGCTCCGTTTTCATCCAAAACTTCGTAAACGGTCAGGCTGGCTTTATCTGCACCCTGCTCGATCAACGCGCGGTCTATCTCCGCCCATACCGAATACAGAAAATCACGATCGTCGACCACGACTTTAACGATATGCTGCTCCGTGACAGAAACGTATAGGGTAAACCGAACGGTTTGAACGCCCGGGAAATGCGTTTGCACATATTGTTCCAAAGATGCATCCTCATTTTCCTGCCCGAACAGTAACCCCAGGTCGGCAAACCCGGCTGCACCCGCAAGTTCATACCAATGCGGATGTAAAAGCGTGTACACAGCTATACCATCCTGCTCGGACAAAAACTCCGCCTGTCGTGCGTATTTGACCAGCGTTTGGAAAAGATCGCCCGCCATCGGTTGGGTTTGTGTATAGTCCATCTCTTGCAACTCGCCGGACGCTGAATCCTCCACCAGTTGTGTAAAATAGCGCCCATCCCGCTCGAACGAGTAAGAATCATTCATAAAGAAATCGGACTGCGTATCGTAGCGATATTCATAATGGCTGTGCACCTTCAACGTGGGTGAAAAAATGACAGTGTGCCATGTGTTAAATTCCCCGTATGTCAGGTGTACCGTACCATCAGATCGGGTGGATTGGTAAGCCCTGATGTCCTTTACGACCATTTCAAAGCTGTCTGCATCCAACAGGTTGGCAACCGCCCTTTCAAGAAGGTCTTGTGTGTCCAGTAAATGGGCAGGTGACGTGTTAACCGTTGGCGTAGAGCTGGAGGGAAAAAACCCTGTCGGTTCTGCTTCTGTTGCCGCCACGCTTGTTTTCGATACAGGCGATGCAGTGCTTGAAGGCTGTACTTCTGGGCTGCAACCGGCAAGCCAAAAACACATCCAACTTCCAATCAACACCAGACCTTTCATCCAACGGGCTGTGTGAGCGTGCACGTAATAATTTGGGAGGTAATTTTTCCTTTTCATTTCCATTTTTGATCCCCATGATAACCTCATCCACAATCCATGTAAAAAAGATCCCTTCAAAAATGGGGGTTATGGATAGAGAATCTCTCTCAAGCAGTTCAACCACACCTGCTGCTCGTAAGATGGCTGCCCGATTGTGAGAACCACAAGCGGAACCTCCACGCCTTGCACCGTACCCAGGGTCTTCACACCGCTTTCCTGTACGTCCCACGCGCCTGGAATGAAGCCAACCGCCTCCGGTGAGGATGAAACTGCTTCGATCATCGCGCTAACATCTGGAGCCGTCCAGGTTTCTAACAGAGTCGAACCAGAAAGGTCAACCGCGCTCTCGAAGGCTTGTTGCAGCGCGAGGTGATCGGCATATCTCCAGACCATGATCTCGCTGCTGCTGCCCGCATTGAGCTCATCCCATCTGGTCATCTCTCCCCGGTAAACCCGGCGCAGCATTTCGGTATCCATTTCATCCAGCGGGTTTTGTGCATTGACGATGACTGCAAGGCTGTCCGTGCCAATTTGATAGGCTTGCCGGTCTTTCGGGTCGATATCCCCCCAGGAGAACAAGAAGTCCGCTTCCGGGAAAGTCTGTGAAATCTGCTGGTTTTCCTCAACCACCAGGCTGTACCCCGGCAGATCGACCAGGCAAGAACTGAACCCGGTTCTTAGCCAGTCCATCTCGGAAGGGAATACCACACGCCAGACCTGTTGGGTGGGCAGCGGAGTGGCTACCGGTATCTCCACCGGTGCACAGGCAGATAACGTGATCACCGCACAGAGAAAGATCAGGTTTCGTACTGGTTTATCCATAATACAGAACAACAATCACAATTCCTACCACAGCACAATAGATGCTGAAAAGATACAAGGGCTTTGTGCGCAGGTACTGGATGAGCCAATGGATCGCCAGGTACCCGACCACGCCAGCCACAAAAAAGCCCACCAGCATTACCGGCAGAAAAGTGCCGACTTCGGGCATCTGCAACAGGTCCAGGCTGCTTAATAAACCCGCCATGAACATCACCGGGATCGACATGAGAAAAGAAAAGCGAGCCGCGTCGTCCCGTTTGAGATTGCGCAACATACCCGTGGCAATCGTTGCACCGGAGCGAGAAATGCCCGGCAGCATGGCAAACGCCTGTGCAAAACCAACAAGCAGGGCATCTACCTTGCTGATCCCCTCCATCGATTTTTGCCTTTTTCCCAGTCGTTCAGCAATGAAGAGGAACAGGGCTGTCACCAGGAGGAAAATACCGCTCACACCTGCCTGGTGAAAAAGCGACTCGATAAAATCGTTTAACGCCAACCCCAAAATACCTGCCGGGATCGAAGCCAGAATAAGGTTGATCCCCAGGCGGAATTGCGCATCATCCCATTGACGTTTAACGCATGACTGGATAAAACCGGCAACCAGACGCCAGATATCCTTGCGGAAATAGATGATGACCGCTGCCAATGTTCCCACCTGCACCAGGACATCAAACGGAAAAACCTGTTGCTCGGGTAAATCCCATTTGAACAAAAACGGAACAATCACCAGGTGCGCTGAGCTGGAGATGGGCAAAAATTCGGTGATACCCTGGATAATACCCAGGATGATGGCTTGTATGATGGTCATTTGATTAACCTCCTTGCAGTTGATACTTTGCTAGAAATGAAGATGCATATTGGTTAAAACGCTTTTCACTGATCGCCTCACGGATTTGCCGCATCAGTTCGATCAGAACATGGACATTGTGAATAGAAACCAGCGTTCCTACCAACGTTTCTTTCGCCAGAAAGAGATGCCGCAAATACGCCCGGCTGAAATTCTGGCAGGTATAACACTGGCATCCCTCCTCAATAGGACGCTTGTCCGCTGCAAACTCCGCTTTCGCCAGGTTGATACGCCCATTGAAAGTCAGGGCAGCTTTATGCCTTGCCAGCCGGGTGGGCAGCACACAATCGAAGATATCCACCCCTCTCATCACACCGTTGACCAAATCCTCCGGCGAGCCCACACCCATCAGATAGCGCGGTTTGTTTTCTGGCAAAATGTCATTCACCACCTCAAGCATGGCGTGCATCTCGGGTTTTGTCTCACCCACTGAAAGTCCTCCAATGGCGTTTCCGGGAAAGTCCAAATCAGCAATGAAGCGCGCGGACTGCTCCCTCAGGTCGGGAAAAATCCCCCCCTGGACAATGCCAAACAACGCCTGGTCACTGCGCGTCTTTGCCTGTAAGGATTGTTCAGCCCAGGAATGGGTGCGCGCCATCGCTTTTTTGCTGTACTCGTAATCATAGGGCTCAGCGCACTCATCGAATGCCATAATGATATCCGCGCCTAATGCTTCCTGCACCTCGATGGATTTCTGTGGCGTAAATCGGTGATACGTGCCATCCAGGTGGCTGCGGAATGTAACCCCCTCATCGTCAATTTTTCTCGCTTCAGCGAGTGAAAACACCTGAAAACCGCCCGAATCCGTCAGCAAGGGTTGGTTCCATCCCATAAATTGATGCAGCGATCCAAAACTACGCACGATTTCGGTACCGGGTCGAAGGTATAGGTGATACGTATTCGCCAACACCAAACTGGCGTTCAAATCATGAAGCTGTGCAGTGGTCAATGCTTTTACGGCTGCCTGCGTACCCACCGGGGCGAAAACTGGGGTTTGAATATCGCCATGTGGCGTCTTGAACACACCGGTTCGGGCTTTCCCGTCTTGTGCAGTGACCTGAAACGAAAAATTTGATTGTGTTGAATGATTTGTCATTGAATCCATTTCACGAATTATACACGACTCATGAAAAACGCTTATCGATCATATTTTTTTCTTGCGATAGCGTGCGCCTGATAGTATACTAACCTGCATGGACACATCATTAATTACCAACTGGACCGAGATCGACTTATCGGCTATTCAGAATAATATCAAACAGATCCAGCAGATTGCTGGTCGCCCGGTGATGGCAATCGTTAAAGCCAACGCGTATGGACACGGCGCTGTCGATGTTGCTTTGGCTGCCGATCGTATTGGCATTACCTGGTTCGGTGTTGCCCGCATTGAAGAAGCTGTCCTTCTTCGGCAGGCAGGGATTCAACAAAATATTCTTGTCCTGGGCTATACCAGCCCTGACGCAGCGCTGCTGGCACAGGCACAGAACATCCATGTTGCCCTTTACGATCGGGATGTCGCTGAGTTGTATTCCGCCAAAGCAGCCGCTACCGGGAAAAAGCTCTCTGTGCATATAAAAATTGACAGCGGCATGGGACGGCTGGGGGTTTTCCCGCAGGATGGCGTTGAGTTTATCCGCTTTCTGGGCACATTGCCCGGGTTGCAGGTTGCAGGCGTGTTTACCCATTTTGCGCGAGCTGATGAACCCGACCAACCTGCCACAGCCCAACAAATCACCCGCTTCGATCAAGTGATTGAAGCGCTGCAAGCCTCGGGGCTTCGCCCGCCGCTCGTTCATGCGTCCAACTCATCCGGAACGCTCAATTTTCCAAATGCAAAATACGATATGGTCCGCCCCGGCATCATCCTCTACGGGTTGAGCGTCACTGGTCAAGGCGAGATTCCGCCGGGTTTCACGCCAGCTTTGCAGTGGAAATGCAGGATTTCTTCTATCAAAACCTTGCCCTCTCAACACGGCATCAGCTATGGTCATCGCTATGTCACCACCAAAGCAGAGCGTGTGGGTGCCATCACCGTGGGGTACGCGGATGGGTATCGCCGAACCGATGGCAACATCGTCCTGATTAGAGGGCAGCGAACCCCCGTCATTGGACGTGTTTGCATGGACCAGGCAATGATCAGCCTGGAAGGCATCTCTGATGTTGAAATCGGTGATGAAGTCGTCCTCATCGGCAGACAGGGACAGGAGCAAATCACGGCAGAAGAGGTGGCTTCCCGCTGGGGAACCATCAACGATGAAGTCGTCACCAGCCTGGCTGCCAGGGTTCACAGAATCTATACGCATGGATGATGCAGTAGATCCATGAAAAGAACCGAGAAAAAATGGGAAGTCCGAAATAAAATTCCCCCGGATGTCGATAAAGCCCTCGCCGAGTATCCTGCCGGCTTTCGGCAGCTACTCTATAACCGCACTATTTTCACCCCATCTGACGCAGACTCCTTTTTGACCAAAGAAGGTCCGCTTCATGACCCATTTCTACTCGGTGGTATGGAGCAGGCAGTCGATAGAATCCTCTTTGCCATTCAAAACCAGGAACCAATTGTTGTTTACGGCGACTATGACGTCGATGGCGTCAGCGCAACTGCCCTGATGGTTCAGTTCCTGCAGTCCGCCGGCGCAGATGTGACCAGCTATATCCCCGACCGGTTTGACGAAGGCTATGGCTTAAACAGCCAGGCAGTACATGACCTGGTCGAAGATGGAAAAAAGCTGATGATCACAGTCGATTGCGGCATTCGCTCCATCGAGGAAATCGAAATTGCCCAGAGCCTCGGCATGGATGTAATTCTTAGCGATCACCATTACCCCGGCGGTGCACTTCCCCCGGCGCTGGCAGTCATCAACCCCAAAAAAACCAATGATCCCTATCCCTACCGTGACCTTGCCGGGGTTGGGGTGGCGTATAAGATCGCTCAAGCAGTGGCACAGCGCTGCACCTTTAAACCTCTGGATGCAGACGCATATCTAGATCTGGTTGCCTTGGGCACAGTTGCTGACATCGTCCCGCTGCATGGTGAAAACCGGGCATTGGTCAAAGCGGGCATAAAGAAAATGATGCAGGCAGAACGTCCCGGGTTATCCTCGCTTGCCGGGGCAACAGGAATTAACATCAGCAAAATTAATTCTCGCCAAATTGGTTTCATGCTCGCGCCCAGGTTAAACGCAGCCGGCAGGTTAAAGTCAGCTCGCACAGCCTATGAACTTCTGGTTGCAGCAGACCTTTCCAAAGCCAGCCCACTGGCGCAAACACTGGATGATCTGAACAAAAGCCGCCAGGATAAAGTCAGGACATTGATCGAACTGGCAAAGAATGAATTCCCCCAAGACGAACCTGAAAATATTCTCATCACATTCGATAAGGAATACCATCAAGGGGTGGTCGGTCTGGTCGCTTCCCGGTTGACAGAGGAATATTACCGCCCCTCGGTGGTGGGTGAAATCAAAGGCGACCTCGCTGTGGCTTCCTGCCGCAGCATCTCCGAGTTCCACATCACTCAGGCGCTCGACCAATGTGCCGACCTCTTTGAAAGGCATGGCGGACATGAAATGGCAGCCGGCTTTTCGATCAAAACAGAGCGCATCCCGGAATTGAAAGAGCGACTAACCGATATCGCCAGCGAAAAGTTGAACGGAAAAGACTTGCGCCCCACCCTTTATGCGGATATCGAGATTGACCTCAAACAATTGCCCGCAAACATCCTGGAAAGAATCAAGGAAATCGAACCCACCGGGCAAACCAACCCCGAAGTGGTCATTAAATCTCCTCATGTTCAGGTGATTTTCAAGAGAAAAGTTGGAGATGGCACCCATCTTTCACTGAAATTGCGCGATGGAATGAAGACTTATTCTGCCATCGCCTTTCGCCGAGGTGATTTATGCGAAGAGCTTCCTGAGTATATAGATATTCTATACACACCCACGCTCAATGAATTCAACGGCAGCTCATTTACGCAGCTCCAAATTATCGATATCCATTATGAAAATCAAGAGGCTGTCCAAAAAGAGGCGTGATTTCAGGGTCGTTTGTGAGCCGTGATTCGAGATGGGTGTAAACCCCAATGCAGAGAACCGCGCAGGCAGTGCCGTTTTGCAACGCAAAGAGACTGCCTTTTTAGTCAGCCTCATAAGTGCGCTTCAAATCCAGATTAATCGACAAAACGGTATTTAATCAATGCCCACAATGCTTCAAAAGCATCCCAGAGGCGGATTTTCTTGCCTTCCGAATACTCTCGCGGGTTAAAACGGATGGGAACCTCGTAGATATGGATACCACGCTTGAGTATCTTAGCAGTAAATTCCGGCTCAAACTCAAATCGCTTTGAATGTAATGGGATGCCCTCTACAACCTGTTTGCGGAAAACCTTATAACCAGTCTCCATATCGCTCAAGATATTGTTATAGAGGATGTTGGTCAGAAAGGTCAGGAGCTTGTTCGCAACCATGTTCCAGAAATACAGCGACCGCCTGGCTCCGCCCAGGAACCGCGAGCCATAAACCACGCTGGTGATCCCCTCTTCAATCGGTCTCAGCAATTCCGGATAATCGCGCGGGTCGTATTCCAGGTCTGCGTCCTGAATAATGATCACCTCTCCGCTCGCATTGTTGATACCAGTACGCACTGCAGCCCCTTTACCGCTATTGCGTTCATGAAAGACCACGCGTACCATATCATCTGAAAGGTTGCGCAAAAAGTCGCGCGTACCGTCGGTTGACCCATCGTCAACCACAACGATTTCCTGGACTATGCCGGTCTTTTTGACACGTTCCAAAATCGTTTCAATTGTTGCTATTTCATTGAATACAGGCATGATAACTGAAACATTCATGTGTCCGATTATATGGCAGGTGAAGGGATATGACAAGCCTGAGTTTTGCAAGATGTTTCCAGAAACCTACACCTTAAGACAGGAGAGCGGGTAAAAACCCTCATCTCGAATTTAATCGTTACATGAAACACCAGTTTTCCCACGTGATCGTAATTACGTGTTATACTGCATCCATTAAGGTGAACACTGAATTGTAATCAACAAACCAGGGATAACCCTGGTTTATTTTTTTTCACCGCTCTCAATCATTCAAAGGTGTATCCGCGTTGCGGGGTGTCAGAGCGGATCGGCTGAAAAGACAGCCGTGATATGAAATACACCAGTTAAGGAAAATTTTGTGAATTTCAATGTATTTGCACTCCATCCGCAGATCAATGCGGGTATCTTAAAAGTGGGGTATTCAACCCCCACTCCGATTCAACAGAAAACAATCCCGGCAATCCTCAATGGAAATGACGTACTCGGATTGGCACAAACCGGCACGGGTAAAACGGCTGCATTCGTATTACCCATTTTGCAGCGGCTGATAACCGGTCCGCGCGGAAAAATCCGCGCCTTGATCCTCTCACCCACCCGTGAACTGGCGGAACAAACCCATAATGCCATCGTCCATCTCAGTCAGAAAACCAACCTGCGAAGCCTGACGGTCTACGGCGGCGTTAGCGCTCAACCACAGATACAAGGTCTCCGCAGCGGTGTGGATATTGTGGTGGCTTGCCCTGGACGTCTTTTAAATCTTTATGATCAAAAAGAAATCAACCTTAAAAACGTGGATATCCTGGTTTTGGATGAAGCGGACCAGATGTTTGACATGGGTTTCTTGCCATCCATCCGCCGAATCGTTTCCATCCTGCCCCAAAAACGTCAAACGTTGTTATTCTCCGCCACCATGCCGAATGAGATCCGTTCACTGGCGGTTGAATTATTACACCAACCAGTTAACGTGGAAATCAGTATTACTCAACCGATTAAAACCATCCAACATGCGATGTACCCCGTTGAGCAAACTCAAAAACTGGGTCTACTCCTCAACCTGCTGAAGTGCAGCGGGGGTGGTCAGGTTCTTGTGTTTACTCGTACCAAGCACCGTGCAAAAAGACTTGGTGTCCAGCTTTCCCACGCGGGTCTTTCTGCCGCATCTCTGCAAGGGAACCTTTCACAAAGCCAGCGTCAAAAGGCAATGGACGGTTTTCGCTGCGGGAAAGTCAAGGTCCTGGTCGCAACCGATATCGCTGCGCGTGGTATCGATGTGTCTCAAATCTCCCACGTGATTAATTTTGATATGCCCGATACAGCTGAGGCTTACACCCACCGTACCGGACGCACCGGAAGAATGGAAAGGCTGGGCACAGCTATTTCGCTTGTTACCCCGGATGACCTGCCTATGCTGCGAACCATCGAAAAACAAATGGGACGTGGTCTTGAACGCCGCCAGGTTTCAGCGAAAATCGCTGAGGTTGGAGATAAGCAGCCGAAACGTCCTTAGAAAAACGGTCATTGGAAAAAAATCCACTACAACCAATCATCGCAGAGGCGAGACCAAACGACAGGATAGCCTCTGCGAGCCAGAAAAACATGCCCGTGGAAGTCGGAGACTTGAGCTCTGACAATGCGAGAAAACCCCTTTTTCGAAAAACCAGACAAAAAGGTTGTCTTTTTAGACAGCCTCATTATTTCCATACCTCAAACATCAAAACAGCATTAGCGTTCAACGGGTCAAAACAGTAGCGTGCTATAATTTACTTATCTTTTCAATTTATCATTTCTGAGGAGAAGAAAAATGGCGCGAGCCGCGGCACCAGCTCAAGAAAATATCCCGTTTATTCCACAGCAAATCCACAGTGTGGAGCAAACCGGATTATCATTTCTCTGGCTTCAGGATCATGTTCTCAAAATCATGTACTTCGAGGGTTACCTGTCCGGCTTTCGTATCGCTGACCTGGTAGCGTTACCCTTTGCGGGTGTGGTCGACAAAATCCTGGATGCACTCAAAAGAGAAAAACTGCTCGAAGTGCGCTCATCTTCCTCGCAGCTTGGTCTTGGGGAAGGCGCTTATCAATATGCCATTACCAGCGCCGGCATTGCCCGTGCCCGTGAAGCCCTCGAACGCAGCCAATACGCAGGACCTGCCCCTGTTCCGATCCAGAATTATTACGAATCCTGCCTGCGCCAGAGCCGGGGGCGTCTGCGTGTGACGCAAAGAGTCATGCGCCAGGTCTTATCTGATTTGGTGCTTTCAGAAAAAACCTTTCATAAACTCGGTCCAGCCATCAACTCCGGCGCTTCCATTTTCCTGTACGGACCCCCCGGCAACGGGAAAACCAGCGTTGCCAGGGCTATTGGTGACCTCATCGGTCATCAGGATATTTATATCCCCTTTGCCATCTATGTGGATGGGCAAATTATCAAGCTGTTCGACTCGGTCAACCATCAACTGGCTGATAACGAGGACATCAATAAAAGAAGTCCCTCCAGCCTGAAATACGACCCGCGTTGGCTGCGAATTAAACGCCCATTCATCATGGTCGGTGGCGAGTTGAATCTGGAAGGATTGGACCTGGTCTTCGACACAACTCTGAAATATTATGAAGCACCTTTCCAGATGAAAGCCAACGGCGGCATCCTGCTCATCGATGATTTTGGCAGGCAGCATGCTCACCCACGCGAATTACTCAACCGCTGGATTGTTCCCCTGGAGAACCGCATCGATTTTCTCTCACTCCACACCGGGCGGAAAATAGAAGTACCATTCGATGTTCTCGTCATCTTCTCAACCAACCTTCCCCCTAAAGATTTGGTGGACGAAGCGTTTCTCCGTCGATTGCGTCATAAAGTGGAAATCGGCGACCCCAGTTTTGAGGAATATCGCGAGATTTTTAAACGCGTCGCTGCCCATCGCGGAATCTCTTATGACGACCAGGCGTTGGCTTATCTCCTACAGGAGTGGTACATCAAAAGAAACCGCAATTTGCGTTCCAACCACCCGCGTGATATCATCGATCAGATTATCGACATTTGTAATTATTTCGCTGTTGAACCGAAACTCACCGTCGAACTCATCGACCGTGCAGCAGAAGCTTACTTCGTGGACTTATGAACCGACTGACAAAATTCTCTCAACCCATTATTTTTGCGCATCGTGGCGCCTCTGCATTTGCCCCTGAAAATACACTTGCATCCTTTGAACTCGCAGTCGAACATGGTGCAGATGCAATCGAGTTGGATGTCAAGCTGTCCGCCGACCAACAAGTGGTTGTCATTCACGACCAAACCGTTAACCGGACAACCAATGGCAAAGGCAGGGTCAACCAGCTTACATTGGACGAACTGAAGAAACTCGATGCCGGAGCTTTTTTCTCCCCGGAGTACAAAGGCGAAACAATCCCCACCCTTTCAGAGGTGATCGAGAAGATTGCCGGGCGTCTTTATATCAACATTGAATTGACCAATTATGCCACCCCCTTTGACAACTTGACGCAAAAAGTGGCTGAGATTGTTCTCTCTCACCATCAAGAGGAGAATATTCTCTTCTCATCCTTCAACCTGATTACCCTGACCAAAATCAAACGATTGCTCCCTCAAGTACCGGCTGCCTTGCTCGCATTACCCGGCATCCCCGGTGCCTTCGCCCGTTCTGCCATCGGCAGGTGGTTCTCGCCCGACATCATCCATCCGTACCTGAAAGATATTAACCCTGCTTTTATGAAAAAACAACATCGACTTAACCGCCGGACTCATGTCTGGACAGTCAACAAACCAGAACAACTTAAGCGACTTTTCTCCCTGGAGGTTGAAGGTGTTTTTACCGATGACCCCAGGCTTGCTCACCAGATACTGGAGGAGTAAATGAAAAAAGGGGCATCTTTCATACTCCTTCTCCTCATCTCCCTGACAACCTTTTCTCTCCTCAAACCACCTGCTTTCTCAAAC
>CAYRRA010000126.1:0-12678 GCA_964426355.1 uncultured Anaerolineaceae bacterium
TCCATGAAAATGATGAAGGAGAGCATTATCTGGTTGTCTTTACTTTAGGAGATCGAGCGATACTTTACCATCGTATGAGCGGAAGCCTGATTAACCTGGGTGCATCTTATCGCTACGATGTGGATACGGAGCTTGCCCAGGCTCAGGTCATGCTTGCAGTTGAAAACAATCATATCCATATTTTTGTGAACGGGAAAGAATTATACAGCAAGCAATTTGTCCGTTTAGAAAGTGGAAAAATGGCATTCACTGTGATATCCGGTACCTCAACAGATTACGGTACCCGTTGTGAAATGCGCAACATCGAATTATGGGAGATCAAGAAATAATTACCCTGATTTCTGTAAAGTGAGAATTCTGGTAATACAAGGAGAAATGCATGATGAGCAACCGAACAATTAAAGACTGGCTGGTTATTGTAGGTGGTTTTCATTTTTTCATGGCAATCTTGTCGGTAATTGCCGCTGCAGCGATATTTATTTATGCTGTTTTACCCACGATTGATGCACAACCACCGGAAATCGCTCAGAAACTTTTCATTCCAGTTGTGGGCACAATTATCAGTTTGATTGTCTGTGGAGTGTATGTTTTAGTTGGTTTTGGGCTGATCCAATTGCGTAATCTCGCCAGAATGATCTCCATTTTTTTGGCTGCTTTTGGTATTTTGGGTGGATTTATTGCAGCCATCGGTTCGATCGCCTCAAACATTATCGGTGAAGTCAGCCCTGACTGGATGTCCATTCTAACGGTAAGTTCAGCCACGATTTGCTTCTATGCCATTATCAGCTTCATGAATATTTTCCTGTTGATTTTTCTATTTATCCCGCAGGTGCGCCTTGCATTTTATGGGGAATCGCTGAATGTTATTGCTGATGATTCTAGTGAATCTTCAGACCAACCTTTGCAGAGTGAGACCATTATTGAAGAGGAAGAAAAATCAAGTACATAGAGTTATGAGATCTTACGGTCTGTCAATATACAGGTGTGTAAACATCAACACAAAAGCCGGGTTATCGAACCGGCTTTTTTTTATTTTTCTGAGAATGATTTTGTTATTTGGTGCACAATTCCTTGCTCTGAGTAAAGCAAAGAAGCCTGAACGATGATTTGTTCAATCGGCATGGGTTTTTTGGTATGAAGAACGTAAGAATTATGGTGATCTGGTGTTTCGATGATGGTGATACTGGCAAGGGGCTCACCGTTTTGTTGCGATAGCTCGATGACGAGATCAGGGTTTTGGTTGAATTTCGAAAGCTCTACAATGCAGTGTATTCGCTGTTCGTCGAGTTTCTCTAGCTGGATGTCGAGTATCAGTGGTTGTTTTGCTTCTTGATTCATCTTTTGTGGATTATTCGGATGATGATGGATTGGTTGTGGTTCAAATTGAAAACTCATTTTGAACCACAACCTGTTTATTTTGCAGTGAATTGGTAGCTCTCGAATCGATGCAGATCAGAAGGCTTGTTTAATATAAAGCTATTTGATTTTACGACATTCCATGTAGAACCTTTTTTCGTGAGCTTCACCCATAGAAAAGGTCTTGCGGGGAAGTGCGCCATCGAGGATGACTGTTTTGAACAGCTCCGATTTTTGCATTGCAGGAAGGAAAACACCCAGGTTACCTTCTTTTGATCCGAGACGAAGTACAGGCTCGCTGCCGTGTACATAATCGATCTCCTCGGCATTTTTATTATCCATCCACTCATCCAAAAATGACTGTATTGTTCCAACCGGAAGGTTGGATTTGGGATGATTGATATAGACAATGCCAAACAGGTCGGCAGTGACCACACCGATTGCCTGTTCCTTGCCCGACTGGTTTTCAACGCGTTCGATCATCTCTTCACCGGAAGAGACTTTTTCCATGCGAAAGTCGGCGCCAAAATAGACTTGCATTGCCTGGAAGGGGTCTTCACGTGTGTTGAACAATACCCGATGGATGGGCTCAAACTCCAGACCGGCATCATGGATGTTCTCAATTTCGACCAGAGCATAACGGGCGGGGTGATTCATACCGACATCGGATTTAATCTTTTCCCAAATTGCTTTTGCTGTGGCAAGTGAGTGATTTCCATCCCCCATCGCAAACAGCAGGACGCCTTTATCTTCAACTACATCGTATTTTTTGTAGAATGTCTCCGGGGAAGCCAGTTTTTCAAATGCTTCACTGATTTGCTCAATATCCTCTTCGTTATTGACGAGATGCCCTGTGAGATGACCGCTTCCAAGCATCAGGTCAAAATCATAGAGCTTTGTTAAATGTTGTTTTTTAGCCAGTATCGGTTCGATCACTGTATTTTCAGGGTCATCAATCAAGACAAGGATGTGAGGGAGCTCCATCTGTGCGCCTTCTCGTATCTTGATGCGTGGTGGCAGTCTTTGGAGGATCGTTCCTTCGGTCGCGCGGATCAGGCTTTGTGAACCTTTGTTGTAATCATATTGTTCCAGGTCCAGTGCGAGAACCAAACCATGCCTTGTCTTTCCATCCACCATTCTCTCTACGAGGATGATTCCCTCATATTGTATCAGCAATCCCTGGTCAAGATATTCTGACATTTTCTGGTGCGTCAGGGCGATATGTTTTTCTTCTTCAGGTTTCCCCAAAAAAACTTCTGGGAGGATGATGTTAAATGTTGATGGCGCGTGACCGACAATTTCTCTCACTTTTTCCCAATATTCAGGCTCGGAGGTATATTGATCACAGGCAATAACAGACCATTTTGTCAGGTCGATCCCTGGTTTTGGTAAAAAAACATCTGGAACTTGAATACCAATTTTGGGCAGGTTTTTCATTGAACTCTCCAAAAAAGAAAATTTTGAATTATTGTACCAAAAGGCTACATGAAAAAACGAGTGCATTAAGCACTCGTTTTAGTAATTTTTCTTCGTGAGTAATATGAATTTAGAAGCCTGCCATATAGGCGATTCCGAGTGTGCCGGGTCCTGTATGTGTGCCGATGACTGGACTGATTTCACCTTTGATTGCGACGTCGATATCTGCGATGTCATATTTCTCGCGAATTTTCGCCAGTATTCGTTCTGCTTCAAGCGGGCTGTTTGCATTAATCGCTGCCACCTGGAGAGGGGTGCGTTTTTTTGTTTGTTGGATGAGATGATCGACAAGCCGATCAATGGCTTTATTGAGCGTGCGCACGCGCTCAACAGCTTCTATCTTGCCATCGATCAAGGTGAGTATCGGCTTCAGGTCAAGAGCAGTCCCCAGCAAGGCGCTTGCTCCCCCTATGCGACCACCCCGGCGCAAATATTCCAGAGTGCTCACAGTAAATATAGCGCCTGAATGTAAGACACTTTGTTCAGCTAAGGCTTTACATTCCTGAAGTGTTGCACCTTCTTTGGCTGCTTTGCCAACAGCCAGGACGGGAAATCCCAGTGCCATCGATGTCAATTGTGAATCGATCACTTCAATGCGGTTACTGTTCAATTGTTGTTTTGCCTGGAAGGCGGAATCAACCGTTCCGGATAATTTGGATGAAATATGCAGGCTGATGACATCATGATCGTGTTCAAGTAAACCTTTATAAACGTTTTTAAACATCTCCGGGCTGGGTTGGGATGTTGTGGGGGTGATTTTGCTTCCCTTTAACCTGTCATAGAACTCGTTCGGTTGAATATCGACACCATCAAGAAAGGTTTGATCACCCCAGATGACATTGAGCGGAACGACTTGAATGGAATAACCGTTCATCATCTCGGTTGGGATATACGCTGTGCTGTCGGTTACGATGGCAACACTGGACATGTTCTTTTCCTCTATATTCTAAAACTTGAGTGGTGTAACTTCATCGAGTAACGATGAAATTCAACACAAATAACCCAAAAAGCACTGAAAAGTTTCTATATTCGTTTCCAAGCTTTCGATCGTTTAGCACATGATAAATCAGAAATCATTCTGTTTACATTGGATTTGTTTTCATAATCCGGTCAATATGCACGAAATGGCGATTTTTTTCTCAATCCATGCAAAATCCCTTGACCATTATTGGTATACAAGCTAAAATGCAGTTTTGCAGTGATCCGACGGTCCATTTTGGATGGGGTCATTCGAAGAGTCTGCCGAATGGTAAAAAGAGCCTATTAGTGTTTGCGAGTTTATCTGACCGACTGAATAGTATTTTTAAAGATTTACGCCGACGTGGTAAATTATCACCCGCTGACGTAGATAGTGCTTTGCGCGAAGTGCGCCTGGCATTACTAGAGGCAGATGTACATTACAGCGTGGTGAAAAGTTTTATCAACCGCGTCCGTGAACGGTCAATTGGGTATGAGGTATCGAAAGCACTGAACCCTGCTCAACAGATGATAAAGATCGTTCATGAAGAAATCATCGTCACATTGGGCGAACCGGCTGCGCTTAACCTGTCTGGGGTAAAACCCCACGTGGTCTTACTGGTAGGTTTACAGGGTTCCGGTAAAACGACTGCTGCTGCAAAACTCGCACGTTTGTTGCGTTCACAAGGTGAACGCATATTGCTCGTAGCTGCCGACCCATACCGCCCGGCAGCCGTTAAACAGCTTCAAACACTGGGGGGGCAGATTGGTGTTGAGGTATATCACCAACCCAATGTTCAACCACCGGTGATGGTGAAGAACGCATTTGAGACGGCGCAAAAGGGCGGTTATTCAGTTATGATTGCGGATACCGCTGGACGTTCCCAGTTGGATCAGGATTTGATGGACGAATTACTGGCGATTGAGAACCGTGTTCCGGTTCTTGAAACTTTGCTTGTGGTGGATGCAATGATTGGGCAGGAAGCCCTGGGTGTTGCGGAGGGTTTTCGCAACACGATTCCGTTGACCGGTTTAATCCTGACAAAGATGGACGGCGATGCCCGAGGCGGTGCAGCAATCTCCATTCGGAGCGTTACCGGGGTTCCAATAAAATTTTTAGGTACTGGTGAAGGTGTTGATGCATTAGAGACGTATGATTCATCCCGTCTTGCGTCACGGATTCTCGGAATGGGCGATATTCTCGGATTGATAGAGAAGGCTGAAACCGCTTTTGACCAGGAGCAGGCACAAAAACAAGCTCAAAAAATGCTGGCTGGAGAATTTACTTTAGAGGATTTCTCTGAGCAGCTCAAACAGTTGAGAAAAATGGGACCCCTGCAGCAAATATTGGATATGTTACCAGGTGGTTTGGGAGCAGCCGCAAAAGTGATTCCACAGGGGCAGGCTGAAGAGCAAATTAAACGCACCGAAGCGATCATCAATTCGATGACGGTCAAAGAACGCAGAAACCCGGATATATTGAATGCAAACCGACGGCGCAGGATCGCACGCGGATCTGGCACCGAAGTGCAGGATGTCAACAAGGTAATAAAACAATTTCGTGAAGCCCAGCGAATGTTTAAAATGATCAAGAAATCGGGCACACGCGATATTTCGCGTTTACTCCGTTAGTGTCGTTTTTTCTAGGGAGAGGCGCTTCCCTTCAGCGTACCCTCTAACTTCCTGAAACATACACTGACAAAATTTGATAAAATAATATATATTTAGGATCAGGAGATAGATTAACATGGTACGAATTCGTTTACGACGAGTCGGTTTAAAACATCAACCCAGCTACCGGATTATCGCTGCGAACAGCGAGAGCCCACGCGATGGTAAGTTTTTGGAAATCCTTGGGCATTACAATCCACGAACACAGCCATTCACATTGGTAGTAAAGGAAGACCGCGTTTATCATTGGATGAGCAACGGTGCACAATTAAGTGAGCCGGTTGAACGCTTATTCAAAAAGGTTGGGCTTTTAGATCGATTTGAGCGCCTAAAATCAGGTGAAAATGTTGAAACATTGTTGGCGGAGTCTGCTTCGTTTTTTGCCGGTCGCGAGGTCAGCTCAAAAACAAGGATCGACAAATAACCATCGATCAACCCGCCTGGAACAGGCAGATTTGTGGCAATACTTCAGAAAGGAATAGATGTGAAAGAGCTGATTGAGTATATTGCTCGCTCATTGGTAGATGAACCTTTAGAAGTTAGAGTACGTCAGGACCGTTCGGGTAGCAAAATTCGCTTGCAGTTACAAGTAGCCAAGGAAGACATGGGACGTGTCATCGGTAAAAGCGGTAGAGTAGCGAACTCAATGCGTATCCTGTCCAGAGTTGCAGCAGCGCGAGAGGGAAAACAGGTTTACCTGGATGTTGTCGAGCCGAGATGAATCGACAGAACCCTCAAGAAAAAGATAATAGTGAACTGGCTAATGACTCGCTCCAAAAGGGCGAGTCATTATACCTTGCTGTTGGTATTATTCGAAAACCACATGGTGTGCAGGGGGAAGTTTTGTTTAAAGTGCTTACCGATTTTCCTGAGAGAATAAAA
This sequence comes from uncultured Anaerolineaceae bacterium, assembly GCA_964426355.1. Taxonomy (GTDB): domain Bacteria; phylum Chloroflexota; class Anaerolineae; order Anaerolineales; family Anaerolineaceae; genus JAJFTV01. The sequence continues at coordinate 6,343 of CAYRRA010000126.1, forward strand.
AAGGGAAAAAGAGTCTATTTGGGCGAAGATTACCAACCGATTGTGATTGCCAGTGCACGCACGCATCATCAAGGGCTTTTAATTTGTTTTGAAGGCTTAGATTCACTGGATGCGGTTGAAAGCTTACGCTCAAACACGGTTTATGTCAAATCTGATGAACTCCCAGCGTTGCCTGCTGGAGAATATTATTTTCATCAATTAATCGGGTTGCCGGTAGTCAGCCGTAACGGATCGCAAGTGGGTGTATTGAAAGAAATCCTTGAGACGGGTGCAAATGACGTTTATTTGATCGAGTCACCGGGAGGGAAAGAAATATTGGTTCCTGCAATCGAATCAGTGATTGTAGAAGTCAATCTTGAGCAAAATGTGATCGTTGTCGATCCACCTGAATGGTACTGAGATGCTGGATCAGAAAGCTTATTGGGTTGGATTTAATCATATTAAAGGTATCGGCTCTGTCCGGCTTCGAAGGCTGCTTGATTTTTTTTGTGACCTTTCAGTCGCCTGGAATGCTCCTCTGGATGGGTTGTTAGCAGCCGGTTTGCCAGAAAAAATTGCCCAACAGGTTATTCAGAACCGAAACAATATCAACCTGGAATCGCTATTTGAAGGAATTGTGGGGAAGGGGATTGAAGTATTGATTCAACAGGATGATGCTTATCCCAGTCGATTGCGTGAAGTTGACCAGCCTCCCCCGGTTCTATATGTTAAAGGTGAACTGACACTTGAAGATCAATGGTCTGTTGCAATTGTTGGTACACGGCGAATGACCGGGTATGGCAAACAAGTGACCACGGAACTGGCAGCTTTTCTTGCGGGACATGGGATATGCGTGGTCAGCGGGTTGGCGCGTGGAATTGATACGGTGGCGCATGCCTCTGCGATACATGCAGGAGGACGGACCATTGCTGTTTTAGGTTGCGGCGTTGATGTAATTTATCCGCCCGAAAATCGCCATTTGTACGAGCAAATAACACAACAAGGTGCGATTATCAGTGACTACGCACCCGGAACAGCACCTGAGGGCATCAATTTTCCTCCGCGAAACAGGATCATTGCCGGTCTTTCTGCTGCGACGGTTGTGATTGAAGCCGGCAAGAGCAGTGGTGCGCTAATTACTTCTACTTTTGCTGCTGAACAAGGGCGTGAGGTATTTGCTGTGCCCGGAAATATTTATGCTCCGCAAAGCAAAGGGAGCAACTTCCTTATCCAACAAGGCGCAAGACCATTATTGGACTTTGATGAATTGCTGGAAACGCTTCAATATGGCAATGCAAAGCAGCAGCAGACCGCGAGAAAATTGATTCCTGAAAGCGATGTTGAAGCGAAATTGCTGCAGGTGTTGTGTGATCAACCCATGCATGTCGATGAAATCCACATCCAAAGTGACCTGCCCATGTCGGTGGTTTCTGCAACCTTAACGATACTTGAACTCAAGGGGATGGTTTACCAAACCGGAAAAATGCATTATTCTGTTGTCAGGGAGCGATTAACAGATTAGGGAAATATGCCATGGGAAACGAATCAGAAAAGTATTACGCAGTAATTATGGCTGGCGGTGGTGGCACGCGACTTTGGCCCCTTTCGCGCCAGTCTCGCCCCAAGCAGATGATTGAGTTAGTTGACAATAAGCCATTATTTAAGATTGCCGTTGACCGGCTGGATGGTTTGTTCCCACCTGAACGGATTTTAGTTGTAACTGTTGCCGATCAAGCAAAGCTGCTGCAACAAATTTGCCCACAGATTCCTGTGAATAACTATATTATTGAACCGTTTCCACGAGGGACGGCATCCGTTGTTGGATTGGCAGCGATCGTTTTGCAGCACCTGGATAAGGATGCTACGATGGCAGTTCTAACCGCTGACCATTTTATTGAGAATGTAGATCAATTTAAGCAGTCTTTATGCTCAGCATACGAAGCAAGTCAGAGCGGTTTATTGGTTACACTAGGGATCCAGCCTACTTTTCCTTCAACAGGCTATGGATATATACAGCGTGGTGAAATCATCGATCAGTTCCAGGGCATGTCTGTCTTTACCGCCAGAAGTTTTCGTGAGAAACCCTCATTGGATTTGGCACAGGAGTTTATCGAGGGAGGAGACCATGATTGGAATTCGGGTATGTTTATTTGGCAAGCTCAAGCGATTTTATACGAATTTGAGCGCCAAATGCCTGAGCTGTTCGCAGTTTTGAACGAAATCAAGGGATTGATGATAAATGACGACTGGAACACGCAAATCTCGGATTTGTGGGGTAAAATCGTTCCGCAGTCGATTGATTACGGTATTATGGAACACGCTCACAACGTTGGTGTTATTCCGGTGACTGGCTTGGGATGGAACGATGTTGGCGCGTGGGATTCACTGTTTGAGTTTCTCCATGCGGACGAGCATGGTAATATCATCCGGCACGAAAATTTTTATAGCATTGAGACGACCAACACAATGGTGTTTTCCGAGGACTCTCAGCGGCTGATTGTTTCGATTGGCGTTGAGGATCTAATTGTTATTGATACCGGCGATGCCTTATTGTTATGTAAACGGGAGCACGCGCAAAAAGTTCGGCAAATTGTACAAATTTTGCAAAAAGAAAAGCGTGTTGAATATCTTTAGGAGTAGACTTTTGGAAGCTTATTGCGTCAAATGTAAAGAGAAAAGGGAAATCAAAAACCCGGTTGCTGAATATAACCGTGCGGCAAGACCCGTTACCAGGGGAATATGCCCGGTTTGTGGAACAACGCTTGTACGCATGGGAAGCACACCACAACATGAAGGACTAGAGAAACCAGCACCCAAAAATAACCGCCACGGTAAACTGGTTATTGTCGAATCTCCTGCTAAAGCCCGGACAGTGGGTCGGTTTTTGGGAAAGAATTATACGGTAAAGGCGTCTGTAGGACATGTGCGCGATTTATTACGCTCTACCCTTTCTATCGACGTGGATAACCATTTTGAACCCCGTTACAGAGTTCCGAATGAGAAACGTGCAGTTGTAAAGGAGCTAAAAGCGGCAGCGAAGAAAGCAGAGGAAATATTTCTAGCTACTGACCCGGATCGTGAGGGTGAGGCGATAGCCTGGCATCTTCTTGAAGCGGTAGAAATTGATCCTGCTATTACGCAGCGAGTTGTATTTCACGAAATTACCCAAAACGCGGTGTCAGAGGCATTTGACCACCCCCGCAAAATCAATATGGGTTTAGTAGATGCCCAGCAGGCTCGCAGGGTTTTGGATCGGTTGGTTGGGTACAGTATCAGCCCCATCTTGTGGCAGAAGGTGCGAAACCGGCTTTCAGCGGGTCGAGTTCAATCGGTTGCGTTGAAGTTGATTGTTGAACGTGAACGCGAGATCGATGCATTTGTCCCACAAGAATACTGGACGATTGCGGCAGAGTTAAAACCAGAAAATGGTTCGACCAGTTTTGTTGCAAAACTGGTAAAGATGAATGATGAGGAACCGGAACTGCCCACGAAGGATGTTGTCGATTCCATTTTGATAGACCTTGAAAGGGCAGATTATTCCATATCAAAGATCAAACGTGGCGTTCGAAAACGGAAACCCGCTGCGCCATTTATTACCAGCACTTTGCAGCAAGAAGCCTCTCGCAGGCTTGGGTTTACAGCTCGAAAAACCATGAGTGTTGCACAGCAGCTTTATGAAGGCTTGGATATTGGCGAAAACGGTAATTCGGGTTTAATCACGTATATGCGCACCGATTCAACCAATATCTCAGAGATGGCATTGACCGAAGCGCGCGATTATATCCTCCAGACATACGGTGAACCTTATCTGCCTGAAACCCCGCCAGAATATAAAACACGGGCAAAAAGTGCTCAGGAAGCGCACGAAGCGATCCGACCCACTTCTGTCATGCGACGACCTGAAACGATCAAAGAATTGTTATCGCGTGACCAATTCAAGTTGTACCAGATGATCTGGCAAAGGTTTGTTGCATCACAAATGGAATCCGCTGTTTTCGATACGATTAGTGTCGATGTCTCTGCTGCAGACAAACAGAATAATTACCTGTTCCGCGCATCGGGAGCGACCATGAGCTTCCCCGGTTTCCTGGTGGTTTACGAGGAAACCAAGGATGAAGATAAACCATCTGAAGAGAGTGATGAAGTCAAGATTCCAGAAAATCTTGAAGACGGGCAAAAGCTGGATTTACTCAGGCTTTTACCTGAGCAGCATTTTACCCAACCTCCGCCGCGCTTCACCGAGGCTTCTTTGGTGCAAATTTTAGAGGAAAATGGAATCGGGAGACCCTCTACGTATGCCCCAATTTTAACTACCATTCAAGCCAGGGGATACGTGGTTCGAGAAAACAAACGCCTGATCCCTACCGAAATCGGTTTCCTGGTTAACGATTTATTGGTGGAGTATTTTGACGATGTGGTTGACGTTGGCTTTACGGCAACCATGGAAGAGGATTTGGACAAGGTGGCTGCTGGAGAAGCTGAATGGACCGAAGTGGTAAGGCTTTTCTATGATGATTTCGCTCCTCGGGTTGAGAAAGCGCAAAAGGAAATGCCTGAAGCTAAAACCGAAATGGAAAAAGTCGGACGAGCTTGCCCTAAATGCGGAAATGATTTGGTGATTCGGTGGGGTCGTTTCGGGAAATTTATCAGTTGCAGCCATTTCCCTGAATGCCGTTACACTGAACCCTGGCTCGAGAAAATTGGAGTTGTTTGCCCGGTGTGCAAAGAGGGAGAGGTTGTGAGAAGGAAAAGCCGAAAAGGACGCGTATTTTACGGTTGTTCCAGGTTTCCGGAATGCGAGTTTACTTCGTGGAAGGAACCCATCACGACACCTTGCCCGAAATGCCAGGGTACGTTAGTTCTCTCGAATAAACATAAAGCGCAATGTTTGAGCTGTCAGGAAGAGTTTTTGTTGGAAGATATCGGGTATATTGCAGCAGACTCGGCATAAATATTGCATCTCAATATTGAATGACTTTGCCAGGCGCATCAAATCAATGCTGTTCTTCTTGATATCGTATAGTTGCACATTTTTAAAATTTGTTCTAAAATGATGAAGTAAAGCGCACCTAACATTTTTCTTGGCAAGGCAGGAGTGAAAAAGATGAATATTGAAGGTTTGCTTGAAACAATTCGGGAAAATATAAAAAAGCCTGTTGTCACCGCGGTGATCGGCTTGGTTGTTGGCTTGATCATCGGTTTGCCCATTTTGGGATGGGGTCTTTTTCCGGTAAAGTGGAAAGACGCCGCACCCGTACACCTTCGTCAGGATGTGAAGGAAGAATATGTGCGGATGATCATCGAGTCTTATGCGTATGACCGAGACAGCTTCCTTGCGTTAAGCCGTTGGAAGGAATTGGGCGATGGGGCAAATGAAATTTTGAGTACGGTTCAACTTGATCCGAATTTAAAACCTGAGGATGTGGCTTCCTTCAGCGCATTGGTTAATGTGCCTTACACCACTTCTGCTCAATCCTTTGCCCCCTCTGTTGCTTTTACTCAACCAGCAAATGCTGAAACGGTTGTTATGGCTTCACCAACATCAAACCAGGAAACGGCAAAAGGCAAAATAAATCCCCTACTTCTTCTCGGTGTTCTTTGCGTGCTTATGTTGATTGTTGGTGCTGCTCTGCTCTATATTCTCGTTTTACGAAAAAGACCAGGCTCTTTGCTTTCAACTGCAAAGAAATCACAGGATGAGGATGTATACGCGGAATCGCCTGGCTATTATGAAGAAGGCGATGACACACCAATTGCTCAATTCATGACCACTTTTATGTTGGGTGATGATTTGTATGATGACTCATTCAGTGTTGATTCACCTACAGGTGAATTTTTAGGCGAATGCGGGGTCGGAATTTCAGAGACAATCGGTGTTGGCGACCCAAAGAAAGTTTCAGCTTTTGAGGTCTGGTTATTTGATAAAAATGACATTCAAACCGTGACCAAGGTCTTGATGAGCGAACACGCCTTCAATGACCCCACAATCAATCAACGTTTGGCATCCAAGGGCGAACCAGTTGTTGTTGAACCGGGAAAAATTGTATTGCTTGAAACAGCCACGCTGCAACTGGAAGCACGGGTAGTTGATATTAATTATGGCAAAGGAGCACTACCAGAAAACAGTTTCTTTGAGAGGCTCACCCTGGAGTTGGCGATTTGGCCCAAAGGGTAGACATGTCCCTGTAGAGATAGATACAGGCTGCAGCTCTGATTGAGACTGCAGCCTGTTTTTTTTGAAGTTATCGGCTATTCAATTCGTAAAATTTTAAAAGACGCTTTACCGTCAGGGGTATCCACTTGTACTTCATCACCGACTTTTTTGCCCATGATGGCTTTTCCTATCGGAGAGAGATG
>CAYRRA010000127.1:0-12568 GCA_964426355.1 uncultured Anaerolineaceae bacterium
TCCCGATAACCCGACTGCCGTGCCCCCTGCACAGCTTCAAAAATGGGTCGAAGAGAAGGTGGTGGAATGGTGGGGATGGCGGAATGATATGCATGCCGTGCTGCCACTAGCCCATATTCTTTGCCTGCCCTCCTACCGCGAAGGATTACCCCGTTCACTGGTCGAAGCTGGCGCCTGTGGTCGTCCAGTCATTGCTACCGATGTGCCCGGTTGCAGAGAAATCGTTAGAGACGGTGAAAACGGCTTGCTGGTGCCAGTTCGAGATGACCATGCGTTGGCAGGGGCAATTGAAAAACTGATACTCGCTCCCGATCTGCGCAGAGAAATGGGCATAAAAGGGCGCATGCTTGTAGAAACCCACTACTCGGCAAATCGCATCGTCTCAGAGACATTACAGGTATATAATAAGGGATAATTCATTCTCATTTTTTGGGGGGACGTTCCCGACTCGATGAACCTGACCTCTATCAGTACCTCTACCTTGTTTCAAGCGATATTATCCGGTTTGGTGTTTGCATTGATCGCCTGCCCGGTTGCTATCTGGTTAGCGCGCCGTTTTAACCTGATGGATATCCCTGGAAGATCACCGCACAAACAACATCCCGCGCCCACACCACTGGCAGGCGGAATGGCTCTGGTGCTGTCGCTTTTGGTCTTGGGGTTGGTTTTCGGGATTTTCTTTGACAAAAACCTGCTGCTCATTTTTATCGCCGCTGCGGTCATATTCGCTTTTGGTTTGTGGGACGACGCACACGGCATGTCGGCGCCGGTAAAACTACTTGGGCAGCTCATCGCAACAGGTATTTTGATTGGCTCAGGTCTCTATATCCGAATTTTTGAATATGCAGGTTTCTTCATCGGCGGATCAGGGTTTTTCTTCCGGGCATTAAACTTGTTCGTCACCTGCCTCTGGGTTGTGGGGATCACCAATGCCTTCAACCTGACGGACAGCATGGACGGTCTGGTTGCCGGTCTGAGTGCCTGGGCATTGGCTTTCTTCATGCTGGCAACAATGGGTTCCAACCAGGGTTCTTTATCCATTCTGAGCGCACTTCTACTGGGCATTTGTTTGGGGATCCTGTTCTATAACCAGCATCCTGCGCGCCTGTTCCTGGGTGATTCTGGCGCGCAAACACTTGGGTTTCTATTAGCAGCGATCGGAATCCTCTACACCCCGGTCGGAGCTGATCAAACCTCGTCGTGGTTCGTTCCTATACTTCTGGTGGGAATACCGATTTTTGATACATCGCTGGTTTTTTTCTCGCGCTTGCGGCGAGGCAAACCGTTTTACCGCTCAAATCGTGATCACACGTATCATCGTTTGGCATGTCTTGGCATGGAACCCGGCAGGGCTGTTATGACCATGCACTTTACCAGTCTAATACTCAATTGCCTGGCATTTATCGCTGTTTCCTTAAAACCCGCCTGGGCAAACAGCATCTTTTTTGCCTGTCTGTTGGCTGGAATCATTCTGTACTTTTTGTTGGATAGTGAGCGTGTTCACAAAAAACTCGTTTAAACGGGTCAGTTGCGCTCCAAAACGATATGAGCAAACATTGCCCACTTTTCGGGTTTAAAAAGCAGCAACCGTTCAAACCCGGACCAGAAACCAAAGCTCCATCCAGGCATCAGGTTACGCGTGGCAATTCCCCCGCTGAGCAAATACACAAAAGGCATGAAGGCTTCCGTTTTGATGATTCTCCATTGCGGAAATTCGGTTTCAAAACGGATGCGATCCCGTTTAAAAACAATCCAGGGAAGCGCCTGGTTTGCGCCGGAAAGCGGTCCACTGGATACAAATTCCCAATTCCCCGCCGCAGGATCGAAAACTTCATGATGAAAACGCTGAAAAACCCACTTTGACCAACGGGTGTTCCAGGGTTCGATCATGCAAATGCGACCACCTGTTTTCACACAACGGCTGGCTTCATTGAAAAACTGATGCACATTCGGCAGGTGATGAAAAACATCCACCATCATCACCGCAGCCAATGAAGCATCTGCAAAGGGAAGCTGCTGTCCGTCCAAAACCATTTTTACTCCCCGGCAGAAAAAAACTTCTGTGGTCATCAATCCCGGTAAATATTCATCCAGAAAACCCGCACCGGATCCCAATTCCAGAATTACACCATTCAGGTCTGGCTTGCTGGCAATCAGTTTCCGATACCAGGTATCATAGATTTTGCGCAAAAAGGGCTTGTCTTGCAAAATCAGCTTGCGTCTTTCCGTCAATTGCCGTGAATCAATATCCAACCCCTTTGTCAGTGGATGTCCAAGTAAATCTTTCAACAATTTCACAAAATTTCTTTTTCCTGGACAGACTCGTTTCCTGCAAACCCTGTAAGTTCCCGGTACACGCCCAGGTATTGGCTGGCGACCTGGGCAAGAGTAAACTCAGACTGGACCCTCTGCCGGGCTTTGCGACCAAGTTCACGCCGTTGTTCAGCGGGAATTGCCAACAGGTTCTTCCAGCCTTCTGCAAGTGCCTGCGCATCTTTCGGGGGAACCGTAATGCCCGTATCCGCCACCATTCGGCTGGAATCGCCTACATCGGTCACCACGCAGGGAATTTCACAAGCCATCGCTTCGCCAATCACGTTGGGGAATGCCTCGCCATAGGAAGAGGTCAATGTAAACAGGTCAAGACCTGCCATAATACGCGGGATATCATCCCTGCGACCCAAGAGATGCACCGCATCCTGAAGACCGCGCTCCTGCAACCAACCGGTCAGGACCTCGTTTTGCTCATCCAATCCCTGCCCGCAAAGCACAAAATGCACATCCGGGCATAGGGGCAACAAGTTTTGTGCGCCAGCGATCAGGTTCGGGTAATCCTTTTGGGGATCAAAACGCCCAACATGCCCAATCAACTTGCAATCCGGTTTCAAACCTGAGAGCTCACGCAGCCAATCACGTGCCATTTCATCCGGACGGAATAGCTCCAGGTCAAAACCGTTGGGGATCACCTGCATTTTCTCTTGCCTGTAACCCAGGTTGGCATGTAGAAGGCGTGTACTTTCTGAGCAGCATACAATTTTATCCGGCAGCCAGCCGGAAAGGCGTGAATTTAACAGCACCGTCCAACGGGTAGACTGTTTAGCCTGCTGCGGGTCGAGCGTGGTATTGTGGAGTCCCCAGGCTAAGGGCAGGTCTCCCGCAAGCCAGGATGCCAGACCGCCCAGCAAATCCGAGTGATACATCCAGGTCTGCACGGCGTGGGGTTTTTCAGCCCGCAGCCATTTCGCCAGTTTGATCACCAGGAAAGGGTCAGGCGCTTGAGGCTGCATTCCCAGGTATTGCACAGGCACACCCAAACCGCTGATTTTTTCACCAATCGGACCGCTTTGTGTCAGTGAAATCACCCTGCTTTCACAGTGGGGCTGCAAAGCCTTCAGCAGCTTATACAGCATCATCTCCGCGCCGCCCATTGCCAGCCCGGTGATGATATGAGTGATCCGCAATTTTTCGCTTTCCATCATCTCAGCAACGCTTCAACACACTTTTTATCAAATCCAGATACTGCCCGGCAATTGTAATTGCGTCAAATTTCTTCGCGTACTGCTGCAAGACCTGTGTATTGGTCGGGGTATCTAATGCCTTCAGCATGGCATCAGCCAGTCTCTGCGGATCTCTTACGGGCACCAGTCGACCATACTTACCATGTTCCAGCAGTTCATCCGGTCCGCTGGGGCAATCTGTTGCCACAATGGTTGCACCACACGCCAGCGCTTCAATCAACACCATCGGCAACCCTTCAAATACAGAAGCCATTACAAAAACATCTGCCTTCTGCATGAATGCAAACGGGTTGGGGATAAAACCAGGCATGGAAACTGACCCTTGCACGCCCAGTGAAACAGCCAGGGTTTCCAACCTTTCGCGCTCCTCGCCTTGACCGATGATAATCAGCCGTGCGGGGCGTTTCTCGTTCACCAGTGCAAAAGCATGTAACAGAGTAGCGAAATCTTTATTGGGATGCAGCCGACCCGCTGACAAATAGACAGGAAGGTTTTTTTCCACGAGCCAGGGATGATCCACAACCTGCGAAGCCATCTCGTTAATCCTTGCCAGCTTGATGGGGTTGTAGATGACCTGTACCGGCGTGCTCTTACCTAAAAGAGCGCGAAAATCATCCGCGACGCCATTTGAAACAGCCACAACAGCATCGGCGCATCGGTAGAATACTTTTGCCAGCGGGTAAAGCATCCGATGCTTCCAACCCGCATTCACACGCGGTGAAAGATGCTCGGTCACGATTAAACGGGCAGGTTTACCCGCCAGCCGGTTGGCTCCAATAGCCGTCAGGTTGGCGTGAGTTAATGCGCACAGCAGCACTCCCGGTTTTTCAGCACGTAGATAGCGGGCTAACCCGGCTAACGCCGAAAACACGCGCCTCTTCCCCAGGTCGATCACGCGCGCACGCGCATCAACCTGGGAGGATAAATCTCCAAACCTGCCGGCTACGACCAAATCTACTTCTATTCCCTTGTCGAGGAATTGTTCAGCCAGGGTCAAAAATACGCGCTCCGCGCCGCCCCCTACCAGCGAGGGCATGAAAAGGGATATCCGATCCACCGAACCCTGACTTCGTAGCATTTCAGGTTGTGCCATTTCTCTCTTTCCGGAAATGGCGTAGATACCATTGCCTGGCACGGATTTTGAGGCGTTCTAACCGACCCTTTCGCAGCAGCGCGAAGACCTCTAAACCCATCGAACGAAGATAAAGCAAATCGTTAATCGCCCGGTGCAGAATCTTGGATACACCATACCGTTCAAGCAGCATGGCATGTTCACTCTTTTGTCTTTCCAAAAAAACAATGGATGCCCGGTCAGCGTGGGTGCGTAAGGATGCCAGCGGTTGATTTACATAACCGTGCACCGCGCCCGAGCGAATCAGGCGCATAATCCAATCAAAATCGCTGGAATACTTCAAATGCTCGTCAAAGAACAGGTTGGTTTCCAAGAGAGTTGCCCGCTTGACATACATCGAACAGTGATAAATCCCATTGAGATATGCAAACCAGCGCGGCGGCACCTGCTTGAGAACACTCTGCACGGGGTGGCGGGTTCCATCCGCACAGATAAAAACCGTGCTGCCGTAAACCCACTCACAATCCGGGTACTCGCCGATGTAATGCGCCACGTTGTGAAAAGCGCCGGGATAAACCAGGTCATCCGCGCTGACAAAACAAACCCACTCACCGCGTGCAGCTCGCAGCCCTTCATTCATCGTGGCATACTGCCCCTTGTTTTCACGTGTCCACCAGCGCAGGTGCGAATACCGTTTCAGGACTGCCTGTGTTGCACCTTCATCTGTAGAACCATCATCAATAATGATGTGTTCCCATGCTGCACCGCTTTCCTGTTTCAATACACTTTCAATCAAGATTGTCAGGTATTCAGCGCCATTGAAAACCGGTGTGACAATCGAAATCAGCGGGATTTCAGGTGTCATGTGTGGCGGTAACCGGAAATGAGGCGTAAGACGGTGCTGCTGACATCCTCAACCATGTACTCCGGCGGAGGTGCCCAATGCGGTTGGATGTCTGTAACAATTTTCACACAGCGTAAAATGGTTTCCGGTTCGCTCCCGCTCAGGATATTGCTGCCGCATTCCAGCGTTTCAGGACGTTCGGTAACATCGCGCAGGGTCACGTTCGGCACCTTGAAGATGGCGCACTCTTCCTGCACCGTTCCGCTGTCTGAGAGTACGCAGAAGGCGTTTTGCTCCAGGTGAACAAAATCGAAGAAACCAAACGGCTGCAAATAACGAATACCATCCGTTTGCGCCTGGATGCCAAAACTCTGCATGCGGTCTCGCGTGTGCGGATGCGTACTCACAATCAAGGGTAAACCGTATTGTTTGGAAAGCTCTTGAAATGCCTGGGTGAAATTTTTCAGGCGTTCTGCCTGGTCTACATTTTCTGCGCGGTGCAGGGTAATTAGAAAGTATCCCTTGGGCTTCAAATTCAACTGCTCAAGAATCGCCGATGCGCTTATCCGCTCATCGTGCTGGCGGATTACTTCCAGGATCGGGTTGCCGGTAACGTAAACGCGCTTCCCGTCAAAGCCCTCTCGCAGCAGGTTTTGCCGGCTGCGCTCAGTATAAGGCATAAGCACATCGCTGCACTGGTCGATGATCCGGCGATTGACCTCTTCCGGAACGCGGTCATCATAGCAGCGGTTGCCCGCCTCCATGTGATACACCGGGATGCCCATACGCTTCACAATGATCGCTGCGAGCGCACTGTTGGTATCACCCAGTACGAGGAATTTGTCCGGTTTTTCAGACTGTAAATATTGCTCAACACCGGAGAGAATCACACCCACCTGCTCGCCCAAACGTCCGCGCGCATTCAAATAAACATCCGGTGGGCGCACGCCCAGTTCTTCAAAAAAAACCTCGTTGAGCTGCCGGTCATAATTTTGACCGGTGTGGATAAGAAAATGGTCGCAGACCTGGTCAAGTTTTGCAATCACCCGGCTCAGGCGAATTATCTCCGGTCGGGTTCCTAAGACAGTCATGATTTTCATAACGCCTGGTTTCTCCGTTTCGCGTACCAATCCCATTCATCGGCAAGGGCAGCGATCATTGTCTGCCAGGATGGTGGCTGCCAGCCAGTTAATCGTTCAAAACGCAATCCCACCAGGCTGCGGTCGCAGTGGAAATTGGTATCCGGTTCAATTTGAATATCCTTCCAGCCAAGAGCGTCCCGCAAACTCACGAGCAGGTCGTATTTTGAAATCGGTTGACTGGCAACATGATGCAACCCAAACAGGTCAGGGCGGGTTTCGATAAGGTCACCGATCAATGCAGCCAATACAGAGGATGGAAAACCGGTAAAGATGGCGCGTTGATAACCCTTGATGGAGCGCCCACGCTGTGCAGCGAACCATTCCAGCAGGCTCGAACGACCCGCCAGTTCCCAACCGACAATCGAGGTTCGCAAGGTCAGGCTTCCGGGCTGGTTGATTTCCCCCAGGAACTTGGTACGTCCATAGAGATCAACCGGATCGGGCATATCAGCTTCAGTATATTGACCTTTCTGTCCGGAGAAGACACAGTCTGTCGAGATGTGAACCAGGCGCACTTGTTTTCGCTGGCAAACCTCAGCCAGGAGATGCGGAAACAGGGCGTTAATTTGAATGGATGGAATGGCTTGCCTGGCTTCGTCACGTTGCTTTACAATGCCCACCGCGTTCACTACCGCCTGGGGTTCCACCTGGCAAATCGCCTCTTCCACCTTTTCAATTTTCAGCGCATCCACACCCCCAATAAGCCGTTCTTGAGGGAGAAGCTGGTAATTTGCATAATCCTGCGGCTGTCCCTGCACCGTGCCCCAGAGATCCATCCGGCGCGAGAGAACTTTACAAAGCTGATGCCCAAGCATTCCGCTTGCGCCCAAGATCAAAATTTTCGTTTTATCTGCCATTGGTTTTTTTATTCCCTTTGATATGAACCAATTTTACCATTGCTTATCGCTGGCTGCTCCGAAGTTCTCCTGACAACGATTCCAGCAAATGCTGCGGGCACTATGGTGCCCCAAACAGGCTCAATGCGAACTTTTGAGTCAACAAGGGTGGGTTTTCGTCCAACCAGCACAAAGGTATTGACTATCCTGAACAAATGTAATAATATAAAAACATCCAGATAAAAATTTGAACAACCAGTTAATTTTTTCTAGCTTTGCCAATCCCAATTTTTTCAGATTCAATATTATTAAATTCTTTCTTTATATTATTGAATAATAAAACTGATTATATTGACATTTATAAATAAAAGGTTTATATTATTGATATCTGATTAATCAAAATGGAGGTAATCGAATGAGTGAGGTTAATATTCCTGGCGCTTTAGAGAAATATTTCAAAGAAGAACTCCCCGCAATCTTAGAAAGACAAAAAATACCTGGAGCAAGTATAGTGGTCATAAAGGATGGACAAATCCTCTTTATGCAGGGTTTTGGATATAAAAACTATGAGCAAAAACTGCCGGTTACCACAAAATCGCTTTTTGCCATTGGCTCTACCAGCAAAGCGTTTGCAGCGACTGTTTTAGGCACGCTGGTCGATGAAGGCAAGCTCAATTGGGATGACCGGGTGATTGACCACATCCCCGAATTTCGCACCAAAGACCCCGTCACCAACATGCAGTTGACTATACGCGATATCCAGTGTCACCGCAGCGGTTTGCCACGTCATGACCTTGCCTGGCTGCTGACCGATTTCAGCCGCCAGGAACTGCTTGAACACATCGCATACCTGGAGCCCTTTGTCCCCTTCCGCTCCAAATTCCACTATAACAACTTCATGTGGATGGTCGCCGGCATCGTCAGCGAACGCATCACCGGAAAAAGCTGGGAGCAAAACGTGCGCGAGCGCATCTTTGAGCCGATAGGAATGCAGGATGCCAATTTCTCGGTTACCGACAGCCAGAAATCGCCTGATTTTGCGCTCCCCTATGAAGTCAAAGAGGATCAGATTATCCGCACACCCTTCCGCCAGATTGACGCTGTCGGACCGGCAGGGTCCATCAACGCCCACATCGAGGATTATGCCAGATGGATTATGCTCAACCTCAATCGCGGCGAATACCAGGGCAAGCGCGTGATCTCTGCAGAAAGCCTGGAACAAATCCATGCCCCACAAATGGCAATGCCGATTGACGACGATTTGGTACAGGGTTTCCGCATGATGAAAGGTTTCTCCGACCTGGTGTATACCCTGGGTTGGGTATCGGTCAGTATGCGCGGGCGGAAGCAGATCATGCATGCCGGCGGTATCGACGGCTTCAGTTCCTTCATTACATTGATACCGGAAGAAAATATCGGGGTGGGTGTGCTGACCAATTCAGGCGGCATCACCTCGCATTACGGCATCACCTGGGAAATTGTTGACCGCCTGCTAGGCGATGCGCCGGTGAATTGGGTAGAGCAAATCGCTGCATTTGAAGCCATGATGCGCGCCGGCGCAGAACAGGCTGATAAAGACTTCCTGGCAGCACAGGTTCATGGCACGCAACCATCACACCCCTTGCAGGAATATGCCGGTTTTTACACCCATCCTGCTTACGGCACGCTCCAACTGGAAGTAAAAGAGGGGATCCTTTGCGGTCGCTACAACCAGTACGAGGCATCACTGAACCATTATCACTATGACACCTTTCAACTTGTGATTCAGGGGGGTATCGAGTTCAAGTTCCCGGTGCGTTTCATCAGCGATGTCAAAGGAAAAGTTGGTTCAGCGCTGATTCCATTGGAACCCAAAGTAGCCGATATTGAATTTACAAAAAAGGAATAACACGAACATGGTTAACCCAGATATCAAACATCTTGAAAGCCAGATCGAGGAGATCCTCTCCGACTGGAAAGTGGTTGGCGGTGCAGCCAGCATCGTAAAAGATGGGCAGGTCATTTCCTGCCGTGGTTATGGAAAAAAGGAAGCCGGTAAAGCTGACCTCGTTGACGAAAACACCATCTTCGGTATCGGCTCAAACACCAAATCGTTCACCGCTGCCGGCGTTGCACTGCTGGTGGATGAAGGCAAAGTCGCCTGGGACGATCCTGTCATCAAATACCTGCCCGATTTCACCCTTTCCGATCCCTGGGTCGGTGAGCACATCACCCTGCGCGATATGCTCTGCCACCGCAGTGGATTGGGACGATCTATGCGCATCCTCTACAATCATGAGTTTGACCTTGCGGAAGTAATCCTCAGGATGCGCTATATGCCGCTCATAAAACCGTTCCGTGATGCCTTTGGTTACAACAACTACCACTACATGACCGCCGGACGCGTGATTGAGGTCGTCAGTGGTCAATCCTGGCCACAATTCATGCGCGACCGGTTGTTTAAACCGCTGGAGATGCGCTCTTCCTTCGCCGATCTGAAACAACTTGAAGGACAAAAGAATATCAGCGCAGCCCATGACGATATTGAACCGGGTCTCCTGCCCCATCATGCCCGCATCTTCACCCAGCAGCAGGTCGTCCCCTGGGTGGATGTGCGCAACCAACCCGCCGGTGGGATCAGTTCCAGTGCAGCCGACCTGACTCACTGGATGCTGATGTTACTCAATGATGGAATATACAAGGAAAACGGCATCCTCAGCCCGAAAGTGATCCGCGAGATGACTCAACCCTCGGTGACCTTCCGTGACCCAGCAAGATCGGAATTGGGTTTCCTGGCGATGATGAACCCGGAGATCAATTTCTACGCTTACGGGTTGGGCTGGTTCCTCTTCGATTACAAAGGACGGCTGGTCTTCTTCCATGGCGGTCAGATCCACGGTTTCAACTCCATCGTAGCGCTCATCCCGCAGGAGAAATTGGGATATAGCATCCTGACCAATGCCCATCAAACCTATGCGCATGCCGCCTTAATGACCACCGTCGCTGACGCCTTCCTGGGCGGCAGCCAGCGCAACTGGAGCAAGGGATTACTCGAAATGGCGCAGGCAATGATCCAGGGCGAGACTGCTGCACTTGAAGAAAACACAGCCCAACGCAAAAATAACATCCTGCCCGCGCTTCCACTGGAGGCTTACACTGGCACATACGAAAACGATTTCGTCGGAAAAACCGTGGTCACCCTCAAAAACAACCAGCTATGGATGCAATACAGCAGCACCTTTATCGGTCCGCTGGTTCATTGGGAAGCGGAAAGTTTTCACGCCATGTGGGAAGACCGTACATTTGACCCCAACCTGATTACTTTTCACCCGGAAAACGGCAAGGTCAATTCGTTGACGGTGGAACCGGAAGGCAAATTTACCCGCATTCCTTAAAAAAAGACGAGCAAACCATCATGAGCGAAAAACCTCAGTTCCTCCATGAAGATATCTGCTTCGGGCAGACCGGCAGCCCTCGACCGGCGCGCTTTAGAGGGTACGAAACCCAATCGATTTACATCCCCATGCAAGACGGCGTCCGGCTGGCAGCCGACATCTTCCTTCCAATAGACTTGCCCAATGGCGAAAAGCTCCCCACGCTGCTCTACCGCACGCGCTACTGGCGGGCAGCCGAATTGAAAGAACCGGACAAACACCCCGACCCGATCCTGACCTTCTTCACCTCCTATGGATACGCCGTGGTGCGCATGGATGTGCGCGGAACCGGCGCATCCTTTGGCTCTCTGCAGCACGAATGGCAGGCGCAGGACATCAAAGATACTTACGAAATCGTGGATTGGATCATTGCACAAGACTGGTCCAACGGGAAGGTAGGCTCATACGGGGTTTCCTACCCCGGCACCACAGCCGAACTGCTGGCAGCCACCGGGCATCCGGCAGTTACCTCCATTTGGGCTACATACCACGAACTGGATGGCTTTACCGATATCGCGTTCCCCGGCGGCGTTCCTTCCCGCTTCATCGATGCATGGAGTGAAGCCACCACCGCCCAGGACTATAACCAGTACCCCGGCAACGACCCCAACGTGATCGGCGTCAAGCCCGTAGATGCAGACCCCGATCGGGAGTTACTGCAAGCGGCTGTCAGCGAACACGCAAACAGCCATCATATCGGCGAACTGTGTGCTGGCGTGACCTTTAAAGACGACCCGATGAATATCATCGGCAAGCCGTTTGAAGAAATGATGGTCTTCCCCAAACGCCCCATCATCGAGGCATCCAACGTTCCGCTGGATATCTGGGGAAGCTGGATGGATGCCAACACTGCCGATACCGTCATCCGCCATTTCGCCACGTTCAAAAATCCGCTGCGCTGTGTGGTGAGCGCCTGGAGCCACGGCGGGGGGAGTTTCCACAGCCCTTATATGCCCCCCGGCACGCCTCTGGAGATCGACCGCGTAAGCCAGATGCACGAGATCATGCGCTACATGGATCAGCACTTCCACGGCATGGAAAGTGGTCTACCGGAAAAATCTCTGTTCTATTACACCCTGGGAGAAGAAAAGTGGAAAATGACCACCGTTTTCCCCCTTCCCAATTGCCGCCCGCAAACCTGGTATCTCGGTGCTGCTCACAACCTGGCAAAAGAAACCGCACAAATTGCAGGCTTTGACCCCTACCTGGTGGATTTCGAGGCAACCACGGGCAGGCAGAACCGTTGGTGGACCGAGATGGGCGGCGGACCGGTTATCTATGCCGACCGCGGTGAAGCCGACCGTAAACTGCTGATTTACGATTCAGACCCGCTCGATGCAGATATGGAAATCACCGGTTACCCGGTGGTTACGCTCTATGCCGATTCGAGCGAAACCGACGGCGCATTCTTTGTCTATCTGGAAGATGTCGCCCCGGATGGCAAGATAACCTATCTCACCGAAGGTATCCTGCGGGCATTGCACCGCAAAGTATCGAGCGAACAGCCCCCTTACACCGTCTTTGGTCCCTACCATTCCTACAAACGCAAAGACGGTGCACCGCTCACACCGGGCGAGGTAGCCGAGCTCAAATTTGCTTTGTTCCCCATCTCAGCGCTGCTGCGAAAAGGACACCGCATTCGCATTGCCATTGCCGGTGCAGATCAAGACACCTTTCACCGCATCCCAATCAGCGGTGACCCGCTCATTCACATCCACTACGGAGGAGTTTATCCTTCCAGCA
>CAYRRA010000128.1:0-12557 GCA_964426355.1 uncultured Anaerolineaceae bacterium
TGAGCTAATCTCTTCCCCTGGCTTTAGCTTACCGGCTTTGCGCCAGCGAAAAGCCATACCCACTTGCGAAATTGTGAAAGAAAGGAACACACCAATCGCATACAGCGGTATCAGGTTCGTTACGCTCGCATCAGTAATCACTATCAACAATGCGGAGACAACCCCCAACGCAATCATCCCGTTGGAATAAACCAGTCGGTCCCCTTTATACGCAAATTGACGTGGCAAAAAACCATCCTGAGCAATTAATGCTCCCAGGCGTGGAAAACCAGCAAAAGCTGTGTTGCCTGCCATCATCAAGATGATGGTGGTTGCACCAATCAACAGATAATACAAAAGACCTTTTGAATCAAATACTGTGCGTCCCAACTGAGAAATGACAGTTTCCATTTCTGAAGGGATTGCTGTAATTTTGACTGCCAGAAATGTAATCCCCAACAAAAAGGAACCCAATATTACTGCCATCCAAATTAAGGTTATGCCCGCATTTTTGCTGCGAGGTTCCTTGAATGCAGTAATACCATTCGATATCGCTTCTACACCTGTCACAGCAGAAGTTCCGTTGGAAAATGCGCGCAGCAACAAAAAGAACGTCAACGGCTGTGCTGCGCTGATCAGTTCGATTTCAGGCGGAGAAACTACGGGCATTAACGAGCCAGTGAGATACCGCAATAAACCGGTCACCACTGTTATCGCCATCATGATCACAAAAAAATAACTGGGAAGTGCGATAATCATTCCCGATTCTTTCACGCCGCGCAAATTAATAAGCACAATTAAGAGCACCATAAAAACAGCAATGGTTACCCGGTAAGGAAAAAGTGTAGGGAACGCAGAGATGATTTGAGCTACACCGGATGAAATGGACACGGAAACAGTCAAAATATAATCCGTTAGCAGGGCAGCCCCCGCCATCAAAGCCCACATCTCACCGAGGTTCTCCCGTGCCACAATGTACGCACCACCGCCATTTGGGTACGCATGGATTACTTGTTCGTAAGAGATAATCAGGATAGTCAGTAACGCAACAATCGCAAATGAGATCGGGATTGCATATTGAAATGCCCCGATCCCAGCCAGGATCAGGATAACGAATAATTCCTGGGTGGCGTATGCAGTTGAAGAAAGTGCGTCGGATGCAAAAACCGCAAGTCCAATCAGCTTGCCAATCGCTTGATGTGGTGAGTCTGCCGTAGGCAGCGGACGACCAATCAACCAGGAACGCCAGGAACGCTTGGGAGCACTCTCTGGAGAAGTTGTGATTACAATACCGCTATGACTCTCTTTTATATTCATCTCTGACAATCCGATCCATTAACAATCTCTAATATTTACAAGCGATGAAGTATAGTACTACTCTCGTCCCTTGTAAATATTCTACAACAAAAAATACTCGTAAAAATTTCACTTTTCATTTCCATTATCTCAAAATAATTAATCCCTTACCTCTTCGTAAAACCGGAAATGCAATCTATTAATCAATATGGTTCTTTGTTCCTTTTTGTCATTGGTGCAGAAAAACGAATATGGTAATTTTCGGCATCAATCTTGCACAGGAACAATTGAGTGAGCTCGAAAGTAACCTGTTCTAACATGCTATAATGATGATTCGATAATAAATTATGGAAAACCTCTTCGATCAAATCGCGAATGTCCTGACCACACCGCCAGGAAATCTTGCATATCTTCTCATATTGGTTTTTAGCCTTGTTATTTCTTTTCAGGCAATCATCGGTTTAAAGATCAAGGGAGTGGCTAAAGGTCGTTTCATTCTGGGAACGCTTTTGCTCCTTGCCATCCATATTGTGCTTTTTGCTGCCACTGCTCTCGCCTGGCAAGGCATGACGGATATCCGTACCTACCTTCCCCCGTTAGATAGAAGCATCACCACGATTAGCTTCATCTGGATTGCATGGATGTGGATTTTCCCAAAAAAGAACAAGGGCATCGATATTATTGTCACACTTCTCAGTCTTGCGGTTGTGAGCCTGTTTATTTTCTCTTTCACCGCATGGGAAACACAACAAGCCACATCTGCCTTCAACACCACCCTATTGGATTGGAGTTGGAGTGTCTTCTATACCCTGGTCATCGTTTCAAGCATTTTATTAGCGTTGGTTCAAAAACCGGATGGGTGGGGTCTAGCACTGGTATTCTTTAACATCAATCTGTTAGGCTCACTGACCCACATGCTGCTGGTCTCTCCGAACAGCGACTTTTCGGGCTTTTTACGCCTGGCGCAGCTTTGTAGCTTTCCCTTGCTGCCTGGGCTTATCTATCATCATGCGGTTAAAGAAAACACAGAAACCCTACCCGCGCCCACCTCGGCACATATTGAAAATATCACATTATCGGATTGGGGCATATTTACTGCGGCAGAAAAACCAAACGAGTTGATCGCAGCTTTCTCAAAAATCTGCTCTCAAACACTGAATGCTTCATCTTGCGTCTGGTTCGATGGGCAAATCGATGTACAAATCCTTGCCTGGGGTTACAACAATTTGTCCCAAAACCCCGTCAACAGAACTTTTCTTGACCCACAAAAATACCGGGCACTTATCAGGGCAGTCTCAAAAATCATCCCTTCCAATATTGAGCTCAACGATCTCACGCGGGATGAAATCATGCAATATGATCAAACCATCCTTGAACAGCCGGGAACACAGCAGATTTTTATCTACCCCATGTCAGAGAAGGACGGCAGAAAACTGGGGGCGTTTGCCGTCACGTTTGCACAATCAGGGCATGAGTTTATCGACAAAGCAGAAAACCTCTTGAACAAAACGCATGATGCATTGACCCAGAAATTTTATCAGCACGAGCAAAAAGAAATCCTCCATGGAAAAACAGAGGCATTAGAACGTGAGCTCTCAGCAGCCCATCATCAAATCACTCGCCAGGCAGATGAGCTAAAATCCCTCCGTCAACAAATCGATGAGACATCAGTCATTGCTTCTCTGCAATTGGACACCGATAAACGATTACAGCAGTTGGAAGATGAAAACCGTCAATTAACGGCTCGTCTTGCCAGCCAAAATGAGTTGTTCACAAAAACAATGCAATCTGGTGAGCCACTCACAGAGGTACTCCTTGACCCCATCATCGACGACGCCATCGCAAGTAATGCAACTCTCATGCTTGACCGTAACATCATCCTGGAATTGGATATTCCACAGAATCGGCACCCAATCAAACTTACGGCGGTTCAAACTACCGTCTTACACGACCTGATCCCTCATTTATTTTCTTTTGCCTGCAAAACCACAAAAGAAAATGGGGTTTTACAAATAACTGCAAAACAGGAATTGCATAAAACGCAGTTACAAATGAATTTTGATGTGGAACAACAAACTCAAACCTCTGCACATTCTGAACTCGTCTGGAGCAGTGAAGCCGCATGTTCACTATTGGAAAAAATCAATTTTCGAATTTCTCAAAGCATGGACGGGAACCAAATGAGTCTCGTTTGCGTCTTATCAGCGGGTGTATAATGTTTGCCTTAATAGACCGATTACGTGAGATCTATGACGGATATAGATAACAACGAGGTAGAACTTTGAACTCCAAACGTATAGTTGTATATCTCCTGGGAATCTCTCTCCTGCTGCTTGCCGGTTGTAATTGGACTGGTATATCTTCACTCATTCCCGCTCCTCAAGCCAATGTGCAGGTGCCTTTGATGATGGATAATACTACTGCCACAACAACCCGCACACCGTTTCAACCGCTTGGACCAACCGCCACACCCACCATTACCAATACACCGGAAAATACCGCAACCCCAACCTATACCCCGACTGTACCCACACCTACCACCAACGGCTCATACTACGAGAACAAGTCACCCACCGGAACAATCAATATCATGGTATTGGGTAACGACTATCGCCCCTCTTCTGGCTATCGAACTGATGTGATGGTTTTGGTTTCGATTGACACCCAACAGAATATCGTCAATGCCATTTCTTTCCCACGCGATCTTTATGTTGATATCCCTGGGCGGGGGTTGAACCGTCTTAACACAGCCATGCCCTTTGGTGGTTTCGCTCTTCTCCAGCAGACCATGGAATACAACTTTCATGTCCACCCCGACTATTACATCATGACCAACTTCCAGGGGTTTGCGAATATCATCAATTCATTGGGTGGCATTGAGGTTAATTGCGCAAGAAACCTGTATGATACCTGCGACCTACCCCAGGCAGTGAATGGCTATTGTTCAGCAGGTCCTGGACTGGTAAGTATGAATGGCGAAACTGCCCTGTGGTATGTACGCTCGCGCTACAGCACAAATGATTTCGACCGCAATCGGCGCCAGCAAGAAGTGCTTTATGCCATCCTGAAGAAATTTACCAGCTTCGATGTCATCACCCGTGCTGGTGAGTTGTATGATGCTTATCGCGGCACAGTTGAAACCGATCTTGACTTGGGTACCATCCTTAACCTTATTACTGTAGTTCCTTCATTAAATCAGGCGGGGCATCTCAATCAATACTATATTGACTCAACCATGACCACCGGGTACATCACAGAAGGCGGCGCTATGGTCTTGCTTCCCAACCAGGCAGCGATCGAAAGCTTGATACGTCGGGTAATTTACCAGGAATAATTCCCTAAGAATTATCCTGACATTCTCCAAAAAGATATTGTTTTGGGTGGTTGACAATATTCTCTAATTCTATTAAACTGAATTAAGACTATACGCAAATCGATACTCAGGAGAGTGTTAATATGTCTGCGCAGCAAACATCAAATGAAGCACACATCACCCGTGCAACTCCCTTCACGCCTGCCATCCTTGCCTGGGAGATGTTTTTACAGGATCAAGACAAATCCCCTTACACCATTAAAGCATTTCTCGGCGATATTAGACTGCTGGAATCCTTCATCCCCCCAGATAAAGCGGTCGGAGACGTAACAACAAATGAGTTGAACAATTTCCTCAACTGGTTGGAAAATGGGCGCGGTGTTCCATGCAGTCCAAAAAGCTATTCCCGCCGGATTACATCCATCAAATCCTTTTTCCGCTGGCTGCATAAATTCGGTGTTCTCGTCATCGATCCAGCGGAGAAAATCATCCAAAAATCGGTGATAAGCCCTCTACCGGAAGTCCTCACTCCTGAAGAAGAAGAAAAGGTATTGGAAATCGCGCGGACAAAGCGTTACCTCATTAAAGCGGATGCGCGTCCCTACACCTTGTTAAAACTACTTCTCGAAACCGGTATAAAAAAGGGAGAATGCCTGGGAATCAATCTCAATCATATCGATACCGAAACACAGGATGGGGCGATCCTGTTTGTCCGTTATGCTTCCCCTCAAAATCGGTACAAAGAGCGAAAAATATCCTTATCCACAGGCTGGGTTGAAAGCAACCGAGAATACATTGCTCAATATCAACCCGATGAAAAGCTCTTTCCCTGGTCGCCTCGCCGCCTGGAATACCTGCTCGAAGACCTCAGCCGTGAAGCAGGTCTGGAAAAACACCTCTCTTTTGATATGTGCCGTTGGACTTCAGCCTTGAACGATTGGCGGTCAGATATGGATCGCGAAAAAATTCGTCAAAAAATGGGCATTTCTAAGATTCAATGGCGCGAAATTAGCGCAAAACTTCGAAAGCTGGCTGAAGATTCAGAAGAATAAAAAAGTTGTTTTTCTTCTTGCAAAAGATCTTTTGGATACTGCGCCCGTTGAAACGGAATTTTTTCATGGTTGATGCAGCTTGATGCAGACCACACGGGTTGTATCTGAGTTAACCTGGTAACCATCTGCAATACGAAAACCCGGGACCCAAATGATGTTCCTGCCGCTCACGACGAGCGGGTATTTTTGGCGTACACGCCTGGGCAGCTTTTCATTCACAAAGAAATCGGATAACTTCACAGAATGTCCTTGCATCCCGAAAGGTTTAAACCGCTCACCGGGCAGAGATGTCCGCACAAGAAGTGGAAATTCAAGGCAATCCGCATCTAAAACAACCTGCATCAGATCAGGAGATGGCTCAAAAACCCCGGGAGCTGTCAGATTGGATTGGGTGATATGAATAACCCAATTTTCACCCAACTTGTATTCTCCTTCAGAAATGATTTCTACACCACTATGTATCTGCGGGTAATCAAACAACCAGAGCGCCTTGTTTTCTTTGAAGAAAATAAGCTCTCCACCTGTAACTATGGCTCTTAAATGGTTCGCAAGCTGCATTTCCCTTCCCGTAGGCTTGTCAAGCAAATCCATCACCTTGTCAATATCATCATACCCAAATTCGCTCGTGGGAGAGGAAAAATGAGCCAAACCTCTCCGAATAAGGTTGCGTTTTAATCCTGGTTGGCTGGCTTTCAACGCTGCTGCGTCCAGGTGAACCTCGCACTCTCCAACCACTCTGGAATATTTCGACCAGTCACCTTCAACCAGTTCGTGAATCAAAAGAGCATCATCCTTTAGCGTTTTTGAAAGGCGCCAGATCGCTTTTCTCATCTGCGGGTTGTACTCACGCTCAAGCATGGGAATCAATTGATGCCGGATGCGGTTGCGGAAATAAACCGTTTCATAATTGCTTTGATCAATTATGGCATCCAGTTGACGAGCATCGATATACGCATCAATTTCATCTTGCCAGGTATCCAATAACGGGCGAACCAGCGGAATAACAGGATGCCACTCGGTGGGCGCCTGTCTGAAATGCATCCCTGATAAACCAGCAAGCCCTGTTCCGCGCAAAAAATGCATCAAAATGGTTTCCACCTGGTCATCTGCGTGCTGAGCCACTGCAACAGCCTGCGCTTGATGAGCTTCTGCCTGGGCAAACAAAAAACGATAGCGCAAATGCCGGGCAGCTTCCTCGATAGACATCCCGTTAGAAGCCGCAAAAGCAGGGGCATCCTCCCGCCCAAATATACCTTTCCCTCCCCTTTCGGAGACCATTTTTTTCACAGCAGCTACTTCACTCTGCGACTCTGGACGGATCATGTGATCCAGATGTGCGGCGATCAGATCATATCCCAGATGCGTCATCACATCATACAAACACAGGCTGTCGGGTCCTCCTGATAATGCCAGGATGATCGGAGAGCTTTTTTTCAACCAACATTCTTGCTGCAAGATGCGATCAATCTTTTCCAGGTTCATCACCATCATTATACTTTGCAGACCATATAAAAAGCATGTAAAAAATCAAAAATTGTACACATTACCCCAAAATTCGCTTGAATGCCCCTCTGGTTTATGCTAGACTTTCATAAGTATCGTTGTGATGAGGACGGGAGTAAGAGATCAACCGTCCCTGGTGAGAAAATTACAGGTACTTTCATTTTCGTATCCAGGTTAACGGTTTTGGCTGGTTGCGGGTCTATCGGGTTGCTGTGATTAAAAAAAACAACAGCACCTCTTCAAGAATAACAACCAAATCAGATGGCATCAAACAGATGTCATCTCTTTCCTACCCGGATAACTATTTACTTTTTTTTAAAACAGACTGAGGAATATATGTCGGGAAAAATTCTTCTCGTTGATGACGACCCTGAAACCGTACGGTTGATATCCATTGTATTGAAAAGACAGGGCTATGAGGTAATCGGAGCGCATGATGGTCCAACCTCTATCCACCTTGCGCAAAGCGAACAACCTGATTTGATTCTTCTGGATGTCATGATGCCCGGCATGGATGGTTACCAGGTTACCCGTAACCTGCGTGAAAATCCCGAAACAACCAATATCCCCATTCTCATGTTCAGTGCTCGAAACCAGGTCGATGACCGCGTGGCAGGTTACGAATCCGGCATTGATGATTACCTGACCAAACCCATTCATCCTGCAGAATTGGTCGCCAGGGTTAAATCCTTGATCACTCGTTCGAAAATGCTCGGATCGACTTTTGGTGAGAAAGGATATACCATTGGTATCCTGGCAGCACGGGGCGGCATCGGCGTTTCAACCTTTACCCTAAACCTGGGAATCAGCTACCGACAGCTCAGTGACAGGGATGTCATCGCGGCTGAACTCCGTCCAGGACATGGATACTGGGCAGACTTTTTAAAGTTGGAAAAAAGCGAAAATTTGGGTAAGCTATTGCGTCTCAGCCCAGGAGCCATTACAACAGCAGCACTTAACGATCAGTTACAAATGTCTGTCAATGGCGTTCAACTGCTCGTAGCAAACAGCCAGATCGATGAAGTCAAATTGCTTTCCGCAACCGAACAAATGAAGAAAACGGTTAAATTATTGCCTTTGTTGGCTTCATTAGTATTGCTTGACCTGGGTTCCGGCAACCTGATCAACTTGGACGAATTGATTCCCCTCTGTGACGAAATATTCTTGCTTCTTGATCCATACCCCGCCGGCATATTAAGTGCACGGCGGCTCTCACTCGAATTGTCTGAATGGGGATTCGGCAAAGCAAAACCTTTAAGCCTGATCCTTGTAAACAAATTCCCCTCAGGCTTGCAATCCTCTGTTAAAGATATTGAGGATTTTTTGGAAAACACCCTGGCTGCCGTTATTCCGCCTGCTCCAGAAATTGCGATTCAAGCGGAAACACAGGGAAAACCAATGCTTTCCATCCAGTTAGACAGCACTCTCAACAAGCGGTATAACGAGCTGGCAGCTAAAATTATGCAAACGGTCAATAACCGCCCCAACTAGCGTATAGTTGCTGATTCGTTCAGAGGCTCCCTCGCCGCCCAAATTGACGCTCCAGCAAATCCACCGAAAGATGGATCATCGTAGGACGTCCATGTGGGCAGGTGCGTGGCGATTGACACGCCTCCAGGTCTCGCAGTAGTTTTTCCTGTTCTTCCCCAGATAAAACCTGTCCACCCTTAACCGCCGACCGTTTGCAAATGCGAGCGATTAGCCTTTTCTCTAACTCGTGCTGAAACGGAGTTTCATCTTCTTCAAAATCACCCAGGATCACCTGAACGATGGCTGCTGGATCTGCTCCGGACAAAAATGCCGGGATGGCACGCACCCGAAACGAGCCAGGACCAAACGGCTCAATCTGGATACCCAGGCTTCCCAATAGCTCTGTTTGCTCTTCCAGCAGGCGCGCTTTTTCGGGAGGAATTTGCACGACCACCGGCTCTAAAAGCACCTGAGAAGGGATTGCTTCCCCCAGGCGTTTGATAAACCGTTCATACAAGATGCGTTCATGCGCTGCATGTTGATCGATGAGGTAAAGCCCATCAGGACCCTCTGCCACCAGGTAAGTTCCCCCGATTTGCCCAATTAACCGCAGCAACGGCATGCCTGTACCGGGCAGCTCTACTTGTGCGGGGGGTGCAGCCGTCTCTGGCTGCAAACCGGACATTTCTACGTTAGAGACATGCGTATCTGCTGCCATATCCCACGCGGGATCCACCATCCGGTCTACTGGATGCGGATGCCATAAACGCGTGGGTATTTGCGGTACAGGTGAAAAGGACATCAATGCCCGTTTGACCGCCCGCTGCACCCGTGCAAAAACCGCCCCTGAGTCCTCAAATCGAATTTCAGCCTTGGTCGGGTGTACATTAACATCCACCCTGTCAGGTGAAAGGTTAATAAAAAGAAATGCCAACGGGTATCGACCTACCATCAGGTAAGTCTGATACGCCTTGACCAGCGCACTGCTCAAAGCAATATCCTGCACCCACCTGCCATTCACAAAAAATGATATTTCCTTGCGGT
Source organism: uncultured Anaerolineaceae bacterium (assembly GCA_964426355.1). Taxonomy (GTDB): domain Bacteria; phylum Chloroflexota; class Anaerolineae; order Anaerolineales; family Anaerolineaceae; genus JAJFTV01. The sequence goes on from CAYRRA010000128.1 coordinate 9,658, forward strand.
TGGAACGCGTTACGGAGATTGGGCTGATATATCCGCTGACCTGAAAATCATCCTCTTGAAAAGAAACGTCGATTAACTGTCGTGCAAGTTCAATCCCATACAGTTCAGCGAGCACCTCACGGCGGTCGCCGCTTCCTGTGCTCTTCAGCACATCTTTTCCATCATGGAAAAGCTGAAATCGCACCGCCGGGTACGCCAATGCGTATCGGGAGACCAGTTCGTCCACCCGTTGACGTTCGGTGGCATCTGATTTGAGAAATTTTAACCGGGCAGGCACGTTATAAAACAAATCACGAACACCCACCGAAGTGCCCACCGCAACACCAATCGGCTGAATTGAACCCATCTGTCCCCCATTTACTTCCAGTTTTCCGCCGACTTCTGATTGTGCAGTTCGGGAAATCAGCGCGAATCGGGAAACCGACCCAATGGACGCCAACGCTTCACCGCGAAAACCGAGCGTTTGCACGTGCTGTAAATCCTGCGCAGTTCTAAGTTTACTGGTTGCATGCCTGGCTACTGCAAGCTGCATTTCTTTCAACGGGATACCCACCCCATCATCATAAACTTCAATCAGCTTTTTGCCGGCTTTTTCAACCCGGATAATAATCTGCTTTGCAGTGGCATCCAGCGCGTTCTCGAGCAATTCCTTTACAACGGATGAGGGTCGCTCAACCACCTCTCCAGCAGCAATTTGTGATGCGACTTCATCAGGCAATACGATTATTGGCATAATACACCCTTGCATAGGATTATACCAACCAAAATTGAGAATTACTGCTTTTCAGGGTTGCTTTAAGGAAAATCGATTACAATACCCCTCAGGAAGCCAACCGATGAAAATTAAGTTCTACTCTACTTTCAGTGAATACGCCGGTGTAAAAGTCACCGATATTTCATTTCCCCCAAACAGTACCGTACAGGATGTCGTCGACCGAGTCATCTCCACATACCCTGCGCTAAAACCCGTCTGGCTTAACCAGCATGGCGAGCTGCATGTGCATGTCCATATCGGCATCAACCAGGTGGACGTGATGGCATATCCTGACCAGATGGCAACTGTGGTCTCCGAAACAGATGAGATCGACTTTTATCCCCCCATCACCGGCGGATAAAGACTGGCTGGATGTATCCCTGGTTATGTTGGAAATGTCGTATTTTTTAATTAGCTCCTGCGGGATTATAAAAAAGTGCTGCTCATCCAGGTGTAGGCGTAATAAACCCCGCCGGCAAGGACATGCGGAAGAAATCCAATATAGAATACCACCCACCATGCCGTACCCCGTTGCCTGTTTTGCCATTGCATAAAGAAAAATACTACTGCGACTGCAAACAATACAAATAACGCAATTTCTCCGCTCCAACCCCAATTCCCGTGCAACAATCGCTCACCCCCTTCGGCAAGTAAATAGGTGTATCCCGCACCAAAGAAGAAGCACAACCACCCCAAACGCATGCCCGAATCACGAACTACTTGCCTGAAAAAAACCAGGCTTGCGAGCAGCGGGAACCATACGGAAAGGAAAAACTTGGGGAGTAAAAGACTTGAAAAAGACCGCATCACCAGAAATGGGGCAAGAAGAACACCCGGTTGCCCGGAACCGTAGGTATACAAGAATTGCCAGGCTAACACCAGTACCGCAGGCAGGTAAACCCCCAGGATCGTCATCTTCCAATCGATAGCTCGGCGTAAGAACAGGCGCAGAAGCAGCAAAATCCCCAAAGCAGGCATTAAACAAATGATCATATTGGGTTTCGCCAGTGTGGAAAATATCACCAGGGCAGCACAGAAAAGCACCTGTAACCAGGAGTAAATCTTCCCCTCAGTCAACCCAATACCGTAGATAAACAACAATACCGCAAATGGTTTGAGCAAATTAATGGTGGGGTTGTGGTGCGTATTCATACCCACATACCCGAGGTAGAACAACCCATCCCGAAACACCAACAGCATAATCTGCGCTGACAGCATCATTGCCAGCGGTAAGAGAACCCAAAGAATCGGGTGAACAGCAGGCAGCCGGTTTTGCACCCAGGCGTACAAAACCAACGCAAGCCCAAATTGCAGGAGCATTTGTAAAAAGATGGCTGCATTCTCCAGCGAGACATTCAGAAGATGGCTGGTTGCCAACAGGCAAAGCTGCCAGATGGGATGCGCAGCGATGTGCTCTGGCATTTCCCTCCCCTCTTGCAATGCCCGGGCAAAATCTATGTGCTCATCAAAATCGTTGTGCTGATGCGTGAACATCATGTGATCATTCATCGGCAAAAATACAGCCGTGGTTGATGCCATGAGAACCAAAAACCACAATGCGTGTTTCTTAATCATTTCTTTCAGCATGGATGACTCCCATCCGATAGCGGATATTCGGGCTTATCTTATCATATCTTTTCTGTCCTTCAGATAATAATGCTGCCATCAGCTCGAACTTTAAGCCATTCCACTTCCCGCAGGCGGGAAAATTCTGCCTTAGGAACCAACACCACTGGAAACACATTATGGAAGAATTCTTCTGCAATCACCGCCGCAAGAGTGAAATATTGATCGATGCGTTCAATCAAAATAGCGGATGGCGATTTCCCCGACAACAATGCCTCCAACAGCACTGAAACCGTGGTCGTAGAACCACGTGAGGATGGAATAGCAAGGATACGACCCGTCGCATTCTCACCCGAAAGCGGGTGTCTCCGGTCGATGATCTCACCGGTTTCCTGGTCATACCCGCCCCAAAAGCTGAGTGGCTCATCGCTAAAGAGGACCTTACCCTCTGCTTCACCTGCAACAATCATCTCACAATTAACGATTCTTTCCATAGTTCATTCTACTTTCTCACAAAACCGCTTATCGCTGACCTTACACAGTCTCTCCTGTTACCAAAACGCCCTGCGCGTCTCCACTT